>NZ_AMSD01000004.1 GCF_000478685.1 Candidatus Photodesmus katoptron Akat1 | reverse complement strand
CTAGGCATTACTCACCCGTCCGCCGCTCGACAACCAATTATCCTTTTAAAAAGGATAGCTGTTGTTTCCGCTCGACTTGCATGTGTTAGGCCTGCCGCCAGCGTTCAATCTGAGCCATGATCAAACTCTTCAATTAAAGCTTTTGTTATCAAGGTAATTGCTTAATGAATACTCAATACATCAAAAAAATGTAAACCAACATTAGTTCCTATCAATTAAATAAATATCGATCGTTCCCTTTGTTGTTCACTAAACAAGCCTTTAAGACTGTTATCAAATAAGTGCTCACACAGATTAATAGATTTAATGTTATTAAAGAGCTTGCTTTCTTCTTTTACTAGAAAGAATCAAACATTCTAGCTAGATCCAACTCTGTGTCAAATACTTTTTATAAAATTTATATATGTAAATAAATTACTTTATTTAAAATAGCTATTATATGTTTTTTAGCTTCTGAATTACTGCCTTTGTATGAGGCTTTATCCCTCTCCAAAATAGAAAACTCTCAGCAGCTTGCTCTACTAACATTCCTAAACCATCGTATATATGAATTACATTATTAATTTTAGCCCATTGATTAAAACAACTGATTCTATTTTGATAATTCATATCATAACTTATTGTTTTTGAATTAAATATTCTAGGAGAAATTTTTGGAATTTCTCCTTTTAAACTTGCTGATGTTGAGTTAATGACAAGATCAAAACTATTATTAAGGTTATTGAAATTATATGGCAAAACATTACCATATAATTGAAATTTTTTTGCTAATTGTTCTGCCTTACTTAAAGTTCGATTAGCAATAACAATTTGCATCGGATTTCGTTCTAATAATGGCTTTAAAACACCCTGTGCAGCTCCACCAGCACCAATCAATAGTATATTTGCTTTTTTTAAAATAACTGACTGAGATAATAAATCTCTTACTAATCCTTCACCATCAGTATTATCACCTAATATTCTACCGTCATCAAGTTTTTTTAATGTGTTTACTGCACCTGCAAATTGAGCACGTTTAGTTAATTTATCTGAAAATTGGAAAGCTTTTTTTTTAAAAGGCAAAGTGATATTACAACCTTTTCCTCCTAATTTAAAAAAAGTCTGTATGACTTTAAAAAAACTATTGATTGGGACTAAATTAGCAGTATAAATGATATCTTCTTTAGTTTGCTCCATAAATAAACTATGAATCAATGGTGATTTACTATGTTTAATTGGATTACCAAATACTGCATAAGCATCAGGTTGTTTGAAAGAGTTCATTGGATTTAAATAAAACAAAATAGATTAACCTTAATGAAAAAAGTATCTATTTTTTATTAACTTATCTAAGTTGCATAAAAGTTTTTGCATCAAAAATTTTACTTGGTTTATCTTGATTGCCAGTTTCTTCATCTAATATAGTAAATATTTTTTTACCAAATTGCTTTTTGATATCAACACTTTTTATGCACGGTTTTTGCCCTGTTAAATTGGCACTTGTTGAAATTAATGGTTTACCAAATTTACAACATATCTTTTTTACTGTTGGATGATTACTAACCCTTACTGCAATCGAATTAAATTGACCAGATAATAAATTAGAAACTAAAGAACTCGATGGCATAGTCCATGTAATAGGACCTGGCCAAGTTGCATGTATCTTTTTAAGTTGAGCTTGAGTCAATTGAGTTTCATCTATATAAGGTAACAATTGTTGATAGGAACTTGCTACTAAAATTAATCCTTTGCTAATTGGACGTTGCTTTAACCAAAGCAATTTTTGAATAGCTTGAAGATTATCGGGATCGCATCCTATCCCAAATACGCTTTCAGTTGGATATGCTACAATCTTTCCTTTTTTTAGACCTTTTAATAATAGGTTTAAATTACTCATAAGGATTTCTAATATATGAAAACTAATTGATTTATAAATAACAAAATACTTATTTCTATAATCTATGTACTGATGTTTTTTCTAGAAACAAAGAATATGTATAAATGTTTTCCTATTCTTCTTTTCATATCATATAATACACTAAACTAGTTAATATTAGTACTGGTAATTAATTTAAAGGAATTTATAAATGAAAGTTAGTGTTATTATGGGTTCTAAATCTGACTGGCCGACGATTAAATTATCAGTAGATATACTTAAGCAATTTCATATTAAACATGAAATGCGAATCATATCTGCACATAGAACACCACAATTTTTAGCTGACTACGCAAATACTGCTAAAGAACGAGGAATCAAAGTAATTATTGCAGCAGCTGGTTATGCAGCGCATCTTCCAGGAATGATAGCAGCATTTACAAGTCTTCCTGTAATTGGAGTACCAATTCAATCCAATGCACTAAAAGGTCTTGACTCTTTACTTTCCATCGTACAAATGCCAAAAGGGATTGCAGTTGGTACAATGGCTATTGGAGAAGCAGGAGCAATGAATGCTGGAATTTTTGCAGCACAAATTATAGGCACATTTAATGAACAGATCATGAATAAAATTCAATTATTTCGTAAAAAACAAACTGAAAATGTACTATTAAATCAAGACCCAACAAAGGATTAATAATTATATGCGTGTTTTAATAATAGGAGCAGGGCAACTTTCACGTATGTTGTCTTTAGCAGGCGGACCTTTTAATATGAAAATTTCAGCATTTGATTTGCATACTCAAAGTGTAATTCATCCATTGACTCAAACACCCGTATATTCTAGCTTGATTGAGGCTATAAAACAAACTGATGTAATTACTGCTGAAATTGAAAATATTTCTTATGAAGTTTTAAACCTTTGTGAAAAGAGCGGAAAATTCCTACCAAATATGCATATGATTAAAGTTGGAAAAGATCGTCGTATTGAAAAAACTTTGCTAAATAAGCTTAACATTAATAATCTTAATTATAATATTATTAATAAAAAAAATGACTTAAAAAACGCAATTAAACAAATTGGATTTCCTATGGTATTAAAAACGGCCTTAGGTGGATACAATGGAAAAGGTCAGTGGTATTTAAAAAAAGCAGATGATATTAATGCTACTTGGAACATGTTAGAAAAATGTATTAGGATATCATCAGAAAATAAGCAATCTATCATTGCAGAAAAGCTCATTTCTTTTGAACGAGAACTATCTTTAATTGGTGCAAGAGGAAAAGATGGTACTAGTGTGATTTATCCTTTAACAGAAAACATACATACCAACGGCATATTAAATTTGTCAATTTCAATTAACAATTTAGAACTTCAACAACAAGCTAAAAAAATATTTATTAGCATTACAAATAAACTACAATACGTGGGAGTTTTAACTATTGAATTTTTTGAATTTAATGGCCAGTTGTTAGTTAATGAAATTGCTCCACGAGTACATAATTCTGGACATTGGACTCAACAAGGAACAGAAACTTGTCAATTTGAAAACCATTTACGTGCAGTATGCGGAATGCCTTTAGGAAGTACTAAATTGCTTCGTTTTACATCAATGATTAATATACTAGGTATAGATTCTTTACCTGATGAAATACTGGCTTTAGATACTTGTCATATACATTGGTATGGAAAAAAGAAACAACCTTCTCGAAAAATGGGACATATAAATGTTTCTGCTAACGATATTGATACAATGTACTATAAGCTTCGTATTCTAGCTAGATCGCTTGATAAAAATATTTTTTCTGCTTTACATAAATTTATTGAAAAGCAATCTATTAAACAATAAAAATCAATCATCTATTAAACTAATATAGGCTGGTCTTTTAATACATATTTTTTCGGGTTGTTGTTCCTTATCTATTAGCATCAGCAGATCTTTTATAATCATTCTATTATAAATTACTTTACCTAAAAAAACAGCGTATATATTTTCAGATGCTGTTCCGAAAGAAAAATTTTCTAACCCTGCAAATTCAATTTTATTATACTGTTTACCTGAGCAAGTATGAAATACAGCTCCATCCCAAAAACCTTGAATTAACTGCAAACCCTCTTTAGCTTTTCTTTCAACTTTATTTAACATCGCATTTGCTTTTTTTTGGTAGGAAAATAATTCTTTTTGAGTCAATGGAAAAATTTTTTGATCTAAACGATAATGCTGATATACGGCACTCCCCTTCTGATTAAAACGAAGGTGAATATAATAAGGTACTAATTCCTGAGTTGCTTTTAATTTTTCACCTTTACGAATTAATTCCCTAAGTACTCCATCAGTCCAAAGATAGTCAGTTTTATACCAAGTATTATTACCAAAATCTAAATAATCAGCTCCTGATTTTAATTTTGAAGACTTTTTAGTATACCAATAAAAACTCAAAACATTTTGAACTAACTCACCAGTAGTATATTGAGTTACATTAAAATTAAACACTGAAGGAAATAAACAACCAAAGAGAAAAGTTGATAATGAAAAAAAAATATAGCGCATGTTGATATTACTTTTAAGATAACTAAACAATTAATCAAACTAACAATTTTGGAAGTATTTTTTTTCAATATTAAAGCAATTAATTATAGCATGGCAGGGGTGGAGAGAATCGAACTCCCAACAAGCGGATTTGGAATCCGCTGCTCTGCCAATTGGAGCTACACCCCTACATTAATAGCACCTTATGGAGAAAAAAGTAATTTTTGGCGGAGTGGACGGGATTCGAACCCGCGACCCCCGGCGTGACAGGCCGGTATTCTAACCAGCTGAACTACCACTCCCTCCAAAATTATAAGCCTGGCAATGTCCTACTCTCACATGGGGAAACCCCACACTACCATTGGCGCTGCTGCGTTTCACTTCTGAGTTCGGTATGGAATCAGGTGGGTCCACAACGCTATAGTCACCAAGCTAATTCTTTTATACATTAGAAAACTGAATAAACACCAAAACTACTTAGGGTTGTATGGTTAAGCCTCACGGGTAATTAGTACAGGTTAGCTTAACATTTCACAATGCTTATACACCCTGCCTATCAACGTCCTAGTCTTGAACAACCCTTCAGGACAACATATGTGCCTGGGAAGACTAATCTTAAGGCTCGCTTCCCGCTTAGATGCTTTCAGCGGTTATCGATTCCGAACTTAGCTACCGGGCAATGCATCTGGCGAT
>NZ_AMSD01000005.1 GCF_000478685.1 Candidatus Photodesmus katoptron Akat1 | reverse complement strand
AATAACAGCGCTCCTACTGCTTGTATGTACACGGTTTCAGGTTCTATTTCACTCCCCTCACAGGGGTTCTTTTCACCTTTCCCTCACGGTACTAGTTCACTATCGGTCAGTCAGTAGTATTTAGCCTTGGAGGATGGTCCCCCCATATTCAAACAGGATATCACGTGTCCCGCCTTACTCGATTTCACTAATAATGTACTGTCGGTTACGGGGATATCACCCTGTATCACAGCACTTTCCAGAGCTTTCACCTAATACATTAATAGTTTAAGGGCTACTCCAATTTCGCTCGCCACTACTTTCGGAATCTCATATTGATTTCTACTCTTCGAGGTACTTAGATGTTTCAGTTCCCTCGATTTACTTCATAATGCTATATATTCACATTATGATATACACTTGCGTGTATAGGTTTCCCCATTCGGAAATCCCAGACTCAAGCGGATTTTACTTCCTTATCTAGGCTTATCGCAAGTTAATACGTCCTTCATCGCCCCTGACTGCCAAGGCATCCACCGTGTACACTTAATTACTTAACCATACAACCCTAAAAAGTTTTAATATAACAAATAATTTATCTTTCTATTAAATTAATGCCAGGATAACTTTATTATCCTAAATTAACTAACAGAATTATCTGTCTAGTTTTCTAAATTGTTAAAGAACAGGCTTTACTATATTTAATTGATTTTAATCGTTTAATCATTGGTGGGCAATACTGGACTCGAACCAGTGACCCCCTGCTTGTAAGGCAGGTGCTCTACCAACTGAGCTAATCGCCCTATACCTATAAATTTATAAATTATGGTAGGTCGTGCAGGATTCGAACCTGCGACCAATTGATTAAAAGTCAACTGCTCTACCAACTGAGCTAACGACCCAATGGTATCCCGTAGGGGAGTCGAACCCCTGTTGCCGCCGTGAAAGGGCGATGTCCTAGGCCTCTAGACGAACGGGACATTTTAACTTTAAATTAATCTAATTAATTTGTGTGAGCACTCATTCAAACAATCCTGATATTTTAAGGAGGTGATCCAGCCCCAGGTTCCCCTAGGGCTACCTTGTTACGACTTCACCCCAGTCATGAACCACAAAGTGGTGAGCGTCCTCTCGAAAGTTAAACTACCCACTTCTTTTGCAACCCACTCCCATGGTGTGACGGGCGGTGTGTACAAGGCCCGGGAACGTATTCACCGTAGCGTGCTGATCTACGATTACTAGCGATTCCGACTTCATGGAGTCGAGTTGCAGACTCCAATCCGGACTACGATGTACTTTAGGGGATTAGCTTACCATTACTGGTTGGCAACCCTTTGTATACACCATTGTAGCACGTGTGTAGCCCTACTCGTAAGGGCCATGATGACTTGACGTCGTCCCCACCTTCCTCCGGTTTCTCACCGGCAGTCTCCTTGAAGTTCCCGACATTACTCGCTGGCAAACAAGGACAAGGGTTGCGCTCGTTGCGGGACTTAACCCAACATTTCACAACACGAGCTGACGACAGCC
>NZ_AMSD01000006.1 GCF_000478685.1 Candidatus Photodesmus katoptron Akat1 | reverse complement strand
TAGTTCACTATCGGTCAGTCAGTAGTATTTAGCCTTGGAGGATGGTCCCCCATATTCAAACAGGATATCACGTGTCCCGCCTTACTCGATTTCACTAATAATGTACTGTCGGTTACGGGGATATCACCCTGTATCACAGCACTTTCCAGAGCTTTCACCTAATACATTAATAGTTTAAGGGCTACTCCAATTTCGCTCGCCACTACTTTCGGAATCTCATATTGATTTCTACTCTTCGAGGTACTTAGATGTTTCAGTTCCCTCGATTTACTTCATAATGCTATATATTCACATTATGATATACACTTGCGTGTATAGGTTTCCCCATTCGGAAATCCCAGACTCAAGCGGATTTTACTTCCTTATCTAGGCTTATCGCAAGTTAATACGTCCTTCATCGCCCCTGACTGCCAAGGCATCCACCGTGTACACTTAATTACTTAACCATACAACCCTAAAAAGTTTTAATATAACAAATAATTTATCTTTCTATTAAATTAATGTCAGGATAACTTTATTATCCTAAATTAACTAACAGAATTATCTGTCTAGTTTTCTAAATTGTTAAAGAACAGGCTTTACTATATTTAATTGATTTTAATCGTTTAATCATTGGTGGAGCTATGCGGGATCGAACCGCAGACCCCCTGCGTGCAAAGCAGGTGCTCTACCAGCTGAGCTATAGCCCCTTCTCCTTGCATACATTAGCTTTAAGTATGAACGTTCAATTTTAACTCCTTTTGGTAATAACTTAAATATTCAAAAGGATTGGTGGGTCTGAGTGGACTTGAACCACCGACCTCCCGCTTATCAGGCGAACGCTCTAACCAACTGAGCTACAGACCCAATATCTAACTAAACTCTTTAACTTTAAATTAATCTAATTAATTTGTGTGAGCACTCATTCAAACAATCCTGATATTTTAAGGAGGTGATCCAGCCCCAGGTTCCCCTAGGGCTACCTTGTTACGACTTCACCCCAGTCATGAACCACAAAGTGGTGAGCGTCCTCTCGAAA
>NZ_AMSD01000008.1 GCF_000478685.1 Candidatus Photodesmus katoptron Akat1 | reverse complement strand
CGATTAGCTCAGTTGGTAGAGCACCTGCCTTACAAGCAGGGGGTCACTGGTTCGAGTCCAGTATTGCCCACCAATGATTAAACGATTAAAATTACCAATTTAAATAATAGTTAAAGCCTGTTCTTTAACAATTTAGAAAACTAGACAGATAATTCTGTTAGTTAATTTAGGATAATAAAGTTATCCTGGCATTAATTTAATAGAAAGATAAATTATTTGTTATATTAAAACTTTTTAGGGTTGTATGGTTAAGTAATTAAGTGTACACCGGTGGATGCCTTGGCAGTCAGGGGCGATGAAGGACGTATTAACTTGCGATAAGCCTAGATAAGGAAGTAAAATCCGCTTGAGTCTGGGATTTCCGAATGGGGAAACCTATACACGCAAGTGTATATCATAATGTGAATATATAGCATTATGAAGTAAATCGAGGGAACTGAAACATCTAAGTACCTCGAAGAGTAGAAATCAATATGAGATTCCGAAAGTAGTGGCGAGCGAAATTGGAGTAGCCCTTAAACTATTAATGTATTAGGTGAAAGCTCTGGAAAGTGCTGTGATACAGGGTGATATCCCCGTAACCGACAGTACATTATTAGTGAAATCGAGTAAGGCGGGACACGTGATATCCTGTTTGAATATGGGGGGACCATCCTCCAAGGCTAAATACTACTGACTGACCGATAGTGAACTAGTACCGTGAGGGAAAGGTGAAAAGAACCCCTGTGAGGGGAGTGAAATAGAACCTGAAACCGTGTACATACAAGCAGTAGGAGCGCTGTTATTCAGTGTGACTGCGTACCTTTTGTATAATGGGTCAGCGACTTATATTCAGTGGCAAGGTTAACTGCATAAGGGAGCCGAAGGGAAACCGAGTCTTAACTGGGCTATTTTAGTCTCTGGATATAGACCCGAAACCAGGTGATCTAGCCATGAGCAGGTTGAAGGTTGAATAACATCAGCTGGAGGACCGAACCGACTAATGTTGAAAAATTAGCGGATGACTTGTGGTTAGGGGTGAAAGGCCAATCAAACCTGGAGATAGCTGGTTCTCCCCGAAAGCTATTTAGGTAGCGCCTCGGATGAATACTACTGGGGGTAGAGCACTGTTAAGGCTAGGGGGTCATCCCGACTTACCAACCCTTTGCAAACTCCGAATACCAGTAAGTAATGTCCGGGAGACACACGGTGGGTGCTAACGTCCATCGTGGAAAGGGAAACAACCCAGACCGCCAGCTAAGGTCCCTAATTTGTAGCTAAGTGGGAAACGATGTGGGAAGGCTTAAACAGCTAGGATGTTGGCTTAGAAGCAGCCATCATTTAAAGAAAGCGTAATAGCTCACTAGTCGAGTCGGCCTGCGCGGAAGATATAACGGGGCTAAGCTACAAACCGAAGCTGCGGCAATATAACCAACTGGTTATATTGGGTAGGGGAGCGTTCTGTAAGCTGTTGAAGATATGTCGTAAGGCATGTTGGAGGTATCAGAAGTGCGAATGCTGACATGAGTAACGATAATGAGGGTGAAAAACCCTCACGCCGGAAGACTAAGGGTTCCTGTCCAACGTTAATCGGGGCAGGGTAAGTCGACTCCTAAGGTGAGGCCGATAGGCGTAATCGATGGTAAACGGGTTAATATTCCCGTACTTTTTGCAATTGCGATGGGGGGACGGAGAAGGCTAGGTGTGCCTGGCGACGGTTGTCCAGGTTCAAATATGTAGGCGAATAGTTTAGGGAAATCCGGATTATTTTACGCTGAGATATGATGTCGAGCTGCTATGGTAGTGAAGTCATTGATGCCATGCTTCCAGGAAAATCCTCTAAGCTTACAGATTGTAAAGAATCGTACTCTAAACCGACACAGGTGGTCAGGTAGAGAATACCGAGGCGCTTGAGAGAACTCGGGTGAAGGAACTAGGCAAATTGGTACCGTAACTTCGGGAGAAGGTACACTTTTAACGGTGAAGTTCTTTGCGAATATAGCTGTTGAAAGTCGCAGATACCAGATGGCTGCAACTGTTTATTAAAAACACAGCACTGTGCAAAATCGTAAGATGAAGTATACGGTGTGACGCCTGCCCGGTGCCGGAAGGTTAATTGATAAGGTTAGACTTATAAAAAGTCAAAGCTTTTGATCGAAGCCCCGGTAAACGGCGGCCGTAACTATAACGGTCCTAAGGTAGCGAAATTCCTTGTCGGGTAAGTTCCGACCTGCACGAATGGCGTAATGATGGCCATGCTGTCTCCACCCGAGACTCAGTGAAATTGAAATTGCTGTGAAGATGCAGTATACCCGCGGCTAGACGGAAAGACCCCGTGAACCTTTACTACAGCTTGGCACTGAATGTTGAACTTATATGTGTAGGATAGGTGGGAGGCTTTGAAACCAGTACGCTAGTATGGGTGGAGCCGACCTTGAAATACCACCCTTATATGTTTGATATTCTAACTTAGCCCCGTTATCCGGGGTGAGGACAGTGTCTGGTGGGTAGTTTGACTGGGGCGGTCTCCTCCTAAAGAGTAACGGAGGAGCACGAAGGTGGGCTAATCACGGTTGGACATCGTGAGGTTAGTGCAATGGCATAAGCCCGCTTAACTGCGAGAATGACAATTCGAGCAGATGCGAAAGCAGGTCATAGTGATCCGGTGGTTCTGAATGGAAGGGCCATCGCTCAACGGATAAAAGGTACTCCGGGGATAACAGGCTGATACCGCCCAAGAGTTCATATCGACGGCGGTGTTTGGCACCTCGATGTCGGCTCATCACATCCTGGGGCTGGAGTCGGTCCCAAGGGTATGGCTGTTCGCCATTTAAAGTGGTACGCGAGCTGGGTTTAGAACGTCGTGAGACAGTTCGGTCCCTATCTGTCGTGGGCGTTGGAAGATTGAAAGGGGCTGCTTCTAGTACGAGAGGACCGAAGTGGACGAACCTCTGGTGTTCGGGTTGTATCGCCAGATGCATTGCCCGGTAGCTAAGTTCGGAATCGATAACCGCTGAAAGCATCTAAGCGGGAAGCGAGCCTTAAGATTAGTCTTCCCAGGCACATATGTTGTCCTGAAGGGTTGTTCAAGACTAGGACGTTGATAGGCAGGGTGTATAAGCATTGTGAAATGTTAAGCTAACCTGTACTAATTACCCGTGAGGCTTAACCATACAACCCTAAGTAGTTTTGGTGTTTATTCAGTTTTCTAATGTATAAAAGAATTAGCTTGGTGACTATAGCGTTGTGGACCCACCTGATTCCATACCGAACTCAGAAGTGAAACGCAGCAGCGCCAATGGTAGTGTGGGGTTTCCCCATGTGAGAGTAGGACATTGCCAGGCTTATAATTTTGGAGGGAGTGGTAGTTCAGCTGGTTAGAATACCGGCCTGTCACGCCGGGGGTCGCGGGTTCGAATCCCGTCCACTCCGCCAAAAATTACTTTTTCT
>NZ_AMSD01000009.1 GCF_000478685.1 Candidatus Photodesmus katoptron Akat1 | reverse complement strand
TATCCTAAATTAACTAACAGAATTATCTGTCTAGTTTTCTAAATTGTTAAAGAACAGGCTTTACTATATTTAATTGATTTTAATCGTTTAATCATTGGTGGAGCTATGCGGGATCGAACCGCAGACCCCCTGCGTGCAAAGCAGGTGCTCTACCAGCTGAGCTATAGCCCCTTCTCCTTGCATACATTAGCTTTAAGTATGAACGTTCAATTTTAACTCCTTTTGGTAATAACTTAAATATTCAAAAGGATTGGTGGGTCTGAGTGGACTTGAACCACCGACCTCCCGCTTATCAGGCGAACGCTCTAACCAACTGAGCTACAGACCCAATATCTAACTAAACTCTTTAACTTTAAATTAATCTAATTAATTTGTGTGAGCACTCATTCAAACAATCCTGATATTTTAAGGAGGTGATCCAGCCCCAGGTTCCCCTAGGGCTACCTTGTTACGACTTCACCCCAGTCATGAACCACAAAGTGGTGAGCGTCCTCTCGAAAGTTAAACTACCCACTTCTTTTGCAACCCACTCCCATGGTGTGACGGGCGGTGTGTACAAGGCCCGGGAACGTATTCACCGTAGCGTGCTGATCTACGATTACTAGCGATTCCGACTTCATGGAGTCGAGTTGCAGACTCCAATCCGGACTACGATGTACTTTAGGGGATTAGCTTACCATTACTGGTTGGCAACCCTTTGTATACACCATTGTAGCACGTGTGTAGCCCTACTCGTAAGGGCCATGATGACTTGACGTCGTCCCCACCTTCCTCCGGTTTCTCACCGGCAGTCTCCTTGAAGTTCCCGACATTACTCGCTGGCAAACAAGGACAAGGGTTGCGCTCGTTGCGGGACTTAACCCAACATTTCACAACACGAGCTGACGACAGCCATGCAGCACCTGTCTCAAAGTTCCCGAAGGCACACCTGTATCTCTACTGGCTTCTTTGGATGTCAAAAGTAGGTAAGGTTCTTCGCGTTGCATCGAATTAAACCACATGCTCCACCGCTTGTGCGGGCCCCCGTCAATTCATTTGAGTTTTAATCTTGCGACCGTACTCCCCAGGCGGTCTACTTAACGCGTTAACTACGAAAGCTACAGCTCAAGGCCACAACCTCCAAGTAGACATCGTTTACGGCATGGACTACCAGGGTATCTAATCCTGTTTGCTCCCCACGCTTTCGCATCTGAGTGTCAGTATCTATCCAGGGGGTCGCCTTCGCCACTGGTATTCCTTCAGATCTCTACGCATTTCACCGCTACACCTGAAATTCCACCCCCCTCTATAGTACTCTAGTCTGACAGTTTTAAATGCAGTTCCGAGGTTAAGCCCCGGGCTTTCACATCTAACTTATCAAACCACCTACATGCGCTTTACGCCCAGTAATTCCGATTAACGCTCGCACCCTCCGTATTACCGCGGCTGCTGGCACGGAGTTAGCCGGTGCTTCTTGTGCAGTTAACGTCAAAATATACATGTATTAGATGCATATTCTTCCTCACTGCTGAAAGTGCTTTACAACCCTAAGGCCTTCTTCACACACGCGGCATGGCTGCATCAGGCTTGCGCCCATTGTGCAATATTCCCCACTGCTGCCTCCCGTAGGAGTCTGGACCGTGTCTCAGTTCCAGTGTGGCTGTTCATCCTCTCAGACCAGCTAGGGATCGTCGCCTTGGTAAGCCATTACCTTACCAACTAGCTAATCCCACCTAGGCGTATCCAATAGCGCAAGGCCTATAAAAGGTCCCCTGCTTTTCTCCAAAGAGTTTATGCGGTATTAGCCATCGTTTCCAATGGTTATCCCCCTCTACTGGGCAACTTCCTAGGCATTACTCACCCGTCCGCCGCTCGACAACCAATTATCCTTTTAAAAAGGATAGCTGTTGTTTCCGCTCGACTTGCATGTGTTAGGCCTGCCGCCAGCGTTCAATCTGAGCCATGATCAAACTCTTCAATTAAAGCTTTTGTTATCAAGGTAATTGCTTAATGAATACTCAATACATCAAAATGTAAACCAACATTAGTTCCTATCAATTAATAAATATCGATCGTTCCCTTTGTTGTTCACTAAACAAGCCTTTAAGACTGTTATCAAATAAGTGCTCACACAGATTAATAGATTTAATGTTATTAAAGAGCTTGCTTTCTTCTTTTACTAGAAAGAATCAAACATTCTAGCTAGATCCAACTCTGTGTCAAATACTTTTTATAAAATTTATATATGTAAATAAATTACTTTATTTAAAATAGCTATTATATGTTTTTTAGCTTCTGAATTACTGCCTTTGTATGAGGCTTTATCCCTCTCCAAAATAGAAAACTTGGTAGCTGTGAGCGGATTCGAACCGCTACGCCTTAACGGCAAGTGATTTTGAATCACTCATGTCTACCAATTCCATCACACAGCTAAACTTACAGTCATCCCCTATTTTTTACTATACTAGTATAAAATATATAGAA
>NZ_AMSD01000003.1 GCF_000478685.1 Candidatus Photodesmus katoptron Akat1 | reverse complement strand
AAAATATGTCATTTAAAGATGTATTTTTTGTTATCAAAGCACCTAAAATATGTTCAAAACCACCTAAAATATGTTCAAAAACACCTAAAATATGTTCAAAAACACCTAAAATATGTTCAAAAACACCTAAAAAACCTTTATATATCAATGAGATATTGACGCTTATAGATCTTATAGTATTTTATAGTATATAATATATTTTATATTTATTATTATTATAGCAACTGTGAGTATGTGGATAAGTAAAAAGAAACAATACTTATCCACATACTCACAATTGCATTTACAAATCTTATCTATTATTCAAACGATTATTGAAAATAAGGAACCCTAGAGTGCACCAATTAGAATTATCTCTATCAGCAATTATCAGTGTAGTCTTTTTTATTCTAATATTTTTAGCTTTAAAAAATGCTATTAAATTTGTACCTCAAAACCGAGCTTGGATAATAGAACGTTTTGGAAAATATCAATCAACAAAAGAAGCTGGATTAAATTTTATTATTCCTTTTATCGATTCTATTGCTGCTGATCGAAGTCTAAAAGAACAAGCCCAAGACGTACCAAGCCAATCTGTAATTACAAAAGATAACATTTCACTAGCTGTAGATGGTGTGCTTTACTTTCGAGTATTAGATCCATATAAAGCAACATATGGAGTAGACGATTACAATTTTGCTGTTACTCAATTAGCTAAAACTACCATGCGTTCTGAATTAGGGAAAATGGATTTAGATCGAACTTTTGAAGAACGTAATCAATTAAATGCAAGCATAGTTTCTTCGATAAATCAAGCTGCTGAACCATGGGGAATTCAAGTACTGCGTTATGAAATTAAAGATATCGTCCCTCCTAATTCAATTATGGAATCTATGGAAGCTCAAATGAAAGCCGAAAGAGTTGTGAAAAGAGCTCAAATTTTAGAATCGGAAGGAGACAGACAAGCTGCTATTAACGTTGCTGAAGGACAAAAACAATCTAAGGTTCTTGCAGCGGAAGCAGATAAGGAAGAGCAAGTATTAAAAGCTCAAGGTGAAGCAAAAGCTATTTTATCTGTTGCTGAGGCACGTGCTGAGGCTTTAAAACTTGTTGGTCATACTGCTAACACCACCCCAGGGCAAAAAGCTATACAACTTGATTTAGCATCAAAAGCAATTGATGCTAAAAAAGCTATTGCAAAGGAATCTTCTATAGTACTTTTACCAGAATCAAGTACTGATACTACTGGAATTGTTGCTTCAGCAATGACCATAATCAACAGTCTAAATAATCGTAAGACTTAATTCTATGATGGAATACCTTTCTTACAGTCTTGTTATATTAGGCATTATCCTCATTACTATTGAGGTTTCTATATTTGGTATATCAACTTTTGTTTTTCTATTTGCCGGGTTAGGAATGATTTCATCTGGCTTTTTGATGATTTTCTCTTTCATAAATTCAAGTTTTATATCTGCTTTTTTATCAACAAGTATTTTGACAATACTATTTTTTTTAATCCTATGGAAACCATTCAAAATACTTCAAAATAAACTAGATACGAGAAAGATTAAAACTGATTTTCATAGCAAAGAGTTTATTTTAGAAAATGATATTGATATTTTAAGCAAAAGTACACATTGGTATTCTGGTATTCAATGGGAAATTAAGTGTTTACAGCCTATAAAAAAAGGTACTTTAGTGCAAATAGATAAAATAGAAGTGGGGGTGCTCTGGGTAAAAAAAAAATACTAACAATATTTTCATAAAATAGGAACATTTATGAGTATTAAAATCATTGCATTGATAATTGTTTTGTTATTTAACAATAATGTTTTTGCTAAAAAAAATGAAACTTACGGAACATTAAAAATTACTGAAATAACATCAGTTTTTGATGGAGATACATTTCGAGCTAACATTCATAATGTTCATTCGTTAATCGGAAATAAGATTCCTATAAGAGTTGCTGGTATTGATACTCCTGAAATAAGAGGTAAATGCAAAAAAGAAAAAACACTAGCTAAGTTAGCAAAACAATTCACAGTTAATTTTTTAAATTCAAAAGATATAATTGAATTAAGAAATGTTAAGCGTGGTAAGTATTTTCGTATTGTAGCTGACGTATATGTCGGTAATAAGAATCTTAGTGAATATTTGATTCACTCTGGATTAGCAGTGTACTATGATGGTGGAGTTAAATCTAAAAATTGGTGTTTGTAACTATAGTATTCTAAATAAAATTTCTTTTATTTTTGGTTATTTAGTTCTATATTAGTATGCTTTATGCGCACCAAAAATAAAGCTAATTATTTGGTTTGATTTATCATTAAAAATTAGGCTATGCGAACCATTATACAAAACTAGACCTAAATTTAATCTACACAAGGATAGCTATGTTCATTCGTGCTTATCTAAGGGCATCAACAAAAGAACAAGATGCTAAAAGAGCTCAGTACAATTTAACTAAATTTGCAAATGATAAAGGCGTACGTATTGCAAGTTATTATATTGAAAATCAGTCTGCTGCAAAACTTGATAGACCTGCTCTTAGAAGATTAATTTATGACTCTCAAAAAGGAGACATACTTCTAATAGAAAAAATAGACAGATTATCACGGTTACCATATGAACAATGGAAGGAACTAAAAAATAGATTAATTGATTCTGGGATTCATATCGTTGTCACTGAACAACCAATGACTCATGAAATTTTAGATAAAGGAAAACCATATTCTATGATATCTAAAGTACTTACAGAGTTTATGATTGACTTAGCGGCTGCTATGGCAAGAGATGATTATGAAACTCAAAGAATACGTCAAGCCCAGGGAATTAAAAAAGCTAAATTACTTGGAAAATATAAAGGTAGACAACCTAATCATAAATTAAGAAATAACATCTCTTTATTATTATTAGAAGGGAAAAGCTGGAGTCAGATCCAGAGTTTATTAGGATGTAGTAGATCTACAATTTCTAAAGTAAATAAAACACAATAATATCTGCGAGATTATTAGTAATAATACTCTATTAAATTTAAAAATTAGCATTAAAATTTTATTAGCCAATTGTTTTTTTCGCTTAAAGAAAAATAATTTAGTTCAAGATAGATAGGAGTAGTAGTTATATCGTTTATTTAACTAATGGGGTAGTGTAATGTTATTTTTGATTTGTGTCATATGTTTGTTTTTCGCTTTTTTTATGCTTAATAAAAAAAAGGGAAAAAGGAAAAAACCAATGTACCATTATCAAGAAAAAATAATAAACAGATGTCCAAATTTGGATTGTCCTTATCAAAAGAAAAGAAAAAGATAGATAATTTATTTTTCTTTTCTTTATAAATTTTACAACTTTCTATATAAAAGAAAAAACCTGATGTACTTTCTAAATTGCTTTTTAGATATATATATCTATTTTATTTTCTTTTTAAATCGTTCATTTTTTCACTAAAATAAATACATGGCATACGTTGTATGATTCAATTTGATATTGATTCCAATGCATTCATAACTTAATGAGAATTCATATTATGTTTCAATACCAAAACGTATTCATTGATGGGAAAAAACTTTCTTGCGAACAGTTTTCTATTTTAGAAGAAGTAAAATTGGGAAAGAATCTTATTATTAATGCGTTTGCAGGAACAGGAAAAACCTTCATATTACGAGCTATTTCATTGAAAGTTTTATCAAGTAAATCGGGGCTTTATTTAGCATTTAATAGAAAAATTGTTAACGAAGCAACAGCTGTTTTTACTAAGAACGTATCATGTCGAACTATTCATTCACTAGCATATAAAGATGTGGGAATAAAATATTTTCGAGTGGGACGTATGAATCAATTTCTGAATGCAGCAATACTGCATGACGCTTTTTTTAAGAATACTCCTGCTATATTCGGTATTTTACCTATTAGGATATGTGGCATGATATTGTCTGGAATTCAGTCCTATTGCGACTCTTCTGATGCAGAAATTTCGGTTCATCATCTTAATAAAGTGAATTTTTCAGATATAGATAAAAACAATATACATGAATTAAAAGAAACTTTATTCTATTTTTTAAAATCAATTTGGTCTTTAATTCGTGATTTAGAATCCTCTAGTAAACTTCCAATTACTCCTAATATTTATTTAAAACTATGGGCACTTAAAGAACCTAAGCTTTTCTATGACTATATTCTTATTGATGAAGCTCAAGATCAGAATCCTGTTGTTATTGATTTGCTTTCAAAACAAAATCATCTACAACAGATTTGGGTTGGAGATAAATATCAACAAATCTATGAGTTTAGAGGGGCTAAAAATGCCTTAGATTCTATAAATATAGATAACCATTATGTTCTTACAAAATCTTTTAGATATGGAAAGGAGATTGCTGAATACTGTAATCTTCTTCTTTCTACTCATTTTAATGATAATCCAAATATACGAGGATTATCTAAAATTAAGTCAGTATTATCTAATAAATTTGAACCTGATGTTGTCATTTGTAGATCAAATTTTGCATTGATCGCTGAGGTTGTTTATCTAAAAGGTAATTTTAAGAAAAAAAAAGTTTTTATTAATGCTTATATACATAATCTTATTTATGATCTTCAAGAAGCAGAAAAAATTATTAGGGGGAAAATATCTTTTCATCCTGATTTTATTCCTTTTAAAAATTGGTCAGAAATTGTTAGATTTTCAAAAACTAGTGAGGGGTATCACTTAAAAACTGTCGTCAATTTGATTAAAGAATATAATACTTCTTTTCTAATTGAATTAATATCGAAGGTAAAGTTCATAAGAGAATCTCATGCAGATCTGATTGTAAGCACTGTACACCAAGCAAAGGGGAGAGAATGGAATATTGTTAGATTGGCTGATGATTTTAAACTAAAAGGTTCTCCTGGATATAATGAAGAAGAAGGAAGATTATTATATGTTGCTGCAACGCGTGCGAAAAAAGTTTTAGATATTTCTTTTTGCTCAGCTGCTTCTTCGTTTTTAGAACATAATAAATCCTAAAATGAAGTATTAACAATGTGCAATAGGGATGTTATTAATACTTTCTTACTTAAGTTTTTTGATACTTGAGTATATTGTTTTTTATTGTTAAATTTAGCTATATCATAAGTTATCTAGATATCTTTACTTTTTTTGTTTAAAAAACATTCATATTTAGATGTTATTATTTTCAATACTAATTTTTGATTATCTATCATAGATAAAGCATTTTTGTATAAAGAAATTGATGTCAATTTGACAAAATTTATAAAATTGTTCTATTTTCAATAAAAAATCTACTTTATATTTATGTAAGTCTAATTTATCATTAAAAATGTATAAAAAACTTACTGCTATATTCATGTCAAAATCAATGAAACAATCATATCTTGTTAAGAAACATTTACCTAAACATATTAAGAAAGGGCATCAGATTTTATTCAGTCGTCAAGATTTATCTGTACGTGAGACTGATATGTTTGCATTAATGATTGCTCAGATGACTCCAGAAGATTGGAAAAAAAGCACTCCAGTATATGAGTTTCATGCATCACAAATATCAAAATGGTTGAGTATAAAGCATAAACATATTGGTAGTAATTTAAGTCCTGTTGCTAAACGATTATCAGAAAGAAAAGTTGGGGTAAAAACAGTAACACCCAATGGACAAGAAGAGTTTGATTATATACCGTTTTTTAAACGGTTAACATATAAAAATAGTAAGCTTTTAATGGTACCAAATGATGAGCTACGTTCAGAATATATTGAATATAAAAAAGGTTTTGCTCTTATCAATACACAAAATTTTTTGAATTTAAAAAAAGAATATTCAAAAAGATTATATGAATTATTAAGCCGATTTAAGACCTCTGGGACTATCATGAAAATTCAGAAAATTGAGGACTTAAAAGGACTTTTTGGAATTTTAGATGAAAAAGGAAAACTAAAACAAGATAAACAATCCTTTAAAAAAAACAGTGTTTTCATGAAACGTTGTATTCGAGATAGTATAAAAGAAATTAGTGAAAATTCAATGACAAAAAAAGAAATTCTTTTTTTAGAAAGTAAAGACGGACATTTGGGTTATCAGATCTTTAAAAACTCAAAAAAAACATCTGGAATTGAATTTTTATATCGTTGGATAGGGAAAGATTTCGGTATTGAAATTAATATTAAAGATGCTCAAAAAAATATTAAAGAAATGGAAATAAAAAGATTAAAAAATAAACAACGCTTAACTGTAGAAGAATTGAAACTATTAGCTAATTCATACTATGTAATTAACAGATCAGATATAGCCCTCGAAGTGGAACAAGGAATAGAACGTCGTTTAAAAGATCAAAACAAAAACCTTAAATCTATAGAATCTGAAGAAATGGATATGTTTCTTTCGAAGCTTCAATTTCTTAAAAAAGCAAGTGGGAATCCAGATTATTAATCTGATATTGTGAATTTTGATTTAAACCCTTATTTTAAAGGGTTTAAATCAATCATTATTAATGAGAATAAATGTAAATGAAAATAGCAGTAGTATTATCAGGATGTGGAGTATTTGATGGCTCTGAAATTAATGAAGTTGTTCTGTCATTATTCGAATTAGAAAAACAATCTATCAATTATGAAGTTTTTGCTCAAGATAAAAATCAAAAACATGTAATTAATCATTATAATCAATCATCAGATAATTTTACCAGAAATATTTTATTTGAATCTTCAAGAATAGTACGTGGTAACATCAAAAAGTTATCTGAATTAAATTACAATACATTTGATGGGTTATTAATACCTGGTGGTTTTGGAGTGGCAAAAAATCTTTCAAATTTAGCATTTAAAAATGGTCATTTTACTATAGACATTGAATTTAAAAAAATAATGACTAATTTTATTGGAAAACCATCAGGTTACTTATGCATAGCACCAATGTTAATTCCTCATGTTTACAGAAATGCGAAATGTACTATTGGCAATGATCCAGAAATGGCAAAAATCATTAATAATCTTGGTGGAATTCACGTAAACTGCTCAGCAAATGATATTGTAATTGATGAAAAAAACCGGTTAATAACAACACCAGGGTATATGATGACAAATTCAAGAGTTGAAGTACACTTAGGAATTGAAAAACTAGTAAGCAAATTGAAAAATATATAACTATTTAAATGGAAAAAATATAATGAAAATAATTGATGCAGATTTTTTAAAAATGAAAGGTTCGCAATCAATATCTATGTTAACTGCCTATAATTATCCCATTGCTAATAGACTTGAAAAAGCAGGAGTTTCAGCAATTTTAGTTGGCGATACTGTAGGTGTCGTTGAAATGGGATTTCCTACTACAAGAGAAGTTAAAATAGAACATATGGAATATCATATTTCAGCGGTTCGACGTGGAGCAAAAAACACACATATAATAGGAGACTTGCCGTATTTATCTTATTCTAATGCAGATTTTGCATTAGAAAATGCTAAAAGGTTGCTGTCTGCTGGGGCAGATAGCATAAAGTTAGAAGGCAATAAAACAGAAATCATATCTTTTTTACATAAAAATAATATTTCAGTAGTAGGACATATAGGATTAACACCTCAAACTGCAAAAAACTTTAAACAAGTTGGCAATACAAAAGAAGAGGCAATAAAACTAATAAATTATTCTGTTGAAATACAAAATGCTGGTGCTTTTATGCTAATTTTAGAACATATACCTAGTCAGTTAGCAAAAAAAATTACAAAGACTATTTCTATTCCAACAATCGGTATAGGTGCCGGTAAGTATTGCGATGGGCAAGTCATGGTAATTAATGATGTTTTAGGATTGGGAGAAAAATGGCCTCCATTTTCAAAACAGTACGATTTTTTAGGAAACAGAATACAAAAAATAGCGAAAAAAATTATTCATGATATATCTTTTAATAAAGAAATTTCATAACAGCTACTGTCTAGGCATTCTTCCTATAAATACTTGATTGTCCGAATCACTTCTAAATGGATTGATATCTAAACCTCCACGACGAGTGTATCTTGCAAAAACAGTTAATTTTTCCGTTTGGCAATGATATTTAATATCAGAGAATATAGTTTCAACGCATTGTTCATGAAACGCTTTATGATTTCTAAATGAAATTAAGTACTTGAGTAATATTTCATGATTAATTTGAAAACCAGAATAGATGATATATACGCTACCCCAGTCTGGCTGATTTGTCACTAAACAGTTTGATTTCAATAAGTGTGAGCACAAAAATTCTGTTACAATTTCATTTGATATTGAACCTTTTAAATAACCTTCTTCATAATTATATTGAGATATATGAATATCAAGTATATCAATACAAAAAAAATCTGGAACTACATTAAGTTTCTTAGGTTGATCTACAGGTATGAATCTAATCTTAACAGGAGAACCAGATGTTTTTGTTAAATCGTTTTGTAGAACATTAAGTAGCATCTCTTTTGAATTGAATTTTATCTGATTAAAACTATTTAAATATAGCTTAAAAGATTTAGATTCTATTAAATTTGGAGAACTTTGAGGAATAATAAACTCTGCAATTGCTACTTCTGGTTTACCTTTCTTGTTTAACCAAGATAGTTCAAATGCTGTCCAAATATCAAATCCTTTGAACATATTGTTTTTAAATTGCTTAATCTGCATTCTTGATTGTTTTCTAGATATTGGCTCAAGTAGATAAATCTGTTCAGTAATGGATTTGTTCATTTGATAATTAGATATAGCTATATGTCTATTAAAATAGATACATATTACTATATGTTTTTGTTATAATAAAACTTTAGTTCTTGTAAAGAAAAATAAATACATTAATTATTTATACGTGCCATTATTTTATCCATTTTTTATAGATAAAATATTTTTGATGACAAACTTAATTACTTTATATGACTCAATCACATGATTTATATTTAGCAGCTTCTCGTATTATTCCTGGTGGAGTAAATTCTCCTGTAAGAGCATTTACTACTGTTAATGAAAATCCAATCTTTATTAAAAAAGGGAATGGGGCTTATCTTTTTGATGTAGATGGTAATTCCTATATTGACTATGTTAATTCATGGGGAGCAATAATACTTGGACATAATCATCCAGAAATTAGACAGGCAATAATTTCTTCCAGCAAACATGGAATTAGTTTTGGTGCGCCTACAGAGATTGAAATTAAGATTGGCAATTGCATTTCATCTATGATTCCTTCCATGGAAATGATCAGAATGGTTAATTCTGGAACAGAAGCAACAATGAGTGCTATTAGACTAGCTAGAGGTTATACTAAAAAAAATAAATTCATCAAATTTTCAGGTTGTTACCATGGTCATGCAGATCATTTTCTAATCAAGTCTGGATCAGGACCTCTAACATTAGGAATTCCTAGTTCTTCAGGAATTCCTTCTAGTTATCTTAAAAACACCTTAATATGTGAATTCAATAATATCGATTCTGTTAAATCTATATTAGAGGTATATGGAGAAGACATAGCTTGTATTATTATTGAACCTGTAGCAGGAAATATGGGTTGTATTCTACCAAAAGAAGGATTTCTTACTAAGATTAGAAAACTTTGCACTGAATATAATATTTTATTAGTTTTTGATGAAGTTATAACGGGTTTTCGTGTTTCATTAGGAGGAGCACAAGAGCTATATAATGTTAAACCAGATTTAACAACATTAGGAAAAATTATTGGTGGTGGTTTATCCATTGGTGCATTTGGTGGTAAGCGTGAAATTATGGAACATATTTCACCTTTGGGAAAGGTATACCAGGCTGGTACTTTATCTGGTAATCCTATTGCTATGTCAGCTGGATTATCTTGTTTAGAATTTCTAAAGAGAAAAAAAGTACATAAATTAATTTCAGATAAAACGGAACAACTTGTAAATGAAATTATTTATTTAGCTAAAATAAATAATATTCCTTTATCTATTAATCATATTACTGGAATGTTTAGTTTATTTTTTACTGAGAAAAAAGTTTATTCATTAAAAGATATTAGAAAATCTGATTTTAAAAAGTTTCAAAAATTTTTTAGTTTAATGCTAAAAGGAGGTATTTATTTAGCTCCGTCGGCTTACGAAGCTAGTTTTATATCATTATCTCATAATGATCTTGAAATCAATAAAACACTAGATATAGTTAATAGAAGTTTTAAGTCACTTTAAAAGTATAAATATTCATCAAACAATCTAAAAAAGAAAATAACTATTCTGTTATTTTCTTTTTTATTTAAAAATGAGCTATTCTCTAATTAGCTAGTGTGTTTTTCTTATGAAAAAGCCTAAGATTTTTCCGTTTATTTTATGGATTAATTGATTTTTTAAATAAAAAAGAAAATGATAATGCAATTTACACTGAAGCAAAAGCTCATTGCTGCTAATTTATCTGCAGTTATAATTATGGCAGCTGCATTAACTTGGTTATCTGCTAAGCAATTGCTTCAGCAAACTAGAAGTGGTATACAAACGAGAGCAACAACCCTCGCTAAGTCAGCTTCGGATAGAATTTCTGATTGGATTATGGTTCGTAAGGGTATTGCTTCTGCTTTTAGTGATTACACTGATGAGAAAAATATTGTTCTCTTCCTTCAGCAATCTAGAAAAGCAGGTGATTTTGATGATATTTTCTTTGGTACTAAAAATGGTTCGATGTATCGATCTCATCCTGAGCGACATAGAGACGATTATGATCCCCGTTCTCGTCCATGGTATAAAGATGCTAATCTGCAAGGAAAACAAATTATTACAACCGCTTACCAAGATGCTATTACTGGTTTACCACTTATTACGATTGCAGAACCAGTTTACAAAAATGGAAATTTTGTTGGTGTTATAGGAGCTGATCTATTAATCGAAAAACTCATAGATGATGTCATTAATTTAGATGCAGGTAAAAATTCTCATACAATACTTATTGATTCAAAAAATAGTACTTTTCTAGCACATCCAAGTAAAAAATATACATTAAAACCAATAGAAACTTTATTAAATCAATTTTCCATATCTAATATTAATAAAACTATAGATAAAAATTCCCTAGAATCTATTATTATTGATGGTACTGAAAAACTTTTCTATTTCACTCAAGTTCCAAAAACAGATTGGGTATTTGCTATTCAAATGGATAAAAAAACTGAAGAGGAAAATCATTCAATATTGCTTCATGAGATGATTATTACCGCTATTAGCATTACTGCCTTTGTAATTTTTTCTGTTTATTGGCTAATCGGTTTTTTATTTCGAGATTTAGGAAAAGTTTCAAAAGCACTAGAAAAAATTACTGATGGTGAAGGAGATTTAAGACAACGTTTGGAAATATATAGTAATGATGAAGTAGGGAAATTAGCAAAAAATTTTAATCGTTTTGTTGGAAATATGCATAAAATGATAACTACATTAAGTAGAATATCATCATCCCTTTCTGAACAAGCCAACCATACTTCAAAACAAGCAGATGCTAGAAGTCTACGTATTTCACATCAGCAAAAAGAAATCGAAATGGTTGTTAATTCAGTTAATGAAATGGCGGCCGCAACTCAAGAAATTGCCAGCAGTGCAGAAAATACTGCACATAATTCAGGGAAAGCTGTTTCTGATTGTGTCGATGGTTCTAATCAAGTTATTCAAACACAAAGTTCTATTCAAAACTTAGCTAAAGAAGTTCAAATAGCAACAACAGTTATCCAAAAGTTAGAAGAACATGGGAATAGCATTAATACAATTTTATCAACGATACAAGGAATTGCAGAACAAACAAATTTACTTGCACTCAATGCTGCAATTGAAGCCGCTAGAGCAGGAGAGCAAGGTCGTGGATTTGCTGTTGTTGCTGATGAAGTTCGAGTATTAAGTCAACGAACCCATGCTTCTACAAAAGAAATTCAAGACACTATTGAGAAATTGCAAGAAACTACTACTCAAGCTGTCAGTATTATGAATGATAGTTTAAAACTATCATCTACTTCAGTTAATGATGCAAACTCAGCATCTTTAAGCTTAAAACAAATACAAGGAGCGGTAGAACGAATAAGTGATATGGCTACTCAAATTGCCTCATCAGCTGAAGAACAAGCTGCAGTGACCAATGAAATAACAAGAAATACTAAAGGAATTAGTGAAGTATCTAATCAGTTTTCCAAAGAAGCAAAAGATACTGCTAAACAAGCTTCTCAACTATCTAAATTATCTAATGAATTAGAAAAAGAAATTAGCAGTTTTAAACTTTAAAAAAATATTCACTAGATAATAGATAATAATATCTAAGTATATAAAATACTTAGATATTATTAGATAATAAACCTGTATAGCTTTTAAAAAAGCGAATTAATATTCTTATCCATTGAAAATTAAATACTTGTTTAAATCAGATAGTAAACTATTTATTTCTCCAGTTATTAAAGAATAGTCAGCATAGAAACGAGATATTTTATCTTCACAGAAAATATCGTTATTTGTTTCTTTAAGCTCATTACTGAATTTTATTCTAGTTAGAGAAAAATCATTTTTTATATTAAAACTGATTTTTTCTTTCCAATTAATGGTTAATTGAGTAACCATCTTGTTTAGTTCAATATGCTTTAACACTTCATCACTAGTGAGTTCCTGATTTTTGCATTGAATTAATGCCCCATCTGTTTGTGATTTTAATACTGCACTAGTTCCTAATGAAAAACAATCAGGCAAATCACCTGTTTTTACCCATTCTGTCATAATTGTTTCTATTTTTTTATAAGAAGATTTAATAGGCTGAATTGGCAAAGAACCTATAGCTTTTCTTAATAAATTTGTATACTCTTCAGCACTGTTATAATTAGCTGATTCTATTAATAGGTATTTATTGCTATGAAAAGTGAACATATTAGTGAACTTATCAACTGGTAATGTATATGGTAATAAATCTATTATTAAATCTTCTTTTAGATTCTTTAGTTCTTTTTTGTTCAGTGAACGTTGCTTACGTTCTTCTGATTTTTTTATTTTTTCGGAAAATTGCTTTTTAAAAGCAGAATATGAAATAGATTTTGTTTGTTTTAATGCGCGAAACATTAAATTATCACTAAAAGAATGAATAAATGTTTTTTCAATCGGTTGAATAAATCCAATTTTGATCTTATCAGTTCGACCACAAGGTTTAAATTGATTTTCTTTTAATAAATTATTTAAATTATTTAAAGATTCAGATTTGAATAAATTAAGTTCGTTAATAATATCATATATAATTAAATTTTTAGGAAAAAGATTCATTTATGCTTCCTTGTATGGAAAATTAGAATTAACAATTCTGATTAAAAATATTTCAATATTTATTTAGATGCTGTTATTAAACTAATTTAAATTAGTTTATTGGATCATTAGATTGAGCGATTGTATACTTAAATTCTTTCATTCACCTACACTAAACAATCATTTACTATGACAAGTGAACAAAAAAAACTACGCGAAGGTTTTTTTCTTGCAATTAGTGCTTATATGATTTGGGGAGGGATTACTCCAATTTACTTCAATGCCCTTTCTAATATTTCTAGTTTAGAACTTCTTAGCCATCGTATAATTTGGTCTTTTTTATTATTAATTCCTGTAGTTCATTTTAGTTCTCACTGGGATTCTGTCTTTAATACAATTAAATCAATAAAAACAATTGGATATCTTGTTTTAACAGCAACATTAATTAGTTCAAATTGGTTAATATTTATTTTAGCTATTAGTACTAATCGTATGTTAGATGCTAGTTTAGGTTATTACATCAATCCATTATTTAATGTTCTTCTTGGTTTAATCTTTCTTAAAGAACGATTAAGAAAGATGCAATGGTTAGCTGTATTTTTAGTTGTTTGCGGGGTGCTAGTTCAGTGTATCACATTTGGGTCGATCCCAGTTATTTCTATATTGCTAGCAATGACCTTTGGGATATATGGTTTACTAAGAAAAAAAATTAACCTTGATGTGAATACTGGTCTATTTATTGAGGTTATGATTATGCTTCCTATTGCTATAGGATACCTTTTTTTTATAACTGAATCACAAACATCTAACTTAATGAGAAATTCTACTTCCTTAAATTTTTTATTAATTACCTCTGGGATTATTACAATTCTTCCAATGTTATGTTTTATTGGTTCTGCAAGAAAATTAAAATTGTCAACTCTAAGTTTTTTTCAATATATAGCACCAAGTTTAATATTTTTATTAGCTGTTCTTAAATATGATGAAATATTTAGTATTGATAAAATTATTACTTTTTCATTAATTTGGGTGGCTATGATTATTTTTGCTTTTGATGGTATGAATCCGACAAGTAAAAATAATCATAATTTATAGAATATAATTTTAATAATTTTAATAATTTTAATTAATACAGTACTAATAATTCTTTAATTCATATCAATGCTTTTGTCAATAGTATTGTAGCAAATTACATTATCTCTTCTGTATTCATTGAAATTTACAATATTTTTTTTCATAGAAAATGACATTTTTCAGGTGTCAAACTTTAAAAAAACCACCT
>NZ_AMSD01000002.1 GCF_000478685.1 Candidatus Photodesmus katoptron Akat1 | reverse complement strand
GATGGCCCTTCCATTCAGAACCACCGGATCACTATGACCTGCTTTCGCATCTGCTCGAATTGTCATTCTCGCAGTTAAGCGGGCTTATGCCATTGCACTAACCTCACGATGTCCAACCGTGATTAGCCCACCTTCGTGCTCCTCCGTTACTCTTTAGGAGGAGACCGCCCCAGTCAAACTACCCACCAGACACTGTCCTCACCCCGGATAACGGGGCTAAGTTAGAATATCAAACATATAAGGGTGGTATTTCAAGGTCGGCTCCACCCATACTAGCGTACTGGTTTCAAAGCCTCCCACCTATCCTACACATATAAGTTCAACATTCAGTGCCAAGCTGTAGTAAAGGTTCACGGGGTCTTTCCGTCTAGCCGCGGGTATACTGCATCTTCACAGCAATTTCAATTTCACTGAGTCTCGGGTGGAGACAGCATGGCCATCATTACGCCATTCGTGCAGGTCGGAACTTACCCGACAAGGAATTTCGCTACCTTAGGACCGTTATAGTTACGGCCGCCGTTTACCGGGGCTTCGATCAAAAGCTTTGACTTTTTATAAGTCTAACCTTATCAATTAACCTTCCGGCACCGGGCAGGCGTCACACCGTATACTTCATCTTACGATTTTGCACAGTGCTGTGTTTTTAATAAACAGTTGCAGCCATCTGGTATCTGCGACTTTCAACAGCTATATTCGCAAAGAACTTCACCGTTAAAAGTGTACCTTCTCCCGAAGTTACGGTACCAATTTGCCTAGTTCCTTCACCCGAGTTCTCTCAAGCGCCTCGGTATTCTCTACCTGACCACCTGTGTCGGTTTAGAGTACGATTCTTTACAATCTGTAAGCTTAGAGGATTTTCCTGGAAGCATGGCATCAATGACTTCACTACCATAGCAGCTCGACATCATATCTCAGCGTAAAATAATCCGGATTTCCCTAAACTATTCGCCTACATATTTGAACCTGGACAACCGTCGCCAGGCACACCTAGCCTTCTCCGTCCCCCCATCGCAATTGCAAAAAGTACGGGAATATTAACCCGTTTACCATCGATTACGCCTATCGGCCTCACCTTAGGAGTCGACTTACCCTGCCCCGATTAACGTTGGACAGGAACCCTTAGTCTTCCGGCGTGAGGGTTTTTCACCCTCATTATCGTTACTCATGTCAGCATTCGCACTTCTGATACCTCCAACATGCCTTACGACATATCTTCAACAGCTTACAGAACGCTCCCCTACCCAATATAACCAGTTGGTTATATTGCCGCAGCTTCGGTTTGTAGCTTAGCCCCGTTATATCTTCCGCGCAGGCCGACTCGACTAGTGAGCTATTACGCTTTCTTTAAATGATGGCTGCTTCTAAGCCAACATCCTAGCTGTTTAAGCCTTCCCACATCGTTTCCCACTTAGCTACAAATTAGGGACCTTAGCTGGCGGTCTGGGTTGTTTCCCTTTCCACGATGGACGTTAGCACCCACCGTGTGTCTCCCGGACATTACTTACTGGTATTCGGAGTTTGCAAAGGGTTGGTAAGTCGGGATGACCCCCTAGCCTTAACAGTGCTCTACCCCCAGTAGTATTCATCCGAGGCGCTACCTAAATAGCTTTCGGGGAGAACCAGCTATCTCCAGGTTTGATTGGCCTTTCACCCCTAACCACAAGTCATCCGCTAATTTTTCAACATTAGTCGGTTCGGTCCTCCAGCTGATGTTATTCAACCTTCAACCTGCTCATGGCTAGATCACCTGGTTTCGGGTCTATATCCAGAGACTAAAATAGCCCAGTTAAGACTCGGTTTCCCTTCGGCTCCCTTATGCAGTTAACCTTGCCACTGAATATAAGTCGCTGACCCATTATACAAAAGGTACGCAGTCACACTGAATAACAGCGCTCCTACTGCTTGTATGTACACGGTTTCAGGTTCTATTTCACTCCCCTCACAGGGGTTCTTTTCACCTTTCCCTCACGGTACTAGTTCACTATCGGTCAGTCAGTAGTATTTAGCCTTGGAGGATGGTCCCCCCATATTCAAACAGGATATCACGTGTCCCGCCTTACTCGATTTCACTAATAATGTACTGTCGGTTACGGGGATATCACCCTGTATCACAGCACTTTCCAGAGCTTTCACCTAATACATTAATAGTTTAAGGGCTACTCCAATTTCGCTCGCCACTACTTTCGGAATCTCATATTGATTTCTACTCTTCGAGGTACTTAGATGTTTCAGTTCCCTCGATTTACTTCATAATGCTATATATTCACATTATGATATACACTTGCGTGTATAGGTTTCCCCATTCGGAAATCCCAGACTCAAGCGGATTTTACTTCCTTATCTAGGCTTATCGCAAGTTAATACGTCCTTCATCGCCCCTGACTGCCAAGGCATCCACCGTGTACACTTAATTACTTAACCATACAACCCTAAAAAGTTTTAATATAACAAATAATTTATCTTTCTATTAAATTAATGCCAGGATAACTTTATTATCCTAAATTAACTAACAGAATTATCTGTCTAGTTTTCTAAATTGTTAAAGAACAGGCTTTACTATATTTAATTGATTTTAATCGTTTAATCATTGGTGGAGCTATGCGGGATCGAACCGCAGACCCCCTGCGTGCAAAGCAGGTGCTCTACCAGCTGAGCTATAGCCCCTTCTCCTTGCATACATTAGCTTTAAGTATGAACGTTCAATTTTAACTCCTTTTGGTAATAACTTAAATATTCAAAAGGATTGGTGGGTCTGAGTGGACTTGAACCACCGACCTCCCGCTTATCAGGCGAACGCTCTAACCAACTGAGCTACAGACCCAATATCTAACTAAACTCTTTAACTTTAAATTAATCTAATTAATTTGTGTGAGCACTCATTCAAACAATCCTGATATTTTAAGGAGGTGATCCAGCCCCAGGTTCCCCTAGGGCTACCTTGTTACGACTTCACCCCAGTCATGAACCACAAAGTGGTGAGCGTCCTCTCGAAAGTTAAACTACCCACTTCTTTTGCAACCCACTCCCATGGTGTGACGGGCGGTGTGTACAAGGCCCGGGAACGTATTCACCGTAGCGTGCTGATCTACGATTACTAGCGATTCCGACTTCATGGAGTCGAGTTGCAGACTCCAATCCGGACTACGATGTACTTTAGGGGATTAGCTTACCATTACTGGTTGGCAACCCTTTGTATACACCATTGTAGCACGTGTGTAGCCCTACTCGTAAGGGCCATGATGACTTGACGTCGTCCCCACCTTCCTCCGGTTTCTCACCGGCAGTCTCCTTGAAGTTCCCGACATTACTCGCTGGCAAACAAGGACAAGGGTTGCGCTCGTTGCGGGACTTAACCCAACATTTCACAACACGAGCTGACGACAGCCATGCAGCACCTGTCTCAAAGTTCCCGAAGGCACACCTGTATCTCTACTGGCTTCTTTGGATGTCAAAAGTAGGTAAGGTTCTTCGCGTTGCATCGAATTAAACCACATGCTCCACCGCTTGTGCGGGCCCCCGTCAATTCATTTGAGTTTTAATCTTGCGACCGTACTCCCCAGGCGGTCTACTTAACGCGTTAACTACGAAAGCTACAGCTCAAGGCCACAACCTCCAAGTAGACATCGTTTACGGCATGGACTACCAGGGTATCTAATCCTGTTTGCTCCCCACGCTTTCGCATCTGAGTGTCAGTATCTATCCAGGGGGTCGCCTTCGCCACTGGTATTCCTTCAGATCTCTACGCATTTCACCGCTACACCTGAAATTCCACCCCCCTCTATAGTACTCTAGTCTGACAGTTTTAAATGCAGTTCCGAGGTTAAGCCCCGGGCTTTCACATCTAACTTATCAAACCACCTACATGCGCTTTACGCCCAGTAATTCCGATTAACGCTCGCACCCTCCGTATTACCGCGGCTGCTGGCACGGAGTTAGCCGGTGCTTCTTGTGCAGTTAACGTCAAAATATACATGTATTAGATGCATATTCTTCCTCACTGCTGAAAGTGCTTTACAACCCTAAGGCCTTCTTCACACACGCGGCATGGCTGCATCAGGCTTGCGCCCATTGTGCAATATTCCCCACTGCTGCCTCCCGTAGGAGTCTGGACCGTGTCTCAGTTCCAGTGTGGCTGTTCATCCTCTCAGACCAGCTAGGGATCGTCGCCTTGGTAAGCCATTACCTTACCAACTAGCTAATCCCACCTAGGCGTATCCAATAGCGCAAGGCCTATAAAAGGTCCCCTGCTTTTCTCCAAAGAGTTTATGCGGTATTAGCCATCGTTTCCAATGGTTATCCCCCTCTACTGGGCAACTTCCTAGGCATTACTCACCCGTCCGCCGCTCGACAACCAATTATCCTTTTAAAAAAAGGATAGCTGTTGTTTCCGCTCGACTTGCATGTGTTAGGCCTGCCGCCAGCGTTCAATCTGAGCCATGATCAAACTCTTCAATTAAAGCTTTTGTTATCAAGGTAATTGCTTAATGAATACTCAATACATCAAAAAAATGTAAACCAACATTAGTTCCTATCAATTAAATAAATATCGATCGTTCCCTTTGTTGTTCACTAAACAAGCCTTTAAGACTGTTATCAAATAAGTGCTCACACAGATTAATAGATTTAATGTTATTAAAGAGCTTGCTTTCTTCTTTTACTAGAAAGAATCAAACATTCTAGCTAGATCCAACTCTGTGTCAAATACTTTTTTAAAATTTAATATGCAAATAAATTACTTTATTTAAAATAGCTATTATATGTTTTTTAATAATGTTTATAATTATAAGTATGACTTTAATTAAAAATCACTATATAATTAAATTCGTTCCATTAAATTTGCAGTGAATAAATGACTGCTTCGTGACTTCCTTGACATCTAAAATATATTTTTATTCAGATCTAACTAATGAAAAAACATAGTATAAAAACCTTTCAAGAAATAATTTTTATTCTTCAAAATTATTGGTCAAAAAATGGATGTACTATTATTCAACCATTAGATCTTGAAGTAGGTGCTGGCACTTCTCATCCTATGACATGCCTACGATCAATAGGGCCAGAGCCCATGTCAATCGCGTATGTTCAACCATCTCGTCGACCTAGTGATAGTCGCTATGCTCAAAATCCAAACCGTCTTCAACATTATTATCAGTTTCAAGTAGCCTTAAAACCATCCTTAAAAAACGTACAAGAACTGTATTTAGGTTCATTAGAAGTTCTTGGGATTAATTTAAAAATTCATGATATCCGTTTTGTAGAGGACAATTGGGAAAATCCAACTTTAGGTGCTTGGGGATTAGGATGGGAAGTCTGGCTTAATGGAATGGAAATAACTCAATTTACATATTTTCAACAAATTGGTGGACTTGATTGCAAACCAGTAACAGTTGAAATTACTTATGGTGTAGAAAGATTAGCTATGTTTATTCAACAAGTTAATTCAGTTTATGAGATTATTTGGAATATTGCACCCAATGATAGAATAATTACATATGGTGAACTTTTTCACCAAAATGAAGTTGAACAATCTATTTACAATTTTGAGCATACAAATATTCCATTTTTATTTAATTTTTTTAAACAGTGTGAAAAAGAATGCAATGAACTCATTACACTAAAAAGACCACTTCCAATACCAGCGTATGAACGTATTTTAAAAGCAGGACATGTATTCAATTTACTAGATGCACGTAAAGCAATCTCTGTTACTGAACGACAATGCTATATTCTTCGTATTGGTAAACTAACTAGGAAAGTTGCAGAAGTATACTATGAATTACGAGAAGCTTTAGGATTTCCATTATGCCATTTAAATAAAAGTAATAAACAATGAAAGAAAAAAATATAGCAAAAACCTTTTTAATTGAATTAGGAACTGAGGAATTACCATCATTAAAACTGCGTTCTTTAGGGGAATCTTTTTCAAAAATATTTGAAAAAGAATTGAAGAAGGAAAGAATAACATATAAAAGAATTAAATGGTATGCTACACCGCGTCGTCTTGCATTGAAAGTAACAAATTTATTAGAAATTCAACCTACAAGAGTAATAAACAAACGAGGCCCTTCTATTTCTGTTGCATTTGATACTAATGGTAAAGCAACTCAATCTGCTTTGAGTTGGGCTAAAAGTAATAATATTCAATTAGAAGAAGCTAACCACCTAGTTACAAAAAAAGGTAAGTGGTTAGTGTTAAAAAAAGAAATAGAAGGTAAAAATATTCAAGAATTAATTATACCATTGATTAAAAGAAGTATCATTAATTTATCAAAAGATAAGACCATGCGTTGGGGAAACTCTAATATTCGTTTTATACGACCTATAAAAACCCTAACAATTCTACTTAATGATGAACTTATTCATGGAGAAATTTTAGGTGTTTCATCTAGCCGTACTATTCATGGCCATCGTTTTATTGGTAAACATAAGCTGTCTATACAATCTGCAAATCAATATCCGAAAATCTTAAAAGAACAAGGTAAAGTAATTGCTGATTTTCAAGAACGCAAAGAAAAAATTCTATTGTATGCTAACAAGGCTGCAGAAAAAATTGGAGGTGTTCTGGATTTAGATGATACTTTACTAGAAGAAATTACTTCTCTTGTTGAATGGCCTGTAATTTTAATAGGAAAGTTCAAAACACAATTCTTAAAAATCCCCTTAGATGCTTTGGTCTATACTATGAAAACTCACCAAAAATGCTTGCCTGTCTATGAAAACAAGAGGAAAAAACAACTATTACCAAACTTTATATTTGTTGCTAATATTGAATCTAAAGATCCTAATCAAATAATAAACGGTAACGAGAAAGTAATTCATTCTCGTCTTTCCGATGCTAAGTTTTTCTTTATAAAAGATCGCAAACGTAAACTCATTGAATATCTTCCAGAATTAGATAAGGCTATCTTCCAAAAACAACTTGGAACACTTAAAGAAAAAACAGAACGAATAGTAGAACTTTCTACTTATATTGCAAAAAAAAATACTGCTAATATTAAAAATACCAAGCGTGCAGCGCTTCTAAGTAAGTGTGACTTAATGACATCTATGGTATTCGAATTTAGTGAAATGCAAGGTATAATTGGCATGCATTATGCAAGTTACGATGGTGAAGAAAAAGAAGTAGCTATAGCATTATATGAACAATACAGACCAAGATTTTCCGGTGATTTATTACCAAGCCGAGGCATTGCTTCATCACTTGCTCTTGCAGATAAACTGGATACTATAGTAGGAATTTTTGGAATTAATCAAATCCCTAAAAAAGGTGGAGATCCTTTTGCACTGCGACGTTTATCATTAGGAGTGCTTCGTATTATTATAGAAAATAGTTATGATTTTGATTTAGCTGATCTCATTACGAAATCTAAAGAATTATTTAAAAATAAATTAACGAATAATAGTGTAGAAATCCATGTAATTGAATTTATTTTAGCTCGTCTTCATGCATGGTATAAAGATTCCGGTTTTGATCTACATATAATCCAATCTGTATTAGCAACAAAATCCACTAAATTAATAGATGTTGATGAACGAATAAAAGCAATATCAAATTTCATTGAATTAGAAAAAGGCAAATCATTTATCGCTGTAACTAAACGTGTAACTAACATATTGGTGAAGTGTAACTTCACATTAAAAGAAGAAATTAATCCAATCCTTCTTTGCAAAGATGAGGAAAAAATTCTATCTGATAAAATAAAGATATTAAAACAAGAATTAAATTCAAATTTTATATTAAATAAATACAGCAAAAAATTAGAAAAACTAGCTCAATTGACTCCAATAATTAATACTTTTTTTGATAAAGTAACTATCATAAGCAATGACAAAAGAATAAGACAGAATCGCTTAACAATATTAAAAAATATATCTAATTTATTCCAAGGAATAGCAGACTTTTCGATCTTGAAAGAGTAAAATTTTCTGAAAAACCCACCATGTCAATTAAGTAACTATCTAACTAATCTAAATAATTTAACTTCTATCATAGCACATGGCATTAATTAAATTACGGTTATCTAATATAGTCTGCTAGTTGATGAGAAATCTACATTATGCATATGTAGCATCCTTCTAAAAATATTACACCATAAGAATATAGATATTTAACCTATTGAATTTGATAAATAAATGATAGATTAAATTTTTTATTAAATATGAGTAAATTAACTTTCCCTAAGTTAACTACTTTAAGGGCATTTTCTTCAATAAAATTACGACGAGGTTCCACTTGATCTCCCATTAAAGTAGTAAATAATAAATCAGCACTAATAGCATCTTCAATTCGTACTTGTATCATGTGACGTTTTTCTGGATCCATTGTAGTTTCCCAAAGCTGATCTGGATTCATTTCACCTAACCCTTTATATCTCTGAAAACTTAAACCTCTGCGTGATTCTTTAAATAACCAATTTAATGCTTCGATGAAAGTTGTTACAGGTTTTATACATTCACCTCGCTGAATATATGCACCCTCTTGTAATAGACTACGAAATTCTTTTGATAAAGAAACTAATTTTACATATTCCTTTGAATTTATCAGTTCAATACCTAATACATATTTATCCATCACACCATAAGTAAAAACAGATATTTTCGGAAAATATAATAAAGTGCTAGGATCCCTTTCAATTTCACAAAAATATTTTCTAATACTGGTGCTTTTAATATCTAACTCTTTAACAAGCTGTGTAATCCATTTTTTTATTAATATCAAGTTGCTGCATTGTTTTTCTGTTAAACAGGGAACATTAATTAAACCTTGAACCAAATCTTTTGGGTAATAACGACTTATACGATTTACTAATTTCATACATGTATTATACTTGTTCACAAGCGTTTCTAATATTTTCCCGGTCAAAGCTGGCGATTTACTACTTATAAACAGTGAAGCCTTATCTAGCGCAAGTGAAACTTGATATTTCTCCATTGCAGCTTCATCTTTAATATATTGCTCATTCCTACCATTTTTTACTTTATAAAGTGGAGGTTGAGCAATATAAATATAACCACGTTCAATTAATTCGGGCATTTGCCGATAAAAAAAAGTCAATAATAAAGTGCGTATATGAGAACCATCGACATCAGCATCAGTCATAATAATGATGTGTTGATAACGCAACTTACTTAAGTTGTACTCATCTCGACCGATGCCACAACCTAATGCTGTAATTAAAGTTGCTACCTCTTGAGAAGAAAGCATCTTATCAAAACGAGCTTTTTCAACATTAAGAATCTTACCTTTTAATGGTAGAATAGCTTGATTTTTTCTATTACGTCCTTGCTTAGCACTTCCTCCTGCAGAATCTCCTTCTACGATATATAATTCAGAGAATTTAGGATCTCTTTCCTGACAATCTGCTAATTTTCCTGGCAAACCTGCCAATTCTAAAGCACCCTTCCGACGCGTCATCTCACGAGCTTTACGAGCAGCTTCACGAGCACGGGCTGCATCAATGATTTTTGAACAAATCACCTTAGATTCTATAGGATTTTCTACTAAAAATTCAGATAATTTTTCTCCCATTATTGATTCAACTGCAGACTTTACTTCAGATGAAACGAGTTTATCTTTAGTTTGACTAGAAAATTTAGGATCTGGAACTTTTACTGAAACAATAGCTGCAAGACCTTCACGAATATCATCCCCTAAAGTAACAGTTTTAGATTTTTTAGATAAACCGTTTTTGTCCATAAATACATTTAAAGTACGAGTTAGTGCAGATCTAAAGCCCGCAAGATGAGTACCACCATCACTTTGAGGGATATTATTTGTAAAACAATAAATATTTTCTTGAAAACCATCGTTCCATTGCATAGCTACTTCAACAACAATCCCATCCTCGCGTTCATGAAAGAAATAAAAAATCTTAGGAATTATATTTTTTTTGTTGTGATTTAAATGTGCAACAAAGGCTTGAATACCTCCATCAAATTTAAAATGATCATATTTATCTTCCTCTCGTTCATCAAGCAATTGAATAGAAATTCCAGAATTAAGAAATGATAATTCTCTCAAACGCTTTGCTAGGATATCGTAATGAAATGTAAGATTAGAAAAAATTTTTTCACTTGGCCAAAATCTAATTTCCGTACCAGTTTTTTCTGTAAAGCCAATTTGATTTAATGGTAACTGGGATTTACCATTGTGATAGACTTGGTTATATGTTTTCCCATCACGATGAATAGTTAAAACTACTTTTTTTGATAAAGCATTTACAACTGACACCCCAACTCCATGTAAGCCTCCAGAAACCTTATATGAATTATCATCGAACTTGCCACCAGCATGAAGAACTGTCATAATAACTTCTGCAGCTGAAACTTTTTCTTCCGCATGCATTTCAGTAGGTATGCCTCGACCATCATCTTGTACTGATACTGAATCATCATCGTAAAGAGTTACAATAATTTCATTGCAATAACCTGCTAATGCTTCATCAATTGAATTATCAACTACTTCAAAAACCATATGATGCAAACCAGTACCATCATCTGTATCACCTATATACATACCGGGACGTTTGCGTACTGCATCTAATCCTTTTAGGATCTTGATACTAGAGGAATCATATTTTTCAGACATTAATTTTTTCTCTTACGTTCTGTTATCACACCATGTTTCACATGAAACACTTTTCCGTTTTTATTGTATCTCTTGCTAATATCTCTCTCGTTAATTAAACTTATAAAAATTTGAGAATCTATTGTACTTAAACAATTAGAAAGTCGATTTTGAGAATTATTATCTAATTCAGAAGCAAAATCATCAATTAGATAAATACATTGATTCGTTGTAGTTTTTTTTAAATGCTGTCCCTGAGCAACTCTTAATGCACAAACCATTAATTTTAATTGACCTCGAGATAAGATTCTATCTACAGGCACTCCATCAATATAACTTTTAAAATCTGCTTTGTTTGGACCACATAAAGTATAACCTAATGTTTTTTCACGAACAAAGTTTTTTTCTAGAATACTTTGATATAAAAAATCCTTATTCCAACCAGAATAATATTCAAATTCAATATTCACTTCAGGCAGAAGAATACTAAGAATATCTTGAAGCATAAATTGGATGCTTTTGACATACTGACCTCGCCATGTATTAATGCTTTCTGCTAAGATTATTAGTTCCCTATCCCAAGGGATTAACGATTGATAATTTGAAACTTTTTTTAACAATGCATTACGCTGCTTAATCAAACGCTTAAAACGTCCCCAAACATTATAAAACTCTGGCTTTGTATAAAATAACCCCCAATCGATAAATGCACGACGAAACTTTGGAGCACCAAGAAGCAATTCTACACTTTCAGGATGAATCAACTGTAAAGGCAATATTTTTGCAAGTTGTGAAATTTTTTGTCCAGACTTACCTTTTATTTTAACTATTTTAGTTCCATTATGCTTCTTATTAATACCAATAGGTAATTCTAGTTTAGAAGAATTTACATATACACCATGAATAAATAATTCATTATATTCATTATGAATAACCTGATTAATTAAATCTGGCTTAAAAGAACGACCAAGACCTAAAAAGTAGACTGCCTCAATAAGATTGGTTTTACCACTTCCATTAGGACCAATAAAAAAATTAAAACCTGTTGCTAATTGAATAGTACAAGTCCTAATATTACGAAATTGATGCAAACTTAAACGAATTAATGACATTTTATATTTTTATAATTATAAACGAATTGGCATCACAACATACATAGCATTACTATTTTCAGCATTTTCAATTAATATACTTGAATTAGAATCCGACATCGATAGACGAACTTTTTTGCACCTTAATGTACTAAGAACATCTAATATATACTTTACATTAAAAGCAATTTCTAAATCTTCACCACTATAAGAAACATCTATAATTTCCTCCGCTTTTTCTTGCTCTACATTACTTGTTGTAATACGCATTTCATCATTTGATAAATTAATTCGAACAGAACGAATTTTTTCGTTAGAAAGAACACCGACTCTAGAAAAAGCTTGATATAAATCATCACATGATGCTTGAAGTACTTTATTAATATTTTCTGGAAATACTAATCGATAATCTGGAAAACAACCATCAACTAATTTAGAGGTTAATATAAAATTCTCTACTTCAATACGCAAAATTGAATCACTAATTTTTAGTAATACAGGATCCATTGAAATATCAAGTAACTTCAGTAATTCTTGTACACTTTTTCTAGGAAGAATAATCTTTGTTGAAGGGAAAGAAGAAATTAACTGAGTTTTAGAAATAGCCATACGATGTCCATCGGTAGCTATCGTTCGCAGTATACTACCTTCAATTTCAAACAACATTCCATTGAGATAATAGCGAATATCTTGATTAGCCATCGAAAAATGAGTTTTTTTCACTAAATTACGTAACTCACTTTGAGCAAGAGATACTACAACATTAGCTTTTAATGCATTAATATTTGGAAAATTATTAGGTGGGGATGTTGAAAGAAAAAATACACCACGTCCAGAATAAACTTTCACTTGTTTTTTTTCCAATGTAAGAGTAATCATTGCTGTCGAAGAAAAACTACGACAAATATCTAGAAATTTCCTTGCTGGAATAGTTACTGAACCTTCTCTAATATCGTTATCTAATAAGATTACACGACTTATTAATTCGACTTCAAGATTAGTTGTAATAATCCATAAAATATTATCCACTACCTTAATTAACAAATGCCCAAGAATAGGCAATGAAGGACGACTTCCAAATACACCAAACACCTGTTGTAATGACTTAACTAGATGATTACTCTGGATAGAAAATTTCATTATGCATGCTTCTTAATAAAAAAACTTTTTTCTTAACTGATATATACTTACCATCGACTACTTAAACCAGTTCAAGAAGAAAGAGTACGAATTAAATTTGAATAGTCTTCTTTTATATTATAACTTTCTTCACGTAATTGCTGTACCTTACGACAAGCATGCAATACTGTTGTATGATCACGTCCGCCAAAAGCATCTCCAATTTCAGGCAAACTATGATTTGTAAGTTCCTTAGCTAATGCCATAGCTAACTGACGAGGTCGAGCAACAGAACGAGAACGACGTTTAGAAAGTAGATCAGCAACTTTTATTTTATAGTACTCAGCAACTGTCTTTTGAATATTATCAATAGTAACTAATTTTTCTTGAAGCGCTAATAAATCTCGAAGTGCATCTCGAACAAAGTCAATAGTTATAGATTTACCTGTGAAATTAGAATTAGCAATAACACGATTTAATGCCCCTTCCAATTCACGAACATTTGAACGAAGACGCTTAGCAATAAAAAAAGCCACCTCATCTGCTAAATAAACATTATGATATTCTGCTTTTTTCATTAGAATAGCAACACGGGTTTCTAATTCTGGTGGCTCTATAGCTACTGTTAATCCCCAGCCAAAACGAGACTTTAAGCGATCTTCTACACCATTAATCTCTTTTGGATAACGATCAGAAGTTAAAATAATTTGCTGATTACCCTCTAATAAAGCATTGAATGTATGAAAAAATTCTTCTTGAGAACGTTCTTTATTAGCAAAAAATTGAATATCATCAATAAGTAAGGCATCAACACTACGATAATAACGTTTAAATTCTTCAATTGCATTATTTTGTAGTGCTTTCACCATATCTTGCACAAATCGTTCAGAATGCATATATACGACTGTTGCACTTGGTCTATTATCTACAATAGAATTACCTACTGCATGCAATAAATGCGTTTTTCCTAAACCCGTTCCACCATATAAAAATAAAGGATTATAGGCTGCACCAGGATTATCTGAAACTTGACGCGCTGCGGCTAAACCTAATTGATTCGATTTTCCTTCAACAAAATTGTTAAACTTATGTTTTAAATTTACATTAGAACGATAAGTAATATCTATTATGTTTTCTACTTTTTTATCATCTAATGTTTTATTTAAACTTTTACAAGCCTCTAATTGAGCAGGTGCAGAAGACATTGCTGCAACATCGGCTGGTGTTTGGATTAACGAAGATGGTTTTGAAATAATGGGACGACTACCAACCTCAAAACGAAGATTTGGAATATTTTCTCCACAATATTCCTTCAGTACGTTATTTATATTATTAAGATATTTATCACGAACCCAATCAAGCACAAAACGGTTTGGCGCGAATAAAGTTAGCGTGTTATCACTAAGTTCCGCTTGCAACGGACGAACCCACATACTGAATTCTGTTATTGGTAGCTCTTCTTGAAGGTGTTGTAAACATTGCAACCAAAGAGAAGATGACACAGTAACCTCACTCATACACTTATTTATAATAGGAAAATTTCTGGAAGATTATCTATCGATAATCTAACTCACTAGAATTTAATTATGGTTCCAGTGAATAGAATTATGGTTATTCACAATACTACCATATTTTTTTCTGAATTTATTCACAGAATAACCCACAAAAATGAAAGGAAAAAATTGAAATAGTAATTTTCAATTCTATTGAATAATCACGCATTAAAAATATTTAATTGATATTAGATAATAGTTCTAAACTGAATAATATTACAATAGCAATTTTTTAATTATAGAAAATATGATTGTTATCATATTTCTGAGTATCTATATTTAGTATTATAATCTATTGCATTTTTTTAAAATTAAGTTATGATGGAACGATTATTGGTATATAGTCGTAATAACGTGAACTTTTACAATTAGTTTCTCTTAATTTATTTTTACAATTGCTTAAATACAAGAGAAAAAACAGAAACTCTTTTAGATAACAGTAATTAAAGGTATCGATCATGAAACGCACTTTTCAGCCTACAGTTCTGAAACGAAGTCGTACCCATGGATTTCGTTCACGTATGGCAACTAAAAATGGTCGTAAAATTATTAATGCACGTCGAAAAAAAGGTCGTGTACATCTTTCTAAATAGCAGCTTATATTTTGTGTGTTAGATACAGGTTTAATAAAAGGGTTCGATTATCTAATTCTGAACACTATCATAGTGTTTTTCAGAAAGCTCATTGTGTTAACTCTTTATATTTAACTATACTTTCTCGAGAAAATTTTCTTGGCAGTCCTCGTTTAGGATTAGCTGTTCCTAAAAAAGAGATTGGAAACGCTGTAGACCGAAATAATTTTAAACGGTTAGCTAGAGAAAGTTTTAGAAAAAATCAACATAAACTTCCTAATAAGGATTTTGTTGTCATTGCTAAACGACATTTTCAAAAATTAAGTAATAATGAAACATTTTTAGTGTTTAATAAACTATGGTCTCGCCTATTTCTTTTTTCTCTTGGATAGTTATTACGATAATTCGTCTTTATAGATGGATTATCAGTCCTTTAATGACCCCTTGCTGCAGATTTTGTCCGACTTGTTCAGTTTATGCCATAGAAGCTATTATAGCTTATGGGTTTGTAAAAGGAAGTTTATTAGCAGTTAAACGTCTATTAAAATGCAACCCAATGAATAAAGGAGGATACGATCCTATTCCATCAATATCTAAATTAAACGAAGAAGATAAACAGAATGAATCATCAATGTAAGATCCTATTAATTGCTTTAGGTTTAGTTTCTTTTTTACTATTTCAACAATGGAATAGTAATGAAAAGGAGATTACATATAATGAACATGAAACAATAGAACCAAATGAAATAATACCTAAATCATTTATAAGTTCTTCATTATCGACAATTACAGCAACAACTGATGTTCTCACTTTAAATATCACTACAATTGGTGGTGATATTATAGAAGCAAAGCTAAATAAATATTTATTAGAACTTGGTTCATCAACCCCGTTTGTCTTACTAAAAAATACACCTAAACATCAATTTATTGCTCAAAGTGGTTTGATTGGTCCCAATGGAATTGATTTAACCAAAGATAATCGCCCTCATTACAAAACCAACAGTAATCATTTTCAATTAACTGAAGGTTTAAATGAATTGAGGATTCCTTTAACATATCAAGAAAATGGCATTTACTATACTAAAACATTTATTTTAAAAAGAAACAGCTATGCTCTTGATATTGAATTTCAAATAATGAATCGATCAGGCAAGAATGCAACTGTAGGCATGTATTCTCATTTACGTCAAAACATGATGGATTCAGGTGGTAGTATTACACTTCCAACGTATCAAGGTGGTGCCTATTCAACACAAGATACACGCTATAAAAAATATAGCTTTGATAATATGAAAGAACGCAATTTATCATTAAATATTTTTCATGATCAAGGCTGGGCTGCAATGATTCAACATTATTTTGCAGCAGCATGGATTCCTAGAAATAACTCTACTTCAACTCTTTATACTCGTATAATTGACGATCTTGCTGATATTGGTATTCGTTTTCCAAATGTAACTATCAAAAATGGAGATTCTGCTAAATTTAAGTCCACACTTTGGATAGGTCCAAAACTACAAGATGAAATGGAATTAATTGCCCCAAATCTAGATCTAGTAGTTGACTATGGTTGGCTATGGTTTATTGCTAAACCATTACATAAATTACTATCCTTTATTCAAAGGTTTGCATCTAACTGGGGAGTATCGATTATAATTTTAACTTTTATTATTCGTGGTGCTATGTATTCATTAACTAAAGCTCAATATACTTCAATGGCTAAAATGCGAGTTCTTCAACCAAAATTACAAGCCATGAAAGAACGTATTGGTAATGATCGGCAACGTATGAGTCAAGAAATGATGGAATTATATAGGAAAGAGAAAGTAAGTCCATTGGGTGGATGTTTACCTATTCTTCTACAGATGCCTATTTTTATTGCCTTATACTGGACTTTAATGGAATCAGTAGAATTACGTCATTCTCCATTTATTGGTTGGATTCATGATCTTTCAGCTCCAGATCCTTACTTTATTTTGCCTATACTTATGGGAATTTCAATGTTTCTTATCCAAAAAATGAGCCCAACTACTATTACAGATCCTCTTCAACAAAAAATTATGACATTTATACCAGTGATATTTACTGGCTTCTTACTATGGTTTCCATCGGGACTTGTTCTGTATTGGCTAATATCGAATATTGTCACTGTTATTCAGCAAACGCTTATTTACAAAACATTAGCAAAGAAAGGATTATATTAAATTACAACTTAATAAATAACTGTTCTATAAATGAAGAAATAATAATGATAGATACTATTGTTGCTCAGGCTACATCTAGAGGTTATTCTGGTATTGGAATTATACGTGTATCAGGACCTCAAGCTTTAAAAGTAGCTTGGGAAATTACAGGGAAAATGCTGAAACCTCGTTATGCTACTTATATTCCTTTTAAGAAAAATGAAATGATACTAGACCAGGGTATTGCTATTTATTTCCCAGAACCACACTCATTTACAGGAGAAGATGTACTAGAATTGCAAGGTCATGGTAGCCCTTTTGTAATGGATATGTTAATCCAACATATATTGCATATTTCTAACATTAGAATAGCAAAACCTGGAGAGTTTTCTGAACGTGCTTTTTTAAATAATAAGTTAGATCTAACTCAAGCAGAAGCTATAGCTGATCTTATTAATGCACAATCGGAAGAAGCAGCAAAATTAGCATTTCAATCTTTTCAAGGAGAATTTTCTAGGAGAATTAATATGTTAGTTAATAGTTTAATTAATTTGCGTATAGATATTGAAGCATCTATTAATTTTCCAGAAGATAATATTGATTTTTTAAACACAAAAAAAATATTATCTGATTTAAAAATTATTTTTAAAAATCTAAAAAAAGTAAAACAAGAAGCTAATCAAGGAATCATTATTCGTGAAGGAATGAAAATAGCAATTGTTGGTTTACCTAATTCTGGGAAATCAAGCTTACTTAATGCATTTTCAGGAAAACAATCTGCTATTGTCACTAATATTGCTGGAACAACTCGTGATATACTTCATGAAAACATACATATTGATGGTATGCCAATACAGCTAATTGATACTGCAGGATTTCGTAACACTATAAATATGATTGAAAAAATTGGGATAAAACGAACTTTTGATGAAATTAAAGTAGCCGATCATGTTCTGTTTATGATTGATGCTAGTAATACAATTTCTACTAATATAACAGAAATATATCCTGATTTTCTCAATCACCTACCAAATAATACAGGTATAACTATTATTCGAAATAAAATAGATCAAACTAGTGAAGGTCCAAGAATATGTTCAGCTAGCTTACCAACAGTAATTCATTTATCGGTTAAAACAGGACAAGGACTTGATATACTTAAAAAACATTTAAAAAAATGCATGCAATTTTCAGGAGGGAATGAAGGGAGATTTATGGCACGTCGTAGACATCTCAATGCGTTAGAACAAGCTGAACAACATTTAAAGATTGGAAAAGCACAGATAGAGGAAAATGCAACAGAGAGAGAAATTCTTGCAGAAGAACTAAGAATAGCACAACAGCACCTCAATGAAATCACAGGAGAATTTAATTCTGATGATTTACTTGGAAAAATTTTTTCTTCATTCTGCATAGGAAAATAAATTAAATTTCTAGTCTTAGAATCGCAGTAATAGATTTGCAATAGCAAAAAAACTATTTTTAATTTATATCAAATGTATTTTTAGCTTATTAAAAGTTGCAGTTAATTACCTATATGATGAAATTGCTACACAAACATTAGTTCCACCAAATCCGAATGAATTTGACAATGCTAAATTAATATTTGTTCTTTTTGGTTTCTCCATTACATGATTAACACCTAAACAAGCTTTATCAATATTTTTCATTGTTAAATTTCTAGTATATGGAACTGTATTATTAATAATGGAAAGGACAGTAAAGACAGCCTCGATAGCACCAGATGCACCTAATAAATGTCCTGTAGATGCTTTTGTAGCAGATACCAATACTTTTATAGCATGTTCTTTGAATACTTCTTTAATCGCTTTAATTTCAACAAAATCTGCAATAGTGCTAGTGCTATGGGTATTAATATAATCCACATCATAAAGAGATTTTCCAGATCTTTCTAGTGCACCTAAGATCGCTCGTTTTGCTCCATTGCCATTGGGATGAGGGGAAGTGATCGCTTGACCTGTATTTCCATCTGCCGTTCTGCAAAAACCCGATAATTCTGCATATATTTTAGCTCCACGTTCTTGTGCACTTTTAAAGCTTTCTAAAACAAGACATGCTCCACCCTCACCCATAACAAAACCATTCCTATCTACTGTAAATGGACGAGAAGCAGTATCAATTGAGTTGTTGTTCACAGATAATGCTGTCTGTGCATTAAATGTTGAAATTCCTACTGGGGTAATAGATGCTTCTGATGCACCTGCAATAATAATATCAGCTTCTCCTGTAAAAATAGCGTTATATCCATCCGCAATTGAATGAGCACCTGCAGCACACGCAGTACAATGAGCATTATTTGGACCTGTAAAATTCCAATAATTAGAAATATATCCTGCAGCAATATTAGGTAAAAACTTTAAATTGCCAAATGGTGATTGTTTTTTACCAGCTATAGAAGTAGCAACACAAGTTTCAAAACTATTCATGCCACCAACACCAGTAGAAAAATTAACACCAATACGATCTAACTGTTTCTTGTTTTGTATTGAATCTAAACCAGCCATTTTAATAGCTTCTGAAGCTGCTATCATTGCAAAAACTTGATGTCTATCAAGTTTTTTTATTTGTTTTTTTTGTTCTTGAATGGACATTTCGCTAAATGGGAAATGATGAATCAAATTAAAGTTTTCAGAAATCTGAGCAGCAAACGTTGTTTTACATCCTAATTTTTCTGGAACGAAATTTGTAATTCTTCTAAAACCATGTTTTCCTTGCAATAATGACTTAAAACTTTCATTGGCATTTAAACCAATAGGAGATATAGCACCAAAACCAGTAATGACTATTCGTTTCATTTTATTTCTAAAACTCCAAAATTACTATTAAGTCAACAACTATAAAACTCTTAGCCATAAGTTCTATTTTAAAATAATATATGGAACAGGAATTGTTATTAACCCAAAACATATTAACATTAAACTAGATTATTGTTAGTTTGTCTATAATAATATTATTAACGTTAATAATATTCATTTTAAGGAATAGTAGATGAAAGCAATTGTGATAGTGCTAACTTTAATTCCTTTTCCAGTTTAGGATTAGTGAGTATGTTTTTTTCTAGATTAAAATTATTAAAAAAATTAGGTATAGAAAAACTGCTTTTTAAAACTGCGCCAAAAGATGCAGCAGAGTTAACTGCAATAGTCAGCACATTTTTCGCACCACCTATTCCTGGAGAAGCAGAAAGGTATAATGCAGGTTTATTCTGAAAAATAAGCTGATGTATTCTTGATGTCCAGTCAATCAGATTTTTGTATGCAACTGTATAACTTCCATTATGTTCTGCAAAAGAAATAATAACTGCATCAGCTTTTCCTATTTGTTTAAAAAACATTTGAGATTGATTTGGAATACCCATATTTTGCTCTCGATCTATACTGTATATGGGCATTTCATAATCATTAAGATCTAATATTGTAATATCACTGAAAGGAATTAAACCAGTGACATATTGTACAAACTTTTTATTGATTGAATGGATACTATTACTAGCAGCAAAAGCAAGAATTTTCATTGTGATAATTAAAGTTAAATAGTTAAAAAAAGTTGAATCTTATTCAATTATAAATGATGGTATCTAAAAATAATAGATAAGTTTACATAATACATACTTATCATTGGTGTAAACTTTTATATACTAGCATTATTCTAGAAATATTTTTATTTAAAACCTCTATAGTTAGGAAAGATTAAACTTTATTGCTTTTAGATTATTAATATTTGAAATATGAATATAGAAACCGTTATTGAGCGAAAACTTGAGTATAAAAAAGTATGATTTTTTCTTAAAATAAGCCATATTCATAAAAATATAATTGACTTATGTTTATTTAAATTCAAAGTTATTTGTCTTAGTAAAGGAATTTACAAGTATATAAACGTGAATTCAATAACGATATGATTTTGGTGCTTTTTAATGTCTGTATATAACTACATAGATATATAGTTATTAACCTGTGTTTATTTATATGTGTAGAGAAAAAAACCACGTTATGTATAATAGTAGTAGTTATACACATATAACACTCATCATAATAAAATTTTGATCACACTATATAATGGGTGAGAAGAACATGATCTTATTGATTATATAGCAGTTATCCACGTACTTAAGAATCCTTAATAATAAAAATATATAAGATCTTTTAGATCTTATATTAAAAGTTCGTAAACCTTTAAATAACATCATACAAGTTCTTTTAAAGAAACATTAGGAATTAACAGATTGCTTTACAAAAACAAAAACCAATTTGATGTAATTGTAATAGGAGCTGGACATGCAGGAACAGAAGCAGCTTTAGCAACAGCCCGCACTCAACAACATACACTACTTATAACCCATAATATTGATACTATAGGTCAAATGTCTTGTAATCCAGCTATTGGTGGGATTGGAAAAGGTCATTTAGTAAAAGAAATTGATGCTATGGGTGGATTAATGGCTCAAGCAATTGATCATTCAGGTATTCAATTTAAGATCTTAAATCTTTCTAAAGGTCCAGCAGTTCGTGCTACAAGAGCTCAATCTGATCGGTTGCTTTATAAAAATTACATACGAAAAACTTTAGAGAATACAGAAAATTTAACTCTATTCCAAGAATCCGTAGATGATTTTATTATAAAAAATGATACTATCATTGGAGTAGTTACCCAAATAGGCTATAAATTTTATGCTAAATCAGTGATCTTAACTGTTGGTACTTTCCTTAACGGAAAAATACATATAGGAGAAAAAACTATACCTGGAGGAAGATCAGGCGAATCCCCTTCAAGTAAATTAGCTATGCATCTTAGAGAATATCTTTTTAAGGTAAATAGGTTAAAAACAGGAACACCACCTAGAATTGATTCTAGAAGCGTGGATTTTTCAAGTTTAGAGATTCAGCATGGAGACTATCCTGTACCTGTATTTTCTTTTATAGGAAATCCAAAACAACATCCAAAACAAATACCTTGTTTTATTGCTCACACTAATGTGCATACTCATGATATAGTCAGAAAAAATCTCTCTAAAAGCCCAGTGTTTAATGGAAATATAACAGGAATTGGACCACGATACTGCCCATCGATTGAAGATAAGATCATACGTTTTAACAACAAAGAGTCCCACCAAATTTTTATTGAACCTGAAGGTTTAACTACTAATGAATTATATCCAAATGGAATTTCTACTAGTTTGCCATTTGATGTACAAGTAGAATTAATTCAATCCATCGAAGGATTCAACAACGCTCATATTATTCGTCCAGGTTATGCAATTGAATATGATTTTTTTGATCCACGTGCTCTTAAAGGAACTTATGAGACAAAATTAATTAAAGGTTTGTTTTTTGCTGGCCAAATAAATGGTACAACTGGTTATGAAGAAGCTGCAGCTCAAGGTTTAATGGCTGGAATTAATGCAAGCTTATATAATCAAGATAAAGAGGGATGGATACCTCGTCGTGATGAAGCTTATTTAGGTGTTCTAATTGATGATCTATCTACTTTAGGTACAACAGAGCCTTATCGGATGTTTACATCACGTGCTGAATATCGTTTACTATTACGTGAAGATAATGCTGACATTCGTCTTACTGAAAAATCCTATAAATTAGGTCTTATTAATGAAATGCGTTGGGTTAAATTTAATAAAAAAATAAATGATATTGAGAATGAGAAACAACGCCTTAAAGGAATAATAATACAACCAAATGCTAATAATATTCGTGCTATCAATAAGCTGCTCACAAATCCTTTATCCAATACAATGAGCGGTGAAGATTTATTAAGACGTCCTGGAATGACCTATTCTAAGTTAATGAAATTAGAACCTTTTTATCCTGGATTAAAAGATTCTGAAGTTACTCAAGAAATTGAAATTCAGATTAAATATAAAGGTTATATTGATCGCCAACAAAAAACAATTGAAAAGTCCATCCGTTATGAAAATACAATCTTGGATGAAAAACTGGATTATAAAAAAATCAAAGGTCTATCAAATGAAGTAATAGAAAAACTTAGTACTATAAGACCTAATACGTTAGGTGCTGCATCAAGAATTCCTGGAGTAACACCTGTGACAATTTCAATTTTGCTTATACATTTAAAAAAACAGTACTTAATTAAAAATAACTAAGGATGTAAGCACAGAGTGAATTCTTTACGACTCAAACTTGATAATCTTTTAAGACAAGCTAACCTGATAGTAAATAAGTCACATAAACAACAACTTGTTTCTTATGCAGAATTGCTTAATAAGTGGAATAAAGTTTATAACTTAACCTCTATCAACAATCCTATACAAATACTTATTAAACATGTATTAGACAGCATCACTATAAATCCTTATCTTGAAGGAAATCTATTTATTGATGTAGGAACTGGCCCAGGTTTACCTGGTATTCCATTAGCTATTATTGCTACTGATAAGACTTTTTATTTATTAGATTCTTCAAAGAAACGTATCTGTTTTATTAAGCACGTTCTTTATGAACTGAATATTAAAAATGCAATACCTATCCATAGTAGGGTTGAAAACTATCAACCAGAAGAGAGATTTGATGCCGTTTTGAGCCGTGCATTTTCCTCAATAAAAAAAATGGTAAAGTGTTGTCGGCATTTACCTAAAATAAACTCTGGTGTATTTTTATCTATGAAAGGACAATTACCTGTAGATGAAATTAAACAACTTCCTGATTGGTGTTCTGTAATTGATATAAAAGTGTTAGAAGTTCCTGAGTTAGAAGGTAGACGTCATCTTGTAATCTTATTAGATCAAGGATAATTACGATAATTACGAGATATATCTGTGGGAAGAATTATAGCTATTACAAATCAGAAAGGTGGTGTTATAAAAACTACAACTTGTGTAAACATTAGCTGCCTCAATGATAGTAATTAAGCAAAAAGTATTATTGGTTCTTCTTGATCCTCAAGGTAATGCTACTATGGCAAGTGGAATAGATAAATATAAAATAAATGCAAGAGATTATGAACTTATAATTAAAAATCTTTCTTTCAAGAAAGTAGGATACAGACAGATATCAGGTTATTATGATCTCATTGCTGCTAATAGTGATATTACAGCTGCTGAAATAAAGTTAATGGAAGTTTTTTTTCGAGAAGATCGTCTTAAAAATACTCTTTCTTCAGTTCGAGATGTTTGTGATTTTATTTTTATTGCTTGTCCTCCCTCTTTAAATCTTCTTACTATTAATGCTTGTGAATTTAAAAATTGAAGGTTTCTTACGTACTATGTATGATCCAAGAAATAGAATCTCAAATGAAGTCTCGGAGCAGTTAAAAAAACATTTTGGTAATGAAGTTTATAGAACAGTCATTCCTTGTAATATTCATTCAGCTGAAGCAAATAAGTCATAGAAAATCAGCTATGTATTATGATAAGCATTCATCCTAGGTGCTTAAGGCATACTTGGTGTTAGCTGCTGAAATCCTGCGTCGTGAAGAACTAAATGAATCAATTTATTATAAGGAATCTAGTTGATATGTCTAAACCTAGTTTAGGAAAAGGATTAGACGCCTATTCTATTAGTTAATAGTGCTTCAGCTCGAGAAAAAGAATAAATATCATTCGAAATAGATAAACTAAAAGGTTAGTACATTTTTTATGAAAAATATAGGATTATAAGAAAAGTTGTTTTTTTACAGTATTTTGATTGCAATCAATTTATCTGATCGTATAATTTTAGACTTTGATATAGCTATTTAAAATTGAATATATCTTACACAGGTACTGCGTATGATTATTAATATATCTCCTTTAGCTACTAGACTTGGAAAAAATCTTGTTAAACGCATATTAGTGATTCAGGGAGCGGCTCTCCTTATTTTAAGTTCATCGATAATGATATTTTTTGGAATTGAATGGGGAAAGGCATCATTTATTGGTGGAGGAATATTTTTTCTTGCTAATATGATTTTTTCATTATGCGCCTTCTTGTTTAGTGGAGCGAATCATAAAGTGTTTGTTTTGATATCTTTTTACGCTGGAGAATTGATTAAATTAGTTGTTACGGCTATATTATTCTCGATTGTATTTATATATATGAAAGTAGAACTAATTCCTTTAGTATCAAGCTATTTATTTTTATTAACTATTAATTTTTTTACTCCAGTTTTATTTATTAAGTAAAATTAAGGGTGTGTTATGTCAGATTCCACAACATCCGAATATATTGAGCATCATTTAGAACATTTCTCTTTAGCTAAGATAGGCTTGGTCTCTGAAGAAACAAGTTTTTGGAATATTCATATAGATAGTTTGTTTTTTTCTTGGTTTACTGGCTTAATATTTTTAGGTTTGTTCTATAGTGTAGCTAAGAAAGTAAAATCTGGTTTTCCAGGAAAAGTACAATGTTTTATTGAAATGGTAGTTGAGTTTGTGGATAAAAATGTTAAAGATACGTTTTATTGTTCAAATCCAATAATAGCTCCTTTATCATTAACTATTTTTTGTTGGGTTATACTAATGAATGTTATGGATTTAGTTCCTATAGATTTTTTGCCTTATTTAGCTAAGAATTTATTAGGGATTGCTTATTTAAAAGCAGTTCCTTCAGCTGATCTTAATATCACGATGGCCATGGCTTTATCTATATTTTTTTTAGTTATATTTTATAGCATTAAAGTAAAAAAAATTTCTGGTTTTATAAAAGGGTTAGTTTTTCATCCATTTAATCACCCAATTATGATTCCACTAAATCTGCTAATTGAAATAGTATCTATGTTGGCTAAACCTTTATCTCTTGGTATGCGTTTATTTGGTAATATGTTTTCAGGTGAAGTGGTTTTTATTTTATGCGCTGCAATGTTACCATGGTACCTTCAATGGATAGGTTCAGTTCCTTGGGCTATTTTTCATATTCTTGTTATTTTAATTCAAGCGTTTGTGTTTATGATGTTAACTATTGTTTATATGTCAATGATCTATGAAGGAAATAAGCATTGATTCTATAACCTTTATTTGAGAAACTTGTTGCTAATTTGATTGGAGATTTTAGATGGAAACTGTATTAAGTTTTTCTGCAATTGCAGTGGCGATTATGGTTAGTTTTTGTGCTATTGGCACATCTATTGGTTTTGCTATCCTAGGTGGGAAATTTTTGGAAGGAGCTGCACGTCAACCGGAAATGGCTCCAATGTTACAAGTTAAGATGTTTATAATAGCGGGTCTATTAGATGCTATCCCTATGATAGGTATTGTTATTGCCTTGCTTTTTACATTTGCCAATCCGTTCGTTGTATATTTTTCTGGTTAAATCAACCTATTTTAAAAAATAGTTTTTTTTGGATTGAAATTTAATTGTCGATGAATAAAGGAGAACTGTTGTGAATCTAAATGCAACCTTATTAGGTCAAGCAATATCGTTTTCTCTATTTGTTTGGTTTTGCGTTAAGTATGTATGGCCGCCTATTATTCGGGCAATTGAAGAACGTCAAAAATATATTGCTTCCTCTTTATCAGAGGCTAAAGATGCTGCTAAGAATGTAGAATTAGCAAAATTAGATGCTTCAAAAAAAATTAAAAAAGCATCGATCTTAGCAAAAAAAATCATTACACAAGCAAATAAACGTAAAATTCAGATTATTCATAAAGCTCGTCAAGAAGCTTTAATTGAACATAATAAAATTCTTCTTCAAGCTAAAATTGAAATAGAAGCTGAACAACGTCGTCTTAACTTAAAACTACGTGAGCAATTGTCTGATTTATCAATATTAGCTGCTGAGAAAATTCTTCAGCGTACAATTGATAAGAACGATCATGATGATATTATATCTAGAATTTCATCTAAGCTTTAAGTATACAAAATAATGTCTGACTTAAATAAAAAATAGAAAGAATTTATTCTAATGCAGTTTTTGAATTCGCTCTCGAAAATGATCAGGTAGAACATTGGAATCAAGTGCTTATTTTTTTGTTAAACTTTTAGAACAAGAGCAAATTAAAAAATATTAGATGCTCGCTTATTATCTCCTCATAGACTGGAGGATTTTTTTTATCTTGTTATAAAAATCAGTTTAACAATTTTTCTCAGAATTTTATAAAAATGATTATTAAAAACTCACGCCTCATGAACCTTCCTGGCATTTTAAAAATTTTCTTTATCTGAAAAATGAATATAAAAAACGTAAAGATGCTTATGTATTATCTGCGGTTAAACTTTCTAAAAAACAATGCAAGATTATTATAGATAAACTTGAAAAGCGCTTTGGTTATAAGGTTAATCTACATTGTGCTATAAATCAAAATTTGATTTGTGGCATTACAATTCGAGTTGGAGATACACTAATTGATGGCTCTGCAATGGGTTATTTAAATTGTCTAAGAAATTTATTGAAGACGAATTATTGATAAGGATTGGAATATGCAACTTAGTTCCACAGAAATTAGCGAATTAATCAAAAAACGCATTAAAGATTTTAATATTGTTATAGAAAATTGCAACCAAGGTACTATTGCGTCAGTAAGTGATGGTATTATTACCATATATGGTTTAGAAAATGTAATGCAAGGTGAAATGATTGAGTTGCTTTCTGGTCAACGTTATGCTTTAGCATTAAATCTTAATCGTGATTCAGTTGGAGCTGTAGTTATGGGGCCTCACTTTGATCTTAAGGAAGGAATGAAAGTGAAAGGAACTGGACGTATTTTTGAAGTTCCAGTTGGTCAAGAAATGCTTGGTAGAATTGTAAACACTTTAGGTCAACCAATTGATGGGAAAGGTCCAATTAAATCTAAAACTTTTTTGCCTGTCGAAGTAATTGCACCAGGTGTTATTGAACGTAAATCGGTAGATCAACCTCTTCAGACTGGCTATAAGTCTGTTGACTCTATGATTCCAATTGGTTTAGGACAGCGTGAATTAATAATTGGCGATCGTCAGACTGGTAAAACATCGATGGCAATTGATACAATTATTAATCAAAAAAAATCTGGTGTTTATTCTATCTATGTTGCTATAGGTCAAAAAAGTTCTACTGTAGCCAGTGTAGTGCATCAAATTGAAAAATACGGAGCGTTGGATAATACTATTATTGTTGTAGCAACAGCTTCTGAATCTGCTGCATTACAGTATCTAGCGCCATATTCTGGTTGTACAATGGGAGAGTATTTTCGTGATCGTGGTGAAGATGCTTTAATTGTATATGATGATTTATCTAAGCAAGCTGTTGCTTATCGTCAAGTCTCTTTATTACTGAAACGTCCACCTGGTCGTGAAGCCTTTCCTGGTGATATTTTTTATCTTCACTCAAGATTACTAGAACGCTCAGCTCGTGTTAGTTCAGAATATGTAGAAAGGCACACTAATGGTCAGGTGAAAGGGAAAACGGGTTCTTTAACCGCTCTTCCTATAATTGAAACACAAGCAGGTGATGTATCTGCATTTGTTCCAACTAATGTCATTTCAATTACTGATGGTCAAATTTTTCTTAAAACTGAATTATTTAATTCGGGTATTCGTCCTGCATTAGATCCTGGGATATCTGTTTCTCGTGTAGGTGGGGCAGCACAAAATAAAATAATTAAAAAGTTCTCATCTGGTATTCGTACAGCACTTGCTCAGTATCGTGAATTAGCAGCGTTTGCACAGTTTTCTTCTGATCTAGATTCAATAACTAAGGAGAAGTTAGAGCATGGTTTAAAAATTACAGAATTAATGAAGCAAAAACAGTATTCTCCTATGTCTGTTTTTGACCAAGCATTGCTTCTTTTTGTAGCAGAAAGTGTTTTTTTTAAAAAAATTGAAGCAAAAGATATTTTATCTTTTGAATCGTCTATATTATCTTATGCTCATTTAGAATATTCAAAATTTGTAGATAAGATAAATACAACTGATGAATATAACGAAGAAATTGAAATACAGTTTCAAAAGATATTAAGTTCTTTTCAAGACACTCAAATTTGGTAAACCAATAAGATAGTAATGTTAAGTGAGCAATAGGAGCTTTTTTTAGTTATGACTAATCCGAAAGAAATACATACTAAGATTAGTAGTGTTAGAAGCACTAAAAAAATAACAAAAGCGATGGAGATGGTAGCAGCTTCCAAGATGCGTCGTTCTCAGAAATTAATGGAAGCTTCTCGTCCTTATTCTGAAGAAATATCTAAAGTTATTAATCATATTACTCAATCTGATAGATTAGACTTGTACCATCCATACTTAGAAAAGCGAACAGCTAGATCTGTTGGTTATATTGTTATTTCTACAGATCGTGGTTTGTGTGGAGGATTAAATATTAATTTATTTAAACAGACTCTTATAGATATACAAAAAAAATCTAGAAAAGGTGCCAATATTCAGTTGTCTATAATTGGTTTAAAGGCTAGTTCCTTTTTTAAAAAACATATTGGGGCTAAGGTTATTGCCCAGTTATCAGGTCTTGGAAATAGACCAAGTCTTGAAAGTATAATCGGTTCGGTCGGTGTTATGCTGAAAAAGTATGATTCAGGTGAGTTAGATCAGTTATTTTTAGTATTTAATCGTTTTATAAATACGATGATTCAAAAACCTAAGATTAAACAATTATTACCTTTATCTGAGGATAAAGATAATAATAATGATATAAAAAAAGTTATTCATGGGATTATATATATGAACCTAGCTCTAAATCCTTATTAGATGTATTGTTAATACGGTATCTAGAATTTCAGGTATATCAAGGTTTAGTTGAGAATTTAGCATGTGAGCAAGCAGCTAGAATGCTAGCTATGAAAAGTTCAACTGATAACGCCGACTGTTTAATTGATGATTTAGAACTTTTATATAATAAGGCTCGTCAAGCTGAAATTACTCAAGAGCTATCTGAAATAGTATCAGGTGCAGCTGCAGTTTAAATCTAAGAAGAAAATAGTTTAGAGGATTAATTTACGATGACTACAGGTAAGATTATACAAATCATCGGCTCAGTAGTCGACGTAGAATTTCCAGATAGTAATTCAGTACCAAATTTGTATAATGCATTACATGTTCTAGAACTTAAAGTTCATCTTGTTCTTGAAGTTCAACAGCAGCTTGGTGCTGGTATAGTTCGTACTATCGTTATGGGAAGTTCATTTGGTCTGCGTCGTGGTTTGATAGTTCAAGATACAGGTTCTCCAATTTTAGTACCAGTTGGTAACGCAACTTTAGGTCGTATTGTTAATGTCTTAGGAGAACCTATTGATAATCTTGGGGAAATTAACACTAAGGAACGTTATCCTATTCATCGTTTAGCACCAAAATTTGAAGATATTTCTAATGAAACAGTGATTTTAGAAACTGGTGTCAAGGTAATTGATTTAATTTGTCCTTTTATAAAGGGAGGGAAGATTGGTTTATTTGGGGGTGCCGGTGTTGGAAAAACTGTTAATATGATGGAACTCATAAATAATATAGCACTTCAACATTCAGGGTTATCTGTGTTTGCTGGTGTTGGTGAGCGAACTCGTGAAGGAAATGATTTTTATTTTGAGATGCAGGAAGCTGGTGTTATAAATATTAAAAAGTTAGAAGAATCAAAGGTAGCTATGGTCTATGGTCAAATGAATGAACCAGCAGGAAATCGTTTACGAGTCGCATTAACTGGTTTAACTATGGCTGAACGGTTCCGTGATGAGGGTCATGATGTACTTTTATTTATTGATAACATTTATCGTTACACACTAGCAGGCACGGAAGTATCAGCATTGTTAGGTCGTATACCCTCTGCTGTAGGTTACCAGCCTACATTATCTGAAGAAATGGGAATTCTTCAAGAACGTATTACTTCAACTAATCAAGGTTCTATTACATCTGTGCAAGCAGTTTATGTACCAGCAGATGATTTAACTGATCCAGCTCCTTCAACAACGTTTGCACATTTAGATGCAACAATTGTATTGAATCGTAGCATTGCGGCTATGGGGCTTTATCCAGCAATAGATCCTTTAGATTCTACTTCTCGTCAATTAGATCCTTTAATTGTTGGGCAAGAGCATTATGATATAGCACGTTCTGTTCAGAAAACACTTCAGCGTTATAAAGAATTAAAAGATATAATTGCTATTTTAGGTATTGATGAATTATCAGATCAAGATAAATGTATTGTTTCTCGAGCTAGAAAAATCGAGCGTTTCTTAACTCAGTCTTATCATGTAGCTGAAGTGTTTTCTGGTAATCGAGGGGTTTATGTTCCTCTTAAAAAAACTTTATATGGTTTTAAAAGATTATTAGAAGGAGAATATGATGATATTCCAGAACAAGCGTTTATGTATTGTGGTTCGATTGAGGATGTTTTAGATAATGCTAAAAAATTATAAATTAAAACATTTTAAGGAAAAATTTTAGTGAAAACTTTTCATCTCGATGTAGTTAGTGCTGAAAGTAGAATTTTCTCAGGTTCTGTTAAAAATTTTTTAGTAACTGCTTGTATGGGAGACATAGGAGTTTTTTATGGTCATACAGCATTATTAACTAAACTATTGCCTGGAAGGCTTCGTATATTAAAAGCTAATTTTCAAGAAGAGTTTATATATGTTTCTGGTGGTGTACTTGAAATTCAACCTACTATTTCAACCTTATTAGCTGATACTGCTATTCGTGGTCAGGATTTAGATTTACAAAAAGTTGAGTCAGTTAAAAAAAAGGCTGAAAAGATGATGACAGGAAAAGGTGAAAGCGTAGATATTGAATTAGCTAGCAGTGAACTTGAGAAAGCAGTTGCTCAACTAAGAGTTCTTGAATTAAGTAAAAGATTTCGTTAATTGGAATCTGATTATTAAAAACAAAACATCTGAGAATATTTAGAAAAATCATTCTTTTAATACAGTTTTTCAGGTTATTAAATGAAATTCAGTGCTGTTATTCTTGCTGCGGGTAAAGGTAGCCGTATGCGTTCTAATATACCTAAAGTTTTGCATACTTTAGCTGGTAAGCCTATAGTTAGGTATCTTATTGATACGTGTAATAAATTAGGAGCGAAGAATATTTATTTAGTGTATGGACATTCTTCTGAACTAATAAAAAAAACATTATTTGATGAGCCTGTTTCTTGGGTATTACAAGCCGAACCTTTAGGTACAGGCCATGCTGTTAGTCAAGCATCAAAAAAGTTTTTGGGTAATGAAAAAATTTTAGTGCTATATGGCGATGTTCCTTTGATATCTGAAGAGACAATAAGAAAGTTATTAAATGCTTATCCAATGGGAGGAATAGCTTTATTAACTGTTTTTTTAGATAATCCTATGGGATATGGTCGGATCCTTCGAAGAGATTGTGATAATGCTGTAGTGAGAATTATTGAAGAAAAAGATGCTACAGAAAATCAAAAAATAATTAAAGAGATTAATACAGGAGTAATGGTTGCCTTAGGGGATGACTTGAAACGATGGATTTCTGATTTAAACAATAAAAATTCACAAAGTGAGTATTATCTTACTGATATTGTTTCAACTGCATACCATGAAGGATGTCAGGTGCACACAGTGCATCCTGTTGATAAAATTGAAGTAAAAGGTATTAATGATCTAGTTCAGCTTACCCAATTAGAGAGAGAATTTCAATTATCGCAAGCTTATAAATTGATTAACCAAGGTCTAATACTACTTGATCCTGATCGTTTTGATTTACGTGGTGTATTAATTTTTGGTATCAATTGTAAAATTGATATTAATGTTATAATTGAGGGTAATGTATCTCTAGGTAATAATGTAATTGTTGGTGCTGGTAGTATTATTAAGAATTGTATTATCGATGATAATACAATTATTAAACCATATAGTGTTATTGAAGGCTCCAGCATTGGAAAAAATTGTAAGCTTGGTCCTTTTGCTCGTTTACGTCCAACTTCGAAGTTGTTTGATAATGTCCATATAGGAAATTTTGTCGAGGTAAAAAATGTTACTATAGGTAAAGAAACAAAAGCTAACCATTTAACTTATCTTGGTGATGCTGAAATTGGTCAATTGAGCAATATTGGTGCTGGAGTCATAACATGTAATTATGATGGTGCAAACAAACATAAAACAATTCTTGGTAATGATGTTTTTGTAGGTTCTTCTTGTCAGTTAGTTGCCCCAATTCATATTGCAGATCATGCAACTATTGGCGCGGGTACTACAGTTACGAAAGATGTTTCTAAGGGAGAATTAGTGACTAGGAGATCTAAGAAGCGTACGATTTATAATTGGCAGCGTCCATCAAAACAATGAATAATGCTAGACAAAAATTCAGAATAAATACAAAGGTTTTTTGTTTTTTAAATTTGTTTATAACAATTATTCCATAATCAGTAAATAAAATAATTTTATTGTAATTTATTAAATTTTTTAGCAAATAGAGATACTTTTTTCCAGTTAGTATATTCAACTGATTTGCTAGTGTTTGTTATACCACCAGTTAAAAACATAATTATTTTAATCATAATTCGATCAAACCATCTATATTTATGATAGCAAAGTTCCCCTGCAAAAACTCCTATTAGTTGAGGTTCCCAAGAAGATTTTTTAAGAAATTTTTTTATGTAAGTACTGCCTTCTGGGGTATCTTTTTTTTGTTTTTCTTTTCTAGCAGTTAAATTCACACAAAAAAAAGCTCCTTTAATTTTTTTTAGCTGTGTATAATTTTTTTCTAAAAAATCATACAGCTCTTTACTTAAGTGACCATAATGAATAGAAGCACCAATGAGGATTTTTTTATATTTTAATAAATCTATTTCTTTCAATTTATGTATATTTTCTATTTGACACTCTGAGCATTTTAGTTCTTTATGAATATGTTGTATAATTTTTTTCGTATGTCCTTCTCTTGTTGAATAAAGCAAAAGTACTTTCATCCTATTATTCCTATAATAATACAAATAAAATAAAACAATCATTATAAGATTATAAATAATATATTGGTAAATAGAGCATTTTTACAACATCTATTCCTTATTTTATGCCTTTTTTTATTAGATATCTATATGGCAATTTGTTAGTTTTTATAATGAGGAGTTTATGATCCATAAACCGACAAAGATTTGGAATGTCACGTCTTGTTGAAGGATCATCTGATTTTATCAGAAGAAAATCACCATCTTTCATAATTCTTATCGTTTTCCTGATTATCATAATTGGTTCTGGACAGCGCAGTCCTTCTATTGAGAGAGTGTGAGTTTTATGTTTTGAAGGAAATTTCATAGTTACTTAGAATGTCCAATAAAGTTTTTTCCCTGATATGAATAGTAGTAACGCATTTTTATTTTTTTATCATATATTGAATATATGATTTTTTTATGCTTAATGATATTTTAATCAACTATTTTATTTCTGTAAAATGAAAAAATGAATTTTTGTACATTTTACATTAGTTTTTTATCTAAATAATTTTTTATATCCGCTGATTTTAATAGTTAACTATTAGTAGATATTTATTATAAATAATTTCATTTATCCATCTGACAATTAAAAGGGTTTTTATGTATCAAAATTTAATAAAAAGAGAATTAATCGAATCAGTTAACTTATTGAATGCATTTATTAAAAATGAAGAAAATATGATTCGTATGGAAATGATAGCTAAATTAATTGCCACTTCATTTAAACAAAATGGCAAAGTTTTATCTTGTGGTAATGGTGGTTCACATTGTGATGCTATGCATTTTGCAGAAGAATTAACAGGTCGTTATCGTGAAAATCGTATTGGGTACCCAGGTATTGCTATTTCAGATCCTAGTTACTTATCTTGTGTTAGTAATGATTTTGGTTATGAATTTGTTTTTTCTAGGTATATAGAGGCTATAGGTTTAAAAGGTGATGTATTATTCACTTTATCGACATCTGGTAATTCTGAAAATATTCTAAAAGCGATTAATAGTGCTAAAAAAAAAGAAATGAAAACTATTTCATTAACAGGTAAAGATGGTGGTAAAATCTCTGGTTTATCAGATATTGAAATTTGCATTCCACATTTTAGATATGCAGACCGCATTCAAGAAATGCATATAAAGATTATCCATATTATCATTCAAATGATTGAAAAAGAAATGTCTTAATTTATCTTATAGATATTAAAGATATTGATAATAAACATATTGCTTATTAGCCTATACAGCACAGTACTTTTCATTATCATATCGGCTTTGATTATTTTTTAGAAAAAAACTAGATCTTCTTTATATGAGTAGTACAATGGAGAATTGGAGAGTCAATAATTTTAGAAGATATGTATTATGTTAAATTTTATTTCTATTAGTGAAACTGCACAAATATATTTTGTTAGTTTGCTAAATAAAAAAGAAAAAAATACAAATATACGTTTATTTGTTGTTGATCCTGGAACTGAAAAGGCTGAGTGCGGAGTATCTTATTGTCCAAGAGAATCAGTAGAATCTACTGATACTGAATTTAAATTTAATGGATTTTCTGCTTATGTAGATGAATTAAGCCTTCCTTTCCTGAAACATGCTGAAATTGATTGTATTACTGACAAAATCAGTTCTCAATTAACACTGAAAGCCCCAAATGCAAAAAAAAATAAAATATCGAAAGATGCCACACTATTGGAACGTGTTAATTATGTAATACAAACTCAACTAAATCCTCATCTTTCAGATCATGGTGGCCATATTAAATTGGTAGAAATTACTGAAGATGGAATTGCAGTTATTGAATTTGGAGGCGGTTGTAACGGTTGTTCCATGGTCAATATTACTCTAAAAGAAAATATTGAAAAAGAACTACTGCAGAAATTTTCAACTGAATTAACTGCCGTTCATGATATTACTAATCATAATCCAAATGATCTTTCTTATTACTAATAGTTATAAGTTCTATTTTTCTACATTTGTAAGTGAAAGAGTAGTTGTCATGTATTTCTTTTAAATATGGAGAGTACAATCAGTGAAAAAAAAAAGCTTACCTGAAATTTTAGAAAAAAAAATTATCTCACAGTCAAAGTTATTTTCTATTGAATCAATAAAACTCGTGTTCGGGAATGGAGAGAAACGTACTTATGAACGTATGAAACCACGAACTGTTGACGCAGTGATGATTGTTCCTATAATGAATGGAAATTTTCTGCTAGTTCAAGAATATGCAGTAGGAACAGAACGTTATGAATTATCTTTCCCTAAAGGTCTTGTAGATTTAGGAGAATCTCAAGAAGAAGCAGCAATAAGAGAACTAAAAGAAGAAATTGGTTTTGGTTCTAATTGTCTTATTTTTTTAAAAGAAGTTGTTTTAGCACCTTCTTATTTTTCTGGTCGTATGATTATTTTTATTGGAAAAGATTTATATCCAGAACGATTGAAGGGTGATGAACCAGAACCATTAGAAGTAATACCTTGGTCTATTAGGAGAAGTGAAGAGTTAATTACTCATATAAATTTTTGTGAGTCTAGAAGCTTAGCTGCATTATTGCTTTCATTAAGGTATTTAGAAAAAAATGCAATATGTTAATTTTAAATAGATTATTAATAGTGTTATTTCCCCTAGTTAGATTATCAATAGTTTATCTTTTAACAAATCACTCATTAATAAATTTCCTTGATAACTGAGTTGATAATGATTTTTATTGTTTTTAGGAAGCCATTGCAAGTATTTTTTTAGTTCTTTAGGAAATTTATTTTTTGGTTCAAATAAAATATTAACTATATATTTTTCTTTATTTAGATGAGCAGAGAATTCACTTGTTACTTGATTGCTTTTCTGATGACCTGAAATTGAAATTATATTATCTTGGCAATTCAAAATTATTATCATTTTTTCTAGATCTAAATCTCCGAAAGGAGATGTTATTGTAGCTAAATTCCAGATTAATTGTCCTTTAGCTTGTTGACAATATGGTGGAAGATAGTAAATTTCGTCTATCGATAAATCAAAATTTCCATTTATTTTAAATAATCTTGGTAGTTTTAATTGTTTAGTCAATTGGTTAGAAGAAAAATGTGCCGATATTTTTGTAATATATGGTCCAAATAATCCATAACCAAGATATCCTTCTCCATATATATTACTTTTGCTATTATTTTTTTTGCCAAAACGTATTAATATTTCCATTTTTGCTAAAAACAATTTTCTTATTTGAAAATTCCAATCAACAGATTCTAAGTTTTGATTTCTCCAAGAAAGTTTTTCTGCACTTCCCTTCCATATAGTACCTTTTAGTCCATCAACTTTTATAGGGATAAAGTTTTGAATAAACTCTATGGCAGTATTAGCAGGAATGTGAACAATTATACTTGTTAATGCAATTAAGATAAATAACATAGAAACTAAAATAAATTGTTTCATATTTACCTTCCTCTCTGAAATTCTAAATTACTAACTTCAATTACACCAGATTGAATGGAACGATTAATATTGAGATACTCAACTTTTATTCCTTGTTTTTGTCTTAAATAAGTTATCCAATCGATAAATTTATTGAACTCAACAGGTTGAATCCATACTTTTATGCTATTATTATCCGGTGTAACTCGAATTAATTTAATCTGATAATGATTAGATGAAATAGTAATTGCATTATTAAGAGAATCTTCTACATCTATAAGTCCATGATCAGAACGTAGTTGACTCAGTGTATTTGCTTTTTCTGTTATCCAAGATAATAATTCTTTTTCAGAATTAACGCGTATCTTGGTTTTTTCAAGTTTCTCATTTAATAGGTACCATATACTAAAATATGACAGAGTAGAAATTATTAGTGCTAAACATACAATAATAGACGGTTGTTTATAGTAAAAAATATATTTGTTGTTGCATGCTTTAAGTATTTTAAATAAATTGCTTAGCATAATTTAGTGGGCCAAATTCAATAATTTATTTTTTAAGTAAAAAAAGACCATTAACTATATCATTGGTAGAACGTTCAAGTTGACCTTGTTCTACATTAAACTGATTAGATAGTTCAATTCTTAGTTTTTCTAAACTTTGAAAATCTTTGCTATTTACCTTAATACGCATTTCTTGACGATTCGCATCAAATTTGATGTTTTGTAGCCATATCTTATCTTTTTCTTGTAAAGATTTTGTTAAGTCAGCTATCCATTCAAGGATATTTATGTTTTTATTCTTGTCTATAGAAAAAAAATTAATTTCATTTTGAATTTGGTCTCGGAAATATTTTTCATCAGAAATTTTATCTTTATTTGGTAAAGATAGAAAAAAAATTCTCTCACTTTCTGCTCGGTAAGATTCAGCTTGTGTATTTAATTTTAAAATTTGTAGAATATGATTAGTTAGTAACATTGCTATAAATAATATTATTACTGCAAATACTTTATACCAAACTTTCCAATTAGAGAAAAATGATAAAGGAGGTTTAAATACCCCTGTGAGTAAATTGCATTCTGTTTGAAAGGCTCCTTGACTGAGTAACTCCATGGTTGATACAGTTTTTTTAGATGTTTCCCATATTTGATTTTTATTAAATGTTAATTCAGGTAATTCAGTATAGCTTTTAAGAGATATATAATTATCTCCTTGTTTTACCCAATTTGAGTTAACTAATTCTTGTAGCCAGTCTGAGTAAATGCTTATTCCTAAATATTGTCCTTTTTTAATAATCCATTCTTCACCAGATAATTTAATTGCAGTTAAACCATCATTTTCTGGTAATGCAAGAACATCAGGCAGCACTTTGGTTATTTTTATGCCAAGTTTTTTAAATTCAAAAAGCAGATTATGTAACAATTTTTTATCAATAGCACAAACAAATCCTCCATGATGATTTTGTCTGAGTATAGAAAAATGTAATTCTTCAATATCTTGGGCAAGATTATCCTCTAATAAGTAGCTCATTATTTCTTTTAATGGGCGTGATGTAGAAATAGGGAGTGTTACATAAGATAAAAAAACATTGCTGCTTGGAACAAGAAGACATACTTCTCTTTTTTTTGAATATTTGGTCAGTTCTATAAAATTTTCCCAACCATTAAACTCACCACTGATAATGTTTTTAGAATTAGTTAAGGAATATATTGACCATAAAATAGGAGAAGATTTATTTCTATTAAGAAGAACGATGAGAAACTCGTTCACTTATATATACCTCCAAATCTACGACGTACAACCTTTGTAGTTGTTCTATTATAATTAGATAGTAAGCTCCTAAGTCTTAATTGAGTTTTTCCTATTACTATCTCACTATCTAATTCAAAGTATGTGCTATCAACACCTAAATATTGTTGGGCTTGGTTGAGAATTGATTTATGAATAGAAGCAATTTTAGGTTCTGATATAAACTGTTTTACTGAAGACCAACCATGAAATGGACGTTGTTCAATAAGAGATAGTGAATCAACCTCACTGAGATGTGATAAAAAAAGAGCGCTTAGTAATTTTGCCTGTTTTGTGATTATAGTATTAACATTAATATGTAATTCATTAGTTGGTAAAGCACAAATAAAAGGGGAAATTATTTTCATAGTTTTTGAGGAAACTTGATGTACTGAACGGAGTTCAGTAGTATCACTTATAAGATTTTTTGGTGCTAAATATGGAGGAAATTTATTTTCATAGTAAATATCTTTTACTTCGGTTAAACTATTAACATCGTTATTTTTTTCTATAAATTTCCAAGTAGAATCAGCAATAGTTTCAGCTTGGTAGTCATTAATATCAAGAATTTTTAGTAATGTTTGAAATACTTCAACTAAGTATGGTCTGTCTTTTATTTTTTTATTTTCTCTTTTAAAAGAAAGAGCATTGATATTAAAACAAGCTTGTTTATCGGATATCTTCCCTTTTATGTATCCATTTTCTAAAGGATAGATTTGCTCATTAATAGCCCACATTTGAGATAAGTTAATATTTTGATTGTTTTGAAAACTTTTTTTGATTATTATTTTAGCTAAATTTTCAGCTGAGATGCTATACCAGTAAGCTTGTTCATAGTCTGTTTGTTGACTTAAGCGTTGAAATTGTATAAATAAGCGTTCGGACATAGAAGCTGAAATCGATACTATAACAACAAGTGATAGTAAAACAATAATCAATGCGATACCTTTCTGTTTTACTGTTATTGTTTTAGCCATTTTAGTTATATTGATTCTTTATTAAAATTACTATCAACAGTTAGGTAAATTTTTTCAATTCTTCCATAATCTATTAATTTAAATATAATTAATATAGCTTTTGGTAAAGATGTTAATGATTCCCATTTTGTTTGCCATGTTTTTCCATCATATAACTTTATATCAAATAAAAGCACTCCAGTGAGAATTGGAGTTATTTCGCCAGAAATTCCTTCTGGTGTATCAGGATATTGCCACCATATTCTTTCTAATATATTATTTTGGAAACGATATTTTACTTTAGTAATTTCTCCTCGTGGAAACTTTTGTTCAGGATTGTGCCAACCTAATCTAGTAAATAATAAGCTCTTCTTATTATAGTCTAATAAAAGTGGACTGTTTGTCTGTTTTCCATTAGTTCGAAATTGGCGAAGTGCAATTTGTCGAAAATCGTTATCCATAATAATTAGTGCTCTTTGAAGTTCTTTTAGTCGATTACTACGTTTTAAAAAGAGTATATTACTATCTTGTACTTGGTTCACTATTTGATAAATACTAATGCTAAGAACACCGAAAATAGCTAGTGATAGTGCCACTTCAAGCAGTGTAAACCCTTGATTATATTTGATCTTGAAAATTTTGATTGGCAACATAGCTTCTCATTGTGAGTATAGTAGAAGAAAAGTTGTTTTTTGATACGCTAACTTCAAAAGCTTGAAGTAAATTATTACTTGTTTGAATAGGTTCAATTTTCCAATGCCAAATTTGTCCTGCTATTGTTTCTATTCCTTGAACTTTGATTAGAGATGTTGGATGAAGCATTACTTGAGCTATCTTATTATTAATAATAATAACAGCAAAGGTTTTTTCTTCTAAATAATTCATAGTATTAATATGATGATTAACAAGCTGAAGAACTGCAATTGATGTGCTTGAAAAAATAGTCAATGCAATAAGTACTTCAATGAATGTCATTCCACGATAGTTAGTCATATTCAGAGTTTTTTAATTCAAGTAATAATATCTGACCATTTTTTTTAATTATAATACTCCACCTTTCTTGTTTTTTATGTTTAGATGAAATTAAAATAGATGAGGGTGTAACTTCTCCATTTGAATAGAATACTATTTGTGGAGATTGATTGTGTTGACTTTTACTAGCAAATAAAAGATTTCTATCAGATAAAGTTTTTGTAGAAAAAAAATGTTTTTCGTTATTTCCCCTAGTATTATTATTTATAGTTAGTCTTATTCTAATTTTATTTTTGTTAAGTTTTGTTTTAGATTGGATTTTATGAAATTTAATTGGTTGCCATACTTGTTGATTTAAGAACATTAATGCATAACTTAATTCTTTCTTGTCAAAAAATACACCAAAATTTTTTCCAGTAAGAATAGCTTGTTCATTTAAAAAAAGAATTTCGTTAAATAGTTTTGTAGTATATTTTTTAACTAAATTTTGATTGCTATCTTTATAAAAAGTATTTACTACAGTTATAGCGCTTATAGATAATAACACTAAAACAATTAATATTTCAAATAAAGTAAAACCACGAGATAGTTTCATATTATAGATTAATTCAGTATTTTCAGAATATGAATACCATAAAAAAGCTTTAAAGTTACTTTATTCTTATAGAAAGTCTTGTATATTCCAGTTTCCAATGTCAGCTAACACTCCTTCACCTCCTTCTTCACCATCGGCACCAAAAGTAAAGATTTTTATTCTATTGTTTTCATTTTCTAAGTTTATATACTGATAATTATTTCCCCATGGATCCTTTGGCAAACGTTTAATATACCCTATATCACGGTATGTTTTTGACCTTTTCTTTTTAGTGTCAGCAAGCAATATTTCTAGTCCCTGTTGAGTAGTTGGATAAACACTGTGATCTAGTTTATACATTTCTAATGCGTTTTCTAAAGCAACAATATCAGTAATTGCTTTTTGTTGATCTGCTTTTTCTTTATGAATTAATAAATTAGGCACAACAAAACTTGCTAATATCCCTATGATAACTACTACTATCATCACTTCAAGTAAAGTAAAACCAGTTTCTTTTTTCATCATTTTCTCCAAAATACACTTGCTTTTATATGATATAAAATATTTATTGATTCAGTAAATTATTTATTTCCAGCATTGGCATTAATGTTGCCATGACGATAAATAATATTAGGATTGAGATTAATATTATTACTGTAGGGGTAAAGATTCCTAAGGCAATGTTAATCATAGAGATAAAATCAGCATCTTGAGTATTGGCAGAACGTACTAACATCTTCGCTAATTCACCGCTGAGTTCACCACTAGCAATCATATGGAGCATTATCGGTGAAAATAGCTTAGTTTGTGATAATGCTTGATATAAGCTAGTACCCTCTTTTACTTTATCTGCTGCTAGCAAAATCTTCTTCTTTAAGTATTGATTTGATATAACATCAATAGCTAAAGACATACTTTGTATAATTGGTAATGAGCTAGATGTGCAAATAGCCAATGTATGGGAAAATTTAGAAGTATTTAAACCTCTAGAAATTTTACCAATTATTGGAAGAAAAAGTATTTTTTTATCCCAAATTAATCGAAATTTAGTTTTTGTTAGTAAATATTGTATAGCACAAAAAAATATCATTAAAAAATATAAGAAATAAATTCCCCATTCTTGTATAAATTGGCTTAATTCTAATAATATATAAGTAGATGTTGGTAGTTTTTGATCTAATTGTATTATTGGTTCAGTAATTTTTGGAACTATTTTTGTTAGAAGAAAAAAAAATATACCTGATGAAAAAACTATTAGTATTGCTGGGTAAATCATAGCTTGTTGAAATTCAAATTGTATTTTTTTTCGTTTCTCCTGATAATTTGCTAGTTGTTCTAGTACAAAGGCAAGATTTCCAGATTTTTCACCCGCTGATACCATAGAACAGAAAAGATTATTGAATATATGAGGATAATCCAACAGACTATCCGATAATGTATAACCTTCACTCACTTTTGATTGAATTGAAGACAACATTGAAGAAATATGAGGTTTATTAGCTTGTTCTGATAGTGTTCCAATAGATTCTGCTAATGGTATGCCAGAGCGAACTAGGATGGATAGTTGATAAGTAATTAAAGCTAAGTTTTTTGTACTTATTCCTTTTTTAAAGTATAATACTTTTTTTCTATGCTTGCTGCGATTTTTTTCTCTTCTACTAAAAGTTTGAATTAGATAAATAGGAATTAAGCCCTGTTCACGAAGACATGAACGGGCTTGTTTAGCATGGTTTGCTTCTAGCCTTCCTTTATGAAGATAACCTTTATGATCTACTGCTTCATATTTAAACGAATACATTATATTTTCTTAGTTACTCTCATAAGTTCTTCAAGTGATGTAATCCCTTTTTTACTTTTTCTAAACCATCGTTTTGTATGTTTGGAGTATTTAAACGGATCGCTTTTTCAATTTCTTGCTCGCTGGATTGTTTATAGATTAATTCTCGTACATATTTATCTACTAACAGTAATTCATGGATTCCTGTTCTTCCTTTAAAACCTTTGAAATTGCATTTTTTACAACCATGTGATCTATAAAGAGTCAATTGTTTTTGATTAGGAAATGAAAATATTTTTTTTGTTCTATATTAGCTACATAAGGTATTTTACAATCGAAACAAAGCGTACGAACTAAACGCTGTGATAATATACCAAGCAGAGAAGATGAAAGTAAAAATGTTTCTATTCCCATATCGCGCAATCTGGTAATTGCACCAATTGCGTTGTTTGTATGTAAAGTTGATATAACTAAATGGCCTGTCAAAGAAGCTTGTACTCCAATTTGAGCTGTTTCTAGATCACGTATTTCACCTACCATCACTACATCTGGATCTTGACGTAAAATTGCTCTTAAACCTCTAGCAAAGGTCATTTCTACTTTCGAGTTTACTTGGGTTTGCCCAATCCCATCAATATCAAATTCAATTGGATCTTCAATAGTTAAAATATTTCTTTCTTTGTTGTTAAGTTCTTGCAACCCAGCATATAGAGTGGTCGATTTCCCAGATCCAGTTGTACCGGTAACTAAAATAATTCCATGTGGTTGTTTAAGAAGATAGCGAAATTTTTCCTGGTTTTTAAATGTCATTCCTAAGTTATTTATATTTAATTGAATGGATTTTGTATCAAGCAAACGCATAACTACACGTTCACCATGAGATGATGGCAGAGTAGAAACTCTAACATCAACAGAACGACCACCAATTTTTAATGAAACTCGTCCATCTTGAGGTAAACGTTTTTCTGCAATATCTAACTTGGCCATTACTTTAACTCGTGAGACTAATAATGGTGATAATTTTCTATTTGGTGTTAATACATTTCGTAGCACTCCATCGATACGAAAACGAATAGATAGCGATTTTTCAAATGTTTCAATATGAATATCTGAAGCGCCTTCTTTAATTGCTTCAGAAAATATTGCATTAATTAATTTTATAATTGGTGCATGATCATTTGATTCTAATAAGTCTTCATGTTCTGGTAAGGTATTTATTAAAGAAAAAAGTCATTTTTATCTAAGCTAATATCCTCCATTAAACGCCGTGCTTCAAAAGCATTTTTTTGATAAATTTGCATTAGTTTAGTATCAAATTCTTTCTGGTTAAGTTTATGTAATGTAAATCTAACTTGAATGACACGGTGTACTTCAACTAATTTTTCTATAGTTAGTGGTTCAACATAATATAGAACTTTCTCATTTTGTTGGTTATATGAAAATACTAATTTAAAACGGTTGGCAAAACTAAATGGAAGTTTTTGAATAGTAGAAATATTTTTTAAATGACTGCTCATTGGATATCTTTAATTGCATCAAGAAGAATTTGGATTTCATCTGGATAGAAAATTTTATTAGAATATTTTGGTATAACTGGAACATTTATATGATCCATCAATGTTAAACCTTCATTTAATTTATAAAGTTGCTTAGCACGAATAAAATTATATTTACGCTGGGTAATACCATCGGCTGTTATTTCATCACGCATAATAGTTGGTTTAATAAATACCATAAGATTTTTCTTTTCAACCTGAGTTGCTGTTGATCTAAACAGGTACCCTAATAGAGGTATTTTAGATAGAAATGGTACGTTAGAGTGGTTTTCTAGTGCTCGTTCATCAATTAATCCCCCTAGTACAATCATTTGACCGTCTTCTACCATCACAGATGTATTCAGTTGTCGTTTTGAAAAACGTACATCAATTGCACCATTAGCTCCTAATAAATTGGATACTTCTTGTTCTATATTAAGTTGGATAGAGTTGCCTTCATTAATTTGTGGAATTACTTTTAGTTTTATACCTACTTCTTTTCGGACAACAGTTTGAAATGGATTAGTATTATTTGATCCAATTGTAGTTCCTGTAAGTACTGGAACTTCTTCTCCAACAATAAATGAGGCTACTCCATTATCCATTACAGTAATACTGGGTGAAGATAGAATATTAGAATCTGCACTAGAAGCTATAGCTCGAATTAATGCAGTCCAATCATTTGTTTTCAGACTCATTATAGCTCCAGTTACACCTGAAAAAGTTTTTATAAGTTCGGAATAATCTCCTTGTTTCGTTGACTTTTTTGTTTCCCAAGTTTTATTAGTATTATTCCAATAGCTTTCTGATGTACTTTGATCTTTAGATTTTTCTAGGGCTAACAGTAGCTGACTTATTGGTAATCCAAGGTTATTATGCTGTATAATTGTTCCGTTTTTTAAGGAACCCAGTTGTAGACCAAGATTAATACCATTACCCTCTGAAACTTCAACTATTAAAGCTTCAATTAACACTTGTGCTCGACGAATATCTAGCTGTGCAATAATATTTCGGATCGTTTTCATAATATCTGGAGGTGCTGTTATCACTAATGAATTTGTTTCAGGATGAGCGGTGATAATCGTTTCAGAAAAGTTAAAATCTTTAGATTTTTCTTTAATGTTACCAGATTTTACTTGATTAGATAAACCTTCTAAAACACTAATTAAATTTTCTGCTTGAGCATATTTCAGATAAATAACTTGATTATTATCTTTTGAAGCCATTTCTTTATCAAGCTGATATACGAGTTTTTTAAGTTGGATACGAAGTTTAGGATCTCCTGAAATTAGAATAGAATTAGTGCGATCATCAGCCACTAGATTAGGCTGTAAAAATATGGGGGTGTTGGTAGTTTTATTTAATGCTTTAATAATTCGTACCATTTCTGCTGAAGAGGCATTATTTAATTCTATTACTTCAATTTCTTTATTACCTGCTTGATCAACTTTGATGATAATATCTGCTAATCGGTTAACTACTGCAGCTCGACCAGTAAGTAAAATAATATTTGCAGGATCGTAATGAACTACATTACCTGAACCTGAATTATCATTTAATTGTCTAAGAAGTGGAGATAATTCACGTACCGAAACATTATGGACAGTTACAACTCGAGTAATAACATTATCTCCACTGATGCTATCATTATTCACAACAGGAATAGCTGCTGTTTTAGCATCTTTAGATTTTACTATTTTTAAAATGTTATTATCCATTTCAATGACAGCAAATCCATAAACTTCTAGTACATTTAAAAAAAAACTGTAGTATTGAATATCTGTTAACTTATCATAGCTACGTATATCTATTTTCCCTCTAACAGAAGGGTCTATGATGACTGTTTTTTTAAGATTACGACTAACTATATTAATGAATTCTTGAATATCTGTTCCTTTAAAGTTGACACTAAAATTGTTAGCTAGCAATGGAGTTACCAGTAACAAACTTCCTAGATAGAAAACAAGGTTTTGTTTAAAGCTGTTCACTTTTAAAAACACTCCTCAATAAAATCATTTGTAGATTCACTTTATAGTTTTATGTACACATCATGTATCTTACTATTTCTTTCAATTGTTAGATAAAATTCATCTAATTGAGATATAGTTTTTATCAGCATTCCATTAGATACAAGTTTTGTTAAGTATTGTCCATTTAGCTTTATAGCTATATCGTTATGTTGTAGTCCATAAAAGTCTAATAAACCTTTTTTTCCCCTGGTATCATTCTATATCCAATTATGTTTCCATTACGATTTACTGGAAATATACGAATGTATTGAAAAAATTTTTTATTATCTTGCAGAATAAGATCACGAATACGATAAAAGTTATCATTATTAATAACGTTATTTTTCTTTAGTTTTTGATGAACTTGATTTTTATTGATTGTTAATATTTCTTTATACCCTATATTGTCAATAATAACTTGATCGAGTAATATTACCTTAATTGTAGCTTGAGTTTCTTTAATTTTTTCATTTATACCATATGTTGTTTGTGAACCTTTATTAGAAATAACTGCTAAATTTTTATCAGGTATACTGCTAGTAATGACTCCAACTAGTTTTAAAGTTGGATATTTTTCTTTAGTATTAGAAAACATAGAGTCTTCTTGTTTTGGCGTATTCTGATTTTTATAAACTCCAAAGAGATTACTTTTTTTAATTTAATAATATTAATGCTACTTTTTTTTGTTTTTGGAGGACTCTCTTTGATTTCAGGAGACCATTCTGGAATATTTTTTGAATTTTCCTGTATTAACCAGAAAATTTTTCCAAGTAACCAAGCAGAAAGTATTAAAAAAAATAAAATTAAAGCAATACTTAATTTTTTTTGTGCTTTTAAACTTTTCAAATAAATATTTGAAAGTTTATTTAAATTTAGCTGCTTTTTCTTCACTGAAAAATTCCGAATTAAGGGTTATTTTTTTACCTTAGCTTACTTAAGAAGTATCTAGTTATATAATCATGATTAATATCACATAATTTATAAAATCTTATGTTTTTTAGTTCATATCTATCTAATTTGAAAAGAAATATGATAAGTATCATGTTAATTGATTAATAATTTTGGTGATTTTTCAGGATTTTTATCTAATGAATTCAGACTTAAATATAGTTAGGCTTGATAAATGGTTATGGTCTGCACGCTTTTATAAAACACGTTCCATAGCACGAAATATGGTAAATGGTGGTAAAGTTCAATATAATGGTAAAAGGACGAAACCTAGTAAACTTGTCAAAGTTGGTGATAAGATCACATTAAAACAAGGATATGAGAAAAAAACAATAGTTATATTAGCATTATCAAATCAGCGTAGAGGAGCAACTGAATCAAAAACTCTTTATTCTGAAACTAGAAAAAGTTTAGAAACAAGAGAATCTATTGCTTTTCAAAGAAAACTTTGTAAATTTGATAAGGGATTTAGACCAGATAAGAAGCAGAGACGTGATGCGATTAAATTAAAAAAATAAATCTAGCATAATAATAATAAACAGATTAAGTCACTAAGAAATTAGTAATAAATAGTTTTCGTAAGCTGTGCTAGATTGGTAATTGGGTTTTTGCTTAATTTCATTAAATTAAATTTCTAATATACACTGAATTATCCTGTTTCACTATGTAGTGATGCTAATTATTTATTTGCTAAATAAATATTTTTAAAGCAATAATTGGTAGCCTCAATATAGCCTTCTACATTACCGCAATCAAATCTTTCCCCTTTAAATTGATATGCTAAGACGCAGCCTGACTGTGCTTGATATAGAAGTGCATCAGTAATTTGAATTTCCCCTCCTTTCCCTGGTTTCGTTTTATTTATAATTGAAAAAATATCTGGAGTAAGAATATACCTACCAATAATAGCTAAGTTGCTTGATTCAGTAGATTTTTCTGGTTTTTCTAGCATACTATCCACTTGATAAAGACGGTTTTTGATATTTTTTCCAGAAATAATTCCATATTTATGAATTTCATTTTTAGGGACTTCTCGTACGGCAATAATTGAACAATGAAATTGTTTGTAAAGTTCAACCATTTGCGATAGAATCCCTTTTTCCTTGTTAATGCATAAATCATCAGCTAATAGAACAGCGAAAGGTTCATTACCAATGAGTGCTTGACCAGTCAAAATAGCATGACCTAATCCCTTGATTTCATGTTGCCGTATATAAGTAAAATTTGCCTCATTAATAATTTTTCGAATGTTAATAAGAAGTTCTTCTTTATTTGTTCCGTTAATTTGATGTTCTAATTCATAATTTTTGTCAAAGTGGTCCATAATAGAGTGCTTGCCACGCCCCATAACTATACACATACCATTCATTCCAGCTTGAATAGCTTCTTCAACTCCATATTCAATTAATGGTTTATTCACTACAGGCATCATTTCTTTCGGCATTGACTTAGTAGCAGGAAGAAAACGTGTTCCGTATCCAGCAACAGGGAATAGACATTTTTTAATCATATAAAGTAACCAATTCAATCATAGTAATACTACATTTTATTAAACATTAAATAGGAAGTAGAAATAGTCATACCAAATATTGTAGCAATAGAAAAGTAAAATAGAATAGATAAACAGTAGTGTTTTAAAATTTAATTGAATAAAAACTTATAAAACACAGGTTCTATTTCGAAAAAAAAACAGCATATATTTAAGTCTAGTTATATTTTTATATCAATGAAAACTGAAGAAGTAATATATATGCTGAAGAGTATAGATAATTGTATAAGCATGATATATGTATTATAAATCTAGTTGCAAATCGAGTGGTATTTTGCTCTTTTTTCCAGTCACTTCTCGGGTTAACTTAGGTACTAAGTAACCAGATACTTTCTCCATTAGTGCTGTTATAATTTTTTTTGCCTTTTTATCAGATACAAAGAAGTGTGCAGCACCTTGTACTTTATCTAAAACATGTAAGTAGTAAGGAATAATTCCTCCGTCAAATAGTTCTTCATTAAGATGGATTTGGTCATATACTGAGTCATTTACTCCTTTAAGGAGTACAGATTGATTAAGTAAAATAATGTTTTTTTTTCTAAGTTTGTTAAGTTTTGTTTTTAATTGAACATTAATTTCATTTGCATGATTGATATGTGTAACAATAATTATCTGTAAACGCGTTTTTGCTAGGTTATTACATAATTGAGTTGTTATTCTATCAGGTATTACAACAGGTAAGCGAGTATGGATTCGTAATCTTTTTATATGCTTGATTTTTTCTATTTCCTTTACTATCCATTTGATTTCTTCATCTTTAGCCATGAGAGGATCTCCTCCAGATAAGATTACTTCATTTAGTTCTGGGTGTTGTAGGAGATAATTAATTTTTTTTTCCCAGAAAAATTTGCTGTTATTAATGTTTTGGTATGGGAAATAACGTCTAAAACAATAACGACAATTTATAGCACACCCGCCTTTTACAATTATAAGTAGGCGATTATGGTACTTGTGTAATACTCCTGGAATATGAGTATTCTGTTCTTTTTCTTTAAGTGGGTCAATAGAATAATTGGGGACAATATCCAATTCTTCAATAATTGGTAACACTTGTCGAAGAAGAGGATCTTTATAATTTCCTTTTTCCATTCTATTAATAAAATTTTTTGGTACACGTTGAGCAAATATTTTTTTTGCTGCAAATCCTGATTTCCAGGATAGTGGATTTATTTGTAGTAATTCTAATAATTCTTTTGGATCTGAGATAGAGTTTGCCACTTGTTTTGTCCAATTTTTCTCAACAGAATCATGTTTTTGAGTTATTATGTAGGTCATGAGGTTTTGCTCAAAATGGTAAAATTAGCTTATGCTTATGATCAGCACCAATGAATTTAAATCTGGACTTAAAATTATACTTGATAATGAGCCCTATGTAATCATTGAAAATGAATATGTTAAGTCAGGTAAAGGTCAAGCATTTAATCGTTTAAAACTTCGTAAATTGCTTTCTGGAAGGATTATAGAAAAAACTTTTAAATCCGGGGATTCTGTGGAACTAGCTGATATAAAAGATGTTTCATTAAATTATCTATATAAAGATAAAGAGTTTTATTACTTTATAAATACTCAAACTTTTGAACAAATATCTGCGGATATACGATCTGTTGGTAAGAGTGCTAAATGGTTATTAGAGAATAATAAATGTATGTTAACTCTTTGGAATGGAAGTCCTATTGCTGTAATGCCAGAAAATTTTGTTGAACTTAGGGTTATTGATACAGTTCCTGGTTTAAAAGGAGATACTCAGGGTAATGGAGGAAAATTAGCAACTTTAGAGACCGGTGCTATTATTCGTGTCCCATTATTTATTGCTATTGGGGAAGTTATTAAAGTCGATACGAGAAAAGGAGAATATATTAGTCGTACTACGAAATCGTAGCATTCCATTCAAGAATGCTAATTTTATTTCATTTGGTTTTTTCTTTACTAATGGGATTAGCGTATAGAATTTAGTAAATTATGCAAATGTCATAGCTTTTATAATGGATACAAACAATTCTGGATTAAGGGATGCACCACCAATTAAAGCTCCATCAATATCTGGTTGAATAAAATAGGACGCAGCATTATCTAAATTAACAGAACCACCATATTGAATAATAATATTTTCTGCAATCAAAGAGCTTTTTTTCTTTATGTAAGAACGGATTGAAGAATGTACATTCTGTACATAATCAGGACTAGCTGCAACACCAGTACCAATAGCCCAAATAGGCTCATAAGCAATTATTGAATTATTTAAAGCTTCTATCCCTTGTGTATTAATAATGGAATTTATTTGATGAATACATATTGGAATAGTTTGACCAGATTTTTTTTGATCCATTGATTCACCAATACATAAAATTGGAATTAAACCATTGTTTTTTATAATTGAAAATTTTTCTGCAATAAATTTATTAGATTCTTTATGGTATCTTCTACGTTCAGAATGACCAAGAATAACATTAGAGACACCAAGATCTTTTAGCATTTCTGGAGATATTTCACCAGTAAATGCACCTTGGTTGTGTAGATCCGCATTCTGTGCACTTAAGCTGATAGGACTATCTAATTCAGTTAGTACGCGTTTTACTAAATCAATATAAAGTATAGGAGGAGCTATAGAAATATTAATATTTAGCTTATGATCCTTAAGCAGTACATGAAGTTTTTTTAGTAGCAAAGTAATGTTTTTTTTATTTCCATGAAGTTTCCAGTTTCCTATGATCACAGGGTAACGCATGAGAAATACCTCCTTATTCCTTTAAGTTAAATTACAGCTTTAAAAACTTATCATTATGATTTTTTATTAATTGAGAATATAGCAAATAAATGTACTTATATCATATCCCTACTATTTATAAGGACTTCTTCTACCTTATGATTACTTCCTTTCTTTAAAATGAGGGTTGCTTTTCTTTTAGCAGGAAGAATATTTTCTTCTAAATTAACTTTGTTAATAGTATTCCAAATACTCCTTGCTTTCTTAATCGTTGATTGTTTAGAAAGTTGTGTATATCGATTAAAATAAATAGCTGGATGAGAAAATGCATTTTTTCGAAATTTTAAAAAACGTTCAACATACCATTGTTCAATATGTTCAGTATTGGCATCTATATAGATTGAAAAGTCTAAAAAATCAGAAAGTAAGATTCTATTAGACTGATTAGAGTAAACCATACTATTTTGTAAAATGTTAACACCTTCGATAATTAGAATATCAGGTTGATTTATAATTTTAGTTTTATCAATAATATCATAATTAATATGTGAATATATTGGTATAACTATATTTTGTTTGCATTTTTTTACATCAGAAATAAATTGAATTAGGCTTTGTATATTATATGATTCAGGGAATCCTTTTTTTTAATAATCGAACGTTGTTTTAGTATTTTATTAGAATAAATAAAACTATCAGTAGTAACAAAATCAATTTTTTATTTTTATATAAGAAGGAAGATAGAAGCACTTTTAGCATACGTGCCATAGTACTTTTTCCAGATGCTACACTTCCTGTAATTCCAATAATAAAAGGGGAAGAGATACTATCCTTATTGAAAAAGTTTTGTGAAGAAAAATTTCTATTTTTATAGGTTACTATAGAAAGGTTTAAATAATGAGTTAAAGGAAGGTAGATCTCAACAAGTTCTTTTATTGTTAGATAATGATTTACCTTTTTAAGTTCTTTTACAATTATTTTAGATAATTTCACAGGTGAAAAATCATATAGTTTTGCCCATGCTTCGCGATTTAAAGATAAGAAAGATCTCATAATAGGAACTAAAAAACAGATAAATTACAGGAATTTTTTCACATATCGATATATATTAATATATTTTTCAATAGAAAATACATTGTTGAGATAAATAAAATATCATTTTTCCATTTTTTATAAAAATACTATTGACAAATATGAAATTGATTCAATAGAATCATATTCTGCTTACGCCGACTTAGCTCAGTAGGTAGAGCAACTGACTTGTAATCAGTAGGTCACCAGTTCGATTCCGGTAGTCGGCACCAGTACAGCTTTACTTTTTTTGAATTTGCTAGTTTAATCTAGGTTAGTAGATATTGGAGGGGTTCCCGAGTGGCTAAAGGGAGCAGACTGTAAATCTGCCGGCACTGCCTTCGATGGTTCGAATCCGTCCCCCTCCACCATTATTAATTGGTAGGAAATTGCTTATTCATACATATTTAGTTAGCTTTCTTAGCTTATGTCGTAGTGCGGGCATCGTATAATGGTTATTATCTCAGCCTTCCAAGCTGATGATACGGGTTCGATTCCCGTTGCCCGCTCCAGGTTTTAGTCATTTTAATCTTTGAGTGCTGATATAGCTCAGTAGGTAGAGCACATCCTTGGTAAGGATGAGGTCCTCAGTTCAATTCTGGGTATCAGCACCACTTTATAATTAGTTTCTTTTTATTATTTTTTCATTATCAAACCATCTAAATTATGAGTATTGAAATTTAAAGGCAAACTGTTATGTCTAAAGAAAAATTCGAACGTGTAAAACCGCATGTGAACGTTGGTACTATTGGCCATGTTGACCACGGTAAGACCACCTTAACTGCAGCTATTTGTACTACATTATCTAAAGTATACGGGGGTGCTGCAAGAGACTTTGCGTCTATTGATAATGCTCCAGAAGAGCGTGAGCGAGGTATTACTATCTCTACTTCTCATGTTGAGTATGATACTCCAACACGACATTATGCACATGTTGATTGTCCAGGACATGCAGATTATGTTAAAAACATGATTACTGGTGCGGCTCAAATGGATGGTGGTATTTTAGTAGTAGCAGCAACAGATGGGCCTATGCCACAAACCCGTGAACATATATTACTAGGACGTCAGGTTGGTATTCCTTACATCGTGGTATTTATGAATAAATGTGATATGGTTGATGATGAGGAATTACTTGAGTTAGTAGAAATGGAAGTTCGTGAACTTTTATCTGAATATGATTTTCCAGGTGATACTTTGCCAGTAATTCAAGGCTCTGCATTAGGTGCATTAAATGGTGAAGAGCAATGGACAGCAAAAGTTATTGAGCTTGCTGAAGCTTTAGACAATTATATACCAGAGCCTAAACGTGCAGTTGATATGCCATTTTTAATGCCTATTGAAGATGTATTTTCCATTCAAGGTCGTGGTACAGTAGTGACTGGCCGTATTGAGCGTGGGGCCTTAAAAGTTGGAGAGGAAGTTTCCATTATTGGGATAAAAGATACTATAACCACTACATGTACTGGTGTTGAAATGTTTCGTAAGTTATTAGATGAAGGTCGTGCTGGTGAAAATGTTGGTGTACTTCTTCGGGGTATAAAGCGTGATGAAGTTGAACGTGGTCAAGTATTAGCCAAGCCTAATTCAATGACTCCACATACCAGGTTTGAATCTGAAGTATACGTGTTGTCAAAAGATGAAGGTGGTAGACATACTCCATTTTTTAAAGGTTATCGACCGCAGTTTTATTTTCGTACAACTGATGTAACAGGCAATATTTCTTTACCAGAAGGTGTTGAAATGGTCATGCCAGGTGACAATATAAAAATGATTGTTGAGTTAATAGCTCCAATAGCTATGCATGAAGGATTACGATTCGCTATTCGTGAAGGTGGTCGCACAGTAGGTGCTGGTATTGTTGCTAAAATTTTTGAATAAGAAAGATATAATATCCCTTTCTAAGTTAGATAGAACATGATTTTTAAAATGTTTTCTAAAAAAATCTGAAGAAATAGAGATTGAGTTTATGAAATTAAATAAAATTAGAATTTCTGATGGCTCTCCTTTAGTCGATAGATTTAGGTGGATTATTAGCTGTTTAATACTAATTTTAGCTGTTATTGGCAATTATTTTTATTCTGAAATATCTATAGTCATCCGTACTGTAGTAATTATTTTTTTTATTATCATTGCTTTTTTTCTCGCTTTAAGAACAAATAAAGGTTTGGCAACAGTAGAATTTGTACGTGCATCTAGACAAGAAATTCGAAAGGTAATTTGGCCGACTAGGAAAGAAACTATGCAAATAACTTTGATTGTTTTTGCTGTGAGTGTTTTAATGGCTTTAATATTATGGGGTATTGATAGCATTATGGTTTATCTTATTAAATTGGCAACAGAAATCTGAGGGTTATAAGTTCATGAGTGAATGTTCTAATAAAAAATGTTGGTATGTAGTCCAAGCTTTCTCTGGTTTTGAATCTCGTGTTGCTAAATCATTACGTGAGCATGTCAAGATCCGGAATATGGAAGATTTATTTGGAGAAATATTAGTTCCTACTGAAGAAGTAGTAGAAATACGCTCTGGACAGCGTCGTAAAAGCGAACGAAAATTTTTTCCTGGTTATGTATTAGTTAAAATGTTAATGAATGATAAATCATGGCATTTAGTGCGTAGTGTTCCTCGTGTACTTGGTTTTATTGGTGGTACTTCAGATTCTCCATCACCTATTACTGATAAAGAAGCTGATGCTATTTTGAATCGTTTAGAAAAGGCAAGTGAATCTCCTAGACCTAAAACAATATTTGAGGTAGGTGAAGTCGTACGGGTTAATGATGGTCCGTTTTCTGATTTTAATGGTACTGTTGAGGATGTGGATTATGATAAAAGCCGTATAAAAGTATCTGTGTCAATATTTAGTCGGGCAACACCAGTTGAACTTGAATTTGGTCAAGTAGAAAAACTTGATTAAATTTTCACTATAAGTCTTGTTAGTTATATAGAGTATTGTTATAATTCTTCCTATTTTATTGTATCCTTCGAGTTTTCTTGATATTTAGCTGCATTGGTAGCGTAGGAAATATAATGGCTAAAAAAGTTAAAGCTTCTATAAAGCTGCAAGTTGCCGCTGGTATGGCAAATCCTAGTCCACCAGTTGGTCCTGCTCTTGGTCAACATGGTGTAAATATTATGGAGTTCTGTAAAGCATTTAATGAAAAAACTGAGTCTATAGAAAAAGGTCTTCCAACTCCAGTCGTTATTACAATCTATACTGATCGTTCTTTTACCTTTGTTACTAAAACTCCTCCTGCTTCAGTCCTTCTTAAAAAAATAGTTGGTGTAAGTTCTGGTTCATCGCGCCCTAATACAGAGAAGATAGGTACGATAACTGATGCTCAAGTTGAAGAAATTGCAAAAATAAAAGCAGTAGATATGACTGGCGTTAATATTGAATCAATGAAACGTTCTATTTTAGGTACTGCTCGTTCTATTGGTTTGATATTAAAGGAGTAAGCTTGTGAAGAAAGTATCTAGACGTATTAGTCTAATTAATAAATCAATTGATTTAGCTAAGGAATATGAAATAGATGAAGCTATTGCTCTTCTAAAAAGATTTGCTAGCGTTAAATTTATTGAATCTGTAGATGTTGCTATTAATCTTGCTATCGATTCAAAAAAGTCTGATCAGAATATACGTGCTGCAACTGTTTTACCTAATGGGATTGGTAAAGAAGTGCGTACTGTAGTATTTGCACAAGGTGAAAATGCTCTGTTAGCAAAACAAGCTGGTGCAGAAATTGTTGGTATGGAAAATATTGCAGAGCGTATAAAAAAAGGTGAATGTAATTTCGATGTAGTTATAGCTTCTCCTGATACAATGCACATTGTCAGTCCACTTGGCACTATTTTAGGACCTCGTGGTCTTATGCCAAATCCAAAGATGGGTACTATAACCAATGATATTACTAAAGCAGTACAAAATGCCAAAGCTGGTCAGATTCATTATCGTAATGATAAAAATGGAATAATTCATGCTACTATTGGCAAGGTCAGTTTTTCTACAATTCAGCTTAAAGAAAACTTAGAATGTTTTCTTTTCGATTTGAAAAAAGCCAAACCTTCTTCAGTAAAAGGCAATTTTTTTAAAAAAATAAGTGTTTCTACTACAATGGGAGCTGGTCTGTCTATTACCCAATCTAGTATAAGTAAAGTATGATTCTTTTTTGAAAGAACTAAATTTTATAAAGGTTAGTCTTCGTATTTTCAGTCTTCCAGCTAGCATTTTACATTTAAATATACTGTTTATTGTATTTGAATGCTAATTCAATTTGATGAAATATCTTATTACTTTTTTTGAAAAAAATGTACTTGGATAAGTTACTACTGTTCCGATCATGTTTAGCTAATTGTATAACTATAACCAGGAGTAAATCAAGACATGGCTCTAAATCTTAAAATGAAAGAAAAGATTGTCTCTGAAGTCAATAAGGCTGCTAGTAATGCACTTTCTGTAGTTGTAGTTGATTCTCGTGGAATTAAAGTGAGAGAAATGACTAATCTTCGTAAAAAAGCTAGAGAAAGTGGAGTACACATAAAAGTTGTGCGTAATACTCTGGCACGTCGTGCAGTATTAGGAACGAGTTATGAATGCTTAATTAGTACTTTTATTGGTCCTACCTTAATTGCATTTTCTAATGAACATCCAGGTTCAGCTGCACGACTTTTAAAAACATTTATTAAGGAAAATAAATCACTTAAAATCAAGTCTTCTGCTTTTGAAGGAGCCATAGCAAATTTTGATGTATTAGCTACTTTACCAACTTATAATGAAGCTATTCTACGGTTGATGCTATGTATGAAAGAAGCTTCATCTGGTAAGCTTGTTCGTACTATGGATGCTATTCGTAATAAAAAAGAAAAAGAGGGAGTGTCAACATAAGCTTTTAGCTGTTTTTTATCTGTTGACTGAAAATAAATTTACTGTTGATTAAATTATAAAGAGAGCTGTTATGTCTATTACCAACAAGCAAATCCTAGATGCAGTATCAGATATGTCTGTAATGCAAATTGTTGAATTAATTGAAGCAATGGAAAAAAAATTCCATGTTTCTGCTGCTACTGTAATTAATAATACTACTCCTGATGAAGAAATTGTTGAACAAACTGAATTTAGTGTCATATTAAATGCTCATGGTAGTAATAAAGTTGCTGTTATTAAGGCTGTACGAACTGCTGTAGGTTTAGGATTAAAAGAAGCTAAAGCTCTTGTTGATTCAGCTCCAACTTTATTAAAAGAAGGCATTGATAAATCTGAAGCTAAAGCTCTTAAAATTAAGTTAGAAGAAGTAGGAGCCTCTGTTGAGGTTAAGTAATTTTGTTACATTCGTTAACTTAATGGCTGATGATATCCTAATCATCAGCCATTTTATACTGTAGAATATAGGTATTTTCTTCTATTACTTTTTGATTGCCATGCTCAAAAAGCGCTAAAAATTATAGGTGTTATCATAAACACACCTATTAGTCGTTGCTCAAAATTCTGAAGATTGAGCAGTTTTGGTTACTTATAAGCGAACTGGGGACCCAAATGGTTTACTCTTATACCGAGAAAAAACGAATTCGAAAGGATTTTGGTACTCGTCCACAAGTGTTGGATATTCCCTATTTGTTATCGATTCAGCTTGACTCATTCGATAAATTCATCAAACAGGATTCTGAAGGACAATATGGTCTTGAAGCTGCGTTTCGTTCTGTATTTCCTATTCAAAGCTATAACGCTAACTCTGAGCTACAATATGTTAATTATCGTCTTGGTGAACCAGCTTTTGATGTTAAAGAATGTCAAGTACGCGGTGTTACTTATTCGAAACCACTACGTGTTAAGTTACGTCTTGTTATATTTGATAGAGATGCACTACCAGGTACTGTGAAAGACATTAAAGAACAAGAAGTGTATATGGGAGAAATTCCATTAATGACAAATAATGGTACATTTCTCATCAACGGCACAGAAAGAGTTGTTGTATCACAACTGCATAGAAGTCCAGGGGTCTTTTTTGATAGTGATAAAGGTAAAACACACTCATCTGGTAAAGTTCTATATAATGCTCGTATAATACCTTACCGAGGTTCATGGCTAGATTTTGAGTTTGACCCTAAAGACAATTTATATGTTCGAATTGATCGTCGACGGAAATTACCAGCCTCAATTATTCTTCGTGTACTAGGAAAATCGACTGAAGAAATATTAGATTTATTTTTCGAAAAAATATGTTTTGAAATAAAAGAAGAAGTCCTCCTCATGGAGCTAATTCCTGATCGTTTACGTGGTGAAACTGCATTATTTAATATTGAAGTTAATGGAAAGATATATATTGAAGCTGGTCGTCGTGTAACAGCACGTCATATTCGAGAACTTAAAAAACATTCTGTAAATAAAATTCATGTTCCTGTTGAATATATTTTGGGAAAAGTTTCATCTAAAGATTATATAAATAAAGTAACAGGTGAGATTATTCTGTCTGCGAACGAAGAGATTACTTTAGAACATTTAGAAAATTTTTCTCAATCTGGTGATAAAATTATAGAGGTCTTATTTACTAATGATTTAGATCATGGTCCTTTTATGTCTGAAACATTAAGAATTGATAATACTACAGATCGTATTTCAGCATTAGTAGAGATCTATCGAATGATGAGACCTGGTGAGCCACCAACAAAAGAAGCAGCGGAATCATTATTTGAAAGTTTATTTTTTTCTGAAGATCGTTACGATTTATCAACTGTTGGTCGGATGAAATTTAATAGCTCTATTAATCGTAAAGATGGTAATGAACAGGTAACTCTTGATGAAATTGATATAATTGAAGTTATGAAAAAGCTTATTAGAATTCGTAATGGAAATGGAGACGTTGATGATATTGATCACCTTGGTAATCGACGAATTCGTAGTGTTGGAGAAATGGCTGAGAATCAATTTAGAATAGGGCTTGTTCGTGTTGAACGTGCAGTAAAAGAGCGATTAAGTCTTGGAGATCTTGACTCAGTAATGCCTCAAGATTTAATTAATGCTAAACCTATATCAGCAGCTGTTAAAGAATTTTTTGGTTCTTCACAGCTATCGCAATTTATGGATCAAAATAATCCTTTATCAGAAGTTACGCATAAACGTCGAATTTCTGCTCTAGGTCCTGGTGGTCTTACCCGTGAGCGAGCTGGATTTGAGGTACGTGATGTTCATGTAACTCACTATGGCCGATTATGTCCTATTGAAACACCTGAAGGACCAAATATTGGTTTAATTAATTCATTATCTGCATTCGCGCGTTGTAATGAATATGGTTTTTTAGAAACTCCGTACCGTCGGGTTGTAGATGGTATAGTAACAGATGTAGTTGATTATTTATCTGCAATCCAAGAAGGTCAATTTATTATTGCGCAGGCAAATACTATTTTAACCAAAGAAAGTACATTTGCTGAGGAGCTGATTACAGCTCGTCAAAAAGGAGAATCAGGTTTGCATCCTCGGGAGCATATTAATTATATGGATGTAGCAACTAATCAAATAGTTTCTATAGCAGCATCTCTCATTCCATTTCTCGAGCACGATGATGCAAACCGAGCGTTGATGGGTGCTAATATGCAACGTCAAGCTGTACCTACTCTTAAATCTGATAAACCATTAGTAGGTACTGGTATAGAGAGAAATATTGCGGTTGATTCAGGTGTTACTGCAGTTGCAAAACGTGGTGGCATAATTCAATCTGTTGATGCTTCTCGTATTGTTGTAAAAGTTAATGAACATGAATTAATTCCTGGTGAAGCTGGAATTGATATTTATAATCTAACTAAGTATACCCGTTCTAACCAAAATACATGTATTAATCAAAGACCAACTGTCATGCCAGGTGAGCAAATATCTCTTGGCGATGTGCTTGCTGATGGACCTTCAACAGACCTAGGTGAGCTTGCTCTTGGTCAAAACATGCGTATCGCTTTTATGCCATGGAATGGCTATAATTTTGAAGATTCCATATTAGTATCTGAACGTGTAGTTCAAGAGGACCGTTTTACAACTATTCATATTCAAGAGTTATCTTGTGTAGCACGCGATACTAAGTTAGGTTCTGAAGAAATTACAGCTGATATTCCAAATGTAGCTGAATCAGCTTTATCTAGATTAGATGAATCAGGTATTGTCTATATTGGTGCTGAAGTGAAAAGCGGTGATATTTTAGTAGGTAAAGTTACACCTAAAGGGGAAACTCAACTGACCCCAGAAGAAAAATTATTGCGTGCTATTTTCGGAGAAAAAGCATCAGATGTAAAAGATACATCATTACGGGTACCTAATTCTGTTTCAGGGACAATTATTGATGTTCAGGTATTTACTAGAGATTGCATAGAAAAAGATAAACGTGCTTTAGATATTGAACAAATGCAGTTAAAAGAGGCTAAGAAAGATCTTACTGAAGAATTTCAGATTCTTGAAGGAGGATTGCTTACTCGTGTTCGTTCAGTTCTTTTATCTTTTGGTTATTCTGAAGCTAGTCTAAATAAAACTAATCGTTCTGATTGGTTAGAGTTGACTTTAAGTAATGATGAAGGACAATCGCAGCTTGAACAACTAGCTAAACAGTGGAATGAGCTTAAAATAGATTTTGATAGGAAATTTGCAACAAAGCGGAGAAAAATTACTCAAGGTGATGATCTTGCACCAGGTGTTCTTAAGATTGTAAAAGTTTATTTAGCAGTAAAACGTTGTATTCAGCCAGGTGATAAAATGGCTGGGCGTCATGGTAATAAAGGAGTTATTTCGAAGATCAATCCCGTGGAAGATATGCCTTATGATGAAACTGGTCGTCCTGTAGATATTGTTCTTAATCCATTAGGAGTACCTTCTCGTATGAATATTGGTCAGATCTTAGAAGTTCATTTAGGTTTAGCAGCAAAAGGAATTGGTGATAAGATCAATAAAATGCTTAAAGAGAAGCAAGATTTAGTAAAAATTCGTGGATTTTTACAAAAAGTTTATGATCTTGATGATACCCGTCAATCTGTCAATATAGATTCTTTATCAGATAATGAAGTTTATACGCTAGTCAATAATCTAAAAGAGGGATTACCGATTGCAACACCTGTTTTTGATGGAGCTTCAGAAAAATCTATTAAGGCTCTTCTTAAACTAGCTGAATTACCAGAATCCGGTCAATTAAAACTTTTTGATGGCCGTACTGGTGAGCAGTTTGAACGTTCTGTAACAGTTGGTTATATGTATATGTTGAAATTAAATCATCTTGTGGATGATAAAATGCATGCTCGTTCGACAGGTTCATACAGTTTAGTTACTCAACAACCTCTTGGTGGAAAAGCTCAATTTGGTGGTCAGCGTTTTGGTGAAATGGAAGTATGGGCATTAGAAGCTTATGGTGCTGCTTATACATTGCAAGAGATGTTAACAGTTAAATCTGATGATGTTAGTGGTCGAACAAAGATGTATAAAAATATTGTTGATGGTAATCATAGTATGGAAGCTGGTATGCCAGAATCTTTTAATGTTTTACTAAAAGAAATTCGTTCGTTGGGCATTAATATAGAGTTAGAAGATAAAAAGTAATCCTTTTAGGGTTATTTAGTAGAAGGACGATGCTTGCTAGTAATAAGGCAACCTCCTTTTTAATTCCTTGAAGGAGCTAAATGTGAAAGACTTATTAAACTTTCTAAAAGCACAACATAAAACTGAAGAGTTTGATGCAATAAAGATTGGTTTATCTTCTCCAGATATGATTCGTTCATGGTCTTTTGGTGAAGTTAAAAAACCTGAAACCATTAATTATCGTACATTTAAGCCTGAACGTGATGGTTTATTTTGTGCACGTATCTTTGGTCCAGTAAAAGATTATGAATGTTTATGTGGAAAATATAAGCGCTTGAAACACCGTGGCGTTATTTGTGAAAAATGTGGTGTAGAAGTTACACAGACTAAAGTTCGTCGTGATCGTATGGGTCATATTGAACTTGCTTCACCAGTCGCGCATATTTGGTTTTTAAAATCATTACCGTCTCGTATTGCTTTACTAATGGACATTCCACTACGTGATATTGAACGTGTTCTTTATTTTGAAATGTATGTTGTAACAGAACCAGGTATGACTGAACTTGAAAAATCACAAATGCTTACTGAAGAGGAATATTTAGATTGTTTAGAAGAGTGGGGAGATGAGTTCTCTGCTAAAATGGGAGCAGAAGCTATTCGGGATTTATTGGGTAGTATGGACTTGAATTCTGAAATAGATACAATGCGAGAAGAATTAAAGACAACTAACTCTGAAACTAAGCGTAAAAAAATTACAAAGCGTTTAAAATTAGTTGAAGCATTTGTGCAATCTGGGAATAATCCAGAATGGATGATTTTGACTGTTCTTCCAGTATTACCGCCAGATTTACGTCCACTTGTTCCTTTAGATGGAGGTCGGTTTGCTACTTCTGATCTAAATGATTTATATCGTCGTGTTATCAATCGCAATAACCGTTTAAAGCGTCTTTTAGAGCTTTCTGCTCCAGATATCATTGTTCGAAATGAAAAACGTATGTTACAAGAGTCTGTTGATGCACTTCTAGATAACGGTCGTCGTGGTCGTGCAATTACTGGTTCAAATAAACGTCCTTTAAAGTCTCTTGCTGATATGATAAAAGGCAAGCAGGGGCGTTTTCGGCAAAATCTTCTAGGCAAACGCGTAGATTACTCAGGTCGTTCAGTAATTACTGTCGGATCGTATCTTCGATTGCATCAGTGTGGTCTTCCAAAGAAGATGGCGTTAGAGTTATTTAAACCATTTATTTACAGTAAGCTAGAAATTCGTGGTATGGCTACAACAATCAAAGCAGCTAAAAAAATGGTAGAACGTGAAGAATCAATAGTTTGGGATATCTTAGATGAAGTAATTCGTGAACATCCAGTGTTATTAAATCGAGCACCTACTTTACATCGTTTAGGTATTCAAGCTTTTGAGCCAGTGTTAATTGAAGGGAAAGCAATTCAATTACATCCTTTGGTTTGTGCAGCCTATAATGCTGATTTTGATGGCGATCAAATGGCTGTTCATGTTCCTTTAACTTTAGAAGCACAACTTGAAGCTCGTACTTTAATGATGTCAACAAATAATATTCTATCCCCTGCATCAGGTGACCCTATTATTGTACCTTCTCAAGATGTTGTATTAGGTCTCTATTATATGACCCGAGAGAAGATCAATGCTAAAGGTGAAGGAATGTATTTAACTGGACCTGAAGAAGCTGAAAAAGCATACAGCACTAAATATGCTGAATTACATGCTAAAGTCAAGGTAAGAATCACTGAAACCATAATTGATAAACATGGAAAAAGTAGTAATAGAACTCAGCTAGAGGATACTACTATTGGTCGTGCTATGCTATGGCAGATTGTACCTAAAGGATTACCGTTTCGAATTGTCAATCAAAAATTAGGTAAAAAGCAAATCTCTAACTTGCTTAACGAAGCTTATCGTACACTTGGTTTAAAAGATACTGTTGTTTTTGCTGATAAAATAATGTATACAGGTTTTTCATATGCCGCACTTTCAGGTGTATCTGTTGGTATCGATGATATGGTTGTACCCGATGCTAAGTATCTTGAGATTTCTGATGCAGAAGAAGAAGTTCGTGAGATCCAAGAACAATTTCAATCAGGCCTTGTGACTGCTGGTGAACGTTATAATAAAGTAATTGATATTTGGGCATCTGCAAATGATCGGGTAGCAAAAGCTATGATGGATAATTTATCTTATGAAACTATCATTAATAGGGATGGTAAAAAGGAGAAGCAAGAATCTTTTAACAGTATCTACATGATGTCTGATTCAGGTGCTCGTGGTTCTGCAGCTCAGATTCGTCAACTTTCTGGTATGCGTGGTTTAATGGCTCGTCCAGATGGTTCAATTATTGAAACGCCAATCACTGCGAATTTTAAAGAAGGTTTAAGTGTATTGCAATATTTTATTTCAACGCATGGTGCTCGTAAAGGTCTTGCAGATACAGCTCTAAAAACAGCAAATTCAGGTTATTTAACTAGACGTTTAGTAGACGTAGCTCAAGATGTAGTTATTCATGAGTATGATTGTAGTACTCATGAAGGAATTGATATGATGCCACATATTGAAGGTGGTGATGTGAAAGTTGCTCTTTTTGAATTAGCTTTAGGTCGTGTTGTTGCTAAAGATGTTCTTAAGCCTGGTACTGAAGAAGTTTTAATTCCACGTAATACTTTGATTGATGAAAAGTGGTGTCAGATAATGGAAGAAAATTCAGTAGATAGCATGAAAGTACGATCAGTAGTTACTTGCGAAACAAATTTTGGTTGTTGTGCTCTATGTTATGGACGAGATTTAGCACGTGGTCATTTAGTTAATCAAGGGGAAGCAGTTGGTGTAATTGCTGCTCAATCTATTGGTGAACCAGGAACACAGCTTACCATGCGCACATTCCATATTGGTGGTGCAGCTTCTACTGCTGCTGTAGAAAATAATATTCAAGCAAAAACAACTGGTACGATCAAACTGCACAATGCTAAGTTTGTTCGTAATAAAGATGAAAAGCTTATCATTATTTCTCGCGCATCTGAAATGACAGTTATTGATGAATTTGGTCGCACTAAAGAGAAGCATAGACTTCCTTATGGTTCTGTTCTAAGTAAATTTAATAATGATACCGTCAATGCTGGCGAAATAATAGCAAATTGGGAAGCACATACTATACCTATTATTACTGAAGTTGCTGGTCGTGTTAAATTTGTTGATATGATTGATGGTGTTACAGTATCACGTCAAACAGATGATTTAACTGGTTTGTCTTCAAGTGAAGTTACTGACCCAGCTGCTCGTCCAGCCATAGGTAAAGATATGCGTCCAGCTATTAAATTGGTAGATAAACAGGGTGATGATATTATGATTCCTGGTACTGAAATGCCAGCTCATTACTTTTTACCAGGTAAAGCAATTGTAAATATAGAAGATAATACTGAAGTTAGCATAGGTGATACTTTATCTCGTATTCCTCAAAAATCTGGTGTTAACAAGGATATAACTGGTGGTCTTCCTCGTGTAGCTGATTTGTTTGAAGCTCGAAAACCTAAAGAACCTGCAATTTTAGCTGAATATACAGGTACAGTTTCATTTGGTAAGGAAACTAAAGGAAAACGTCGTCTTATTATTACTCGTGATTGTGGAGAAATTTATGAAGAAATGATTCCTAAGCATCGTCAACTAAATGTGTTTGAAGGTGAAAAAGTAGAAAAAGGAGATATCATTGCAGATGGTCCAGAAACATCACATGATATTTTGCGTTTGCGTGGTGTTCATGCTGTAACACAATATATAACAAATGAAGTACAAGAAGTTTATCGACTTCAAGGCGTTAAAATTAATGATAAACACATTGAGACTATTGTTCGTCAAATGTTGCGTAAATGTACAATTATAAATGCTGGTGATTCAGAATTTCTTCCAGGTGAACAAGTGGAATATTCGCAAGTTAAAATTGCTAACCGGGAATTAGAAGCTCAAGGTAAAAAACTTGTTTCTTTTCATCGTGAATTATTAGGTATAACTAAAGCTTCTTTAGCAACTGAATCATTTATTTCAGCAGCATCTTTTCAAGAAACTACTCGTGTTTTAACAGAAGCAGCAGTTTCTGGTAAGTGTGATGACCTTCGTGGACTAAAGGAAAATGTGATCGTAGGTCGTCTTATTCCAGCTGGTACAGGATTCTCTTACCATCAGGAACGTCAAGCTAAACGTGATTATAAGAAAGAAAGTCCATCTGTTGAGCAAGCTACAGATAATTTAGCTGCTCTTTTAAACGCGGGTTTTGCTTCAGATTAGTTCATAGAAAATAATTAGAACACTCTCATAAAGAAGAGAATACTCATTAAAGTGAGAGTGTTTTTGCTACTAAAAGTAAGCTATATCCATAGTTATTTTAGTTAGGCTTTATTTATAATAGCCTCTGCTTTACACAGAATAATATAAATCAAATTCTACTGGGTGTACAGCCATATTTACTTTGCTAACATCTTGAGAATGAAGGTCTATATAGTGATTAATAAAATCATTTGAAAAAACACCGCCTGATATTAAAAAATCACGATCAGAATTAAGCTCTTTCAAAGCTTGTTGCAAAGATTCTGAAACTTTTGGAATTTTTTCGATTGTTTCACTTGGTAGGTCATATAAATCTTTATCCATAGCCTCTCCTGGGTCTATTTTGTTCTTTATTCCATCTAAACCAGCCATTAGCATTGCTGAGTAACAAAGATATGGATTCGCTGATGGATCTCCAAAACGTAGTTCAATACGACGTGATTTAGGATTAGCTATTGGTATACGAATAGATGCTGATCGGTTACGAGCTGAATATGCTAACATAACTGGTGCTTCAAAACCTGGTACAAGGCGTTTATATGAATTAGTAGATGGATTTGAAAACGCATTTATAGCACGAGCATGCTTCATAATACCACCAATATAATAAAGAGCTAAGTTTGAAAGACCTCCATATCTATCCCCAGAAAAAAGGTTGATACCATCTTTTGATAGAGATTGGTGAACATGCATACCACTACCGTTATCACCAGCTATTGGTTTTGGCATAAATGTTGCCGTTTTACCGAATGCATGAGCGACGTTGTGTACAACATATTTATAAATTTGTGTTTCATCAGCTTTTGCTGTTAGTGTATTAAAACGAGTTACAATCTCGTTTTGCCCAGCAGTTGCTACTTCATGGTGATGAGCTTCAACAACTAAACCCATTTCTTCCATAATAAGAGACATTGTAGATCTGATATCTTGTGATGAATCTATAGGAGCAACAGGAAAATATCCTCCTTTAACACGAGGACGATGACCTTTATTTCCTCCTTCAACTTCAGAACCTGTATTCCATACAGCCTCTACATCATCAATTTTGAAAAAAGAACCTGAAATATCTGTAGAAAATTTTACATCGTCAAATAAGAAAAATTCTGGTTCTGGACCAATTAAAATTTTGTCAGCAATGCCAGTAGAACAAAGATATGCTTCTGCGCGTTTTGCAATTGAACGAGGATCGAGGTCATAACCTTGCATTGTTGTAGGTTCAAGAATATCACAACGCACATTTAAGGTTGATTCTTTTGTAAAAGGATCTAGAACAGCACTAGATGCATCTGGCATCATAATCATATCTGATTCGTTAATGCTTTTCCAACCAGATACTGAAGAACCATCAAACATTTTCCCTTCTTCAAAAAAAATCAGATTGACTTGATGAGAAGGAACAGAGATATGCTGTTCTTTACCCTTAGTATCAGTAAATCGTAAGTCAACAAACTTAACTTTGTTTTCTTTGAGCAGTTGTAGAACATTTTTTACTGACATCTTGCATAACCTCCAGAGTATGTAAGGTAGAAAAAGATTAAGTATATATAAATCTAGAAAATTATATATTAGCTAACAATTAATGCATAAATTGCAACATATACAACTTTCTTTCTATGTAAAGTAGAATTTATTTTAGAGTAATCTGAAATTGATTATTATAATTATTTCTTGTTAGGTTATTTTTAAAAAATATACTGCTCTTCTAGAGTAAAGATAGAAAAATTAATCTATTATAGCAACTTTCTAGATTAATGCTTCAGCTAATAAAATTGAATACACATTTGACAATTAATTTTAAATGATATCGATATGATTGATGGACCTAGTTCCTATTAATTAATTGTAATTGTAGGAAAGCTTTTGATCAAAATATCTATGGCTTTCATTTGTAATAAAAATGGTTCTAATTTTTCTAAAGGAAGTGCTGAAGGACCATCACAAAGTGCTTGTTCAGGAATAGGATGGGTTTCTATAAATAGACCTGCAATACCTGTAGCTAAACCCGCTCTTGCTAGTTCAATAACTTGTTTTCGACGACCTCCAGATACAATATCAGAACAATTACGAATTTGTAGTGAATGAGTTACATCAAAAATAACAGGTTTATATTTGGATTCTTTCTTCATTATATCAAAACCTAACATATCTACAATTAGATTATCATAACCCATGCAAGAACCACGCTCACAGAGAATTATATTATCATTTCCAAATTCACTAAATTTATCAACGATATTTTTTATTTGATTATGGCTTATATACTGAGGTTTTTTAATGTTTATAACTGATCCTGTTTGTGCCATTGCTTTTACTAAATCAGTCTGACGAGCTAGAAAGGCAGGCAATTGAATCACGTCAACAATCTCGGATACTGGTTTTGCTTGAGATTCTGTATGTATATCAGTAATAATTTTTACATCAAAATTTGTTTTTAGTTCCTGAAAAATTCGCATTCCTTTTTCTAAACCAGGACCACGGAAAGAATATATGGAACTACGATTTGCTTTATCAAAAGAAGCTTTAAATATGAAAGGAATACCAATTTTTTCTGTCACTTTTAAGCAATGTTCACATACTCTCATAGCTAAATCACGAGACTCTAATACATTGATTCCAGCGAATAAAGTAAATGGCATATCATTAGCAATTGAAATATTGCCAACCTTGACTACTTTTTGTTTCATCATTCCCTTATTTTAAATTAATTATCGTAATAGAAAATCGGAATAAGTTCAAATATTCTTCTTAAATTAAGATTATTTTATCACGTTACTTTAAAATATACTGAAATCGATATATTTATCAATTAAATGGATATTCTTTCTAACACAATGCAGTTTATATTTTCTTCTATACATTCTTTATTAAATTCAAGATGTTTGATTAACATTATTTATGATGTACGATCATTGGATCGTTATACTTTTCTATTGCTTTACTTATTGGCTCAATTATATTTCACATTAATTAGTTCGGATACTTTCTAGTATTTTTACTACCTTTAAGTAATAACAACATTTTTATATCTGGACTAATATCAAATAAAGATTGAGCAATCTTGACAGATTCTAATCTTGTATAAAAAACCGTTAAAACTTTTTATTAACAGTATTAATATCCTTTTCAAAAATTTTTCTAGCTTTTCTGTCTATTAAGTGTTTTTTACTAAAAAAGACTAGATTAGTAATAATACTGAATTTAGTTGATTAATTTCTATATCTGGTAGTAATTTCGCATTAGATTTTTTTATCAGGTTTTTTCCTTGATTATTGTACCAGCATGCTTGGAAACCATTTTTTTTAGCACCAAGTACATCGGTAAGTAAATGATCACCAATATGTAAAATCTGATGAGAATGTAATTTTAAAAATTGTTTAGCTTGAATAAACATATCTGGATAAGGTTTAGCTAAACCATCACGGCCTGCTTTCAATACTAATTGAAAATAAGGAGATAAACCAATTTTATTTACATTTACATTTCCATTGGTAATAGCTGCTATTGGGATCTTTTCTGCTAGAGAAGCTAGAATTTGATGTGTTTCATAAGAAACCTTGAATTGACTTCGTAATTCTAACATTTTTTCTATTGATTCTTTAGCTGCTTTTCTTGCTTTGCTAAATGAGTATTCTAGTTGTATTAAACCTTGTTCTATTTGGTAAAAAAGCCAAAGAGTTACATCATGTTTTAGCAGTGGTTTTTTTTCTAATAATTTATATTTAATCTGTTTCCACCATGTTATAGGTTGAGTGGAGGAAATTGGATGTTTCTTATGTAACCAAATTAGCATCTTTTTTTCTAGTTGGTGCATAATTGGCTGATTGTCATAAAGTGTATCATCTAAATCAAAGGTCATTGCTTTAATTTCAGATAAATGTCGATAAAATTGCATTTGCTTTTTCTTTCGCTATTGGATAAGTGTTGTCATATATTTTAGCTAGATTTTGAAAGTTTAATTGAGTTTAAATTTGAATAGGTTTTTGTACATCACGTAATTATTACTGGATTCTAACATGTGTATTGCAAAAGAATGACGTAATTTATATGGAGAAATATGATTTATTATGGTTCTTTCCCCCACCCCACATTCTTCCATACATTTTTGCACGTTACGCTGTGACATTCTTATTCCTATTCCTAATTTGGAAGCAAATAAAGCTTTTTCATTCATATTATTACTAAATTCACCACAAACTTTAAGCTATCTATTAACCAGTTTTTTGCTAATCTAGAAAATAAAACTTTACGTTCTTTATTCCCTCTTATAATTATACGAATTTCAAAATATTAATATCAGAGATATTGATACTGATTAGTTCTGAAAATCTTATACCAGAACTATAGTTCAATTTCATTATAGAGCATTGTTTTATTATTTAATAGTATAAGAAAGTAAAGTTCAAAATAATATGATATAAGAAGCATAGTCCATCCCCATCTTAATATATTATTTAAGAATAATCTATGTTAGATTAAATCAGTTTAGTATGTAAGTCATACAAATAAAATTTAGTATGAGAGTTTTCCATCAAATACATGAGTAGATGGACCGGTCATATACAATGGTTTTTTGGGTCCTTCCCACTTGATATATAAATCTCCACCAGGTAAATGTACAGTTACAGAGGAATCTAGTAATCCCTGCATAATACCAATAGCAGCAGTAGCACAAGCATTACTGCCGCAAGCTTGTGTTTCTCCTGAATATCTTTCATAAACACGCAAATTTACTTCATTTCTAGTGAGTATTTGCATAAAACCAGCATTAACTTGTTTTGGAAAAGATTTATGTGATTCTAAAAGAGGACCAATCTTTTTGATATTAACAGTGTTCACATCATCAACAATAGTTATTACATGAGGATTGCCTATGTTAACAACACCACAAAATATTGTATGTTTATCAAGATTCAAAAGGTACATTTTTTCTATTTTGTTAGCAAGAAAAGGGATAGTTTTAGGTTCAAAACTTGGTATTCCCATATTAACTGTCACTTGATTATCTCTTGCTATATTTAAAATTATCTTATTACCAGTTTTAGTGCTAACTTTAATGGTATTTTTGTTTGTTAATCCTTTCATACGTAAAAAATATGCTAAACAGCGTGCACCATTACCACATTGTTCAACTTCATTACCGTTTCCATTGAATATTCTATAGTGAAAATCAGTTTCTGGATCATATGGAGGTTCAACCAATAATAATTGGTCGAAACCAACTCCAATATTATGATTAGATAAACGACGAATAAAATTAGTAGAGAAAACTATATTTTGAGTGATGCAATCAACAATCATAAAACTATTGCCCAAACCATGCATTTTAGAAAAATTGCAATGCATATAAAATACTCCGGAATTCTGTCTTTCTTAATCAAGAATAAAATCGTTTTTAACTTTTTTCTGGTAATTAAATGATTCAAGATACATTATCTAGAAATTAGACTATTAGTTTAAAAAAAATTTAGTCTTTTCTTTTAGTATTTTCCTCTTCTTCTTCCAATATATAAAGTGAACCAGTTTGACCACAGCCAATACAAGTTAAAATGGAAAGTATGATTAGTTTTGAAAAAAAAAACTTCATTTTTAATCTCATGAATATTAAATTCTTTTTGATTATGATCGCACCATGCTGTAGAAAATCAATAGAAAAGTATGAATGATACTAAATTTATTTAATTAGTTGATATACAGATGAAGAATATTTATGAACAAATTAATAATTTACATCAATTTTCTTCTTAGTATTATGGTCTTAGTTATTTAATAAAGCAAATTATTATCAAATAACAACTGATTATATATTAAGTATGTTAGCCTTAAAATCTAGGGATAGGGATCTAAAAAAACATCTTCTGTTTTTTTGGTATGATAAGATGAAATTTTAAATTATTCATCGATATGGTATAATTTGAGTTTTTTCTTTCTTAGAATGGACTATCTGATAGTACTGTGTAAAATTTAAATTATTTACTGAGGAAGAAAAATAGTGCCCAGTTTCTGTTAAAGTGTAAAAACTACTGACATCAGCAATGATTTGGTCTTTTTTTCCACTAAGTTGACGATAAATTTCAACTTTATTAAATTCATCAAGAACATAAATATTAAAGCTATTTTCAGTATCTTCAAAGAAAAATTGTACTAGCCCCTCGCTGGCGAAATTCTTAATTATTGAAGGAAGTTGTGTATCTTGATCTTCGATGATAAGCACTGGTAATCCCTTAAATCTATTATTTGAAATATTTTGATAAAAATCAGTAGAATTTTCTAGTTTTTTAATTGAAACTCCACTATATTCAAAAAATAAACCATACATCTGCTTAGCAATGCAAATTGCCTTAAATCGACAATGTTTTTTTTGTTCGATTGATTTTAAACGTAAGTCAATGCATTCAAGTAAAAGTTGGTAAACCATTGTTCGTATTATACCCCTTAAACTTTTGCTGTAACAAAAAACATTAAAAGCTTCTTGAGATAAAGCATCTTTGTTTATTTTATTTAAAATAATTTTTAACGTATCTAGTATTGCTGTTTCACTTTGAAAGTTGAAAGTACGAACTTCATTCCAAGAATTTCTATAGATAAGATCAATACTACCTACTAAATTTTTCTTATTTTCACCAAAGCTGAAAACATTAGTATTTTTAAAATTGATTTTTAAAGGTTTATGACTTAGTTTAGTTGTTGGATCATATTCAAAATTAATAAAAATAGCCATTTGCTTAATTTCACATGGATTAACTAATGAATGCATATTTGGTTGGTACTGTTTATATGAAGAAAACGTATGGAATAAATTACTTACCATTTGTGTAAATTTATTAAGATCAAGATCAGTATTTCGTATAACTGAATGCAATCGTGTTGTTCTAATTATTACTCCATTAAAAAACGCCCAAGCTACAAGTTTACTAAGGTATTTGTTATATTCAAGTTTTGCTTGACCTATTATTCGATGAGCAATTAATGGCTGGTTATATAAATACCAGCCGGCTTGATTTATCCCACCTTCCTGTACTTCAATAAATGTTAAGTCAGATTCATTAAGACTAAATGCAATTTTTGGATTAAGTAATGTGATTTTACTAGGCAATACTTCAAATGCAGAGTAAAGTTTTCTTGCTAAAATAGTAATGTCACGTGGGCTAATGGCAGAGGTGATATTATTTCTACGCGCAAAATTGATCAATTTACGATAACTTAACATTAGTGCATCAAGCAAGGTATTATGTACTTTTTTTACTTGTTCTATCTTCCAATTACGGTGGTTATCTAGTTTTTGAATTATTTCTTCATCCCAGTTCCAATTATGAATTATTTTAATTAAAACTCTCCGTCTCCAGGTTTCATTATTATTTTTTAGAATTTGAGAAAGTTTTTCATGTGTTTTCAAATAAAAGCAATAACGAACTAAATTCAAACGAACATGATCTCCGATATTTTTTAGATAATTAGTGACTTTTTCTAACATTAAATAATATGGATCCATCTTAAATGAACTGTCTGACTTTGAAAAAAAACGATACTTAGCATTAATACTTAAAAGTTTTGTATTTGGATACTCCCATGAGTATGCTTCTAATAAAATAGCTTTCAATACTGATTTATATGGTGAATCTATGCTTTTATAAAGTTGCCAAAGATTTGAACCAAAATATTCTTCTGCTGGAATATGATTTAGCTTTCCAAAATCAATCCATTCATCACTATTAATATAACCTAGTTTACATAAATTCTTTGTATATGTATCATAATCTTCTTCCATTTCTGGAGGAACAATTTGCCAAAGTAATCTTTTACCAGCTAATCGAACAGCTGAACGATAAAATTCATCAAGTAATAAAACATGCTGAGCAGAACCACAGTTTTCACAAGTCATTTCTTTAACATTGTTACCTCTAAAGTGTTTTTCGTCCATTAAAAAGAAATTAGCTTCAACTTTTTGAGTTTTTGCCCAGTTCGTAATCAGTAGACATTTTTTTGTTAGATTATTTCGTTGTTCATAATTCATTTTAGATGAAACAGTAACCCATATATCTAAATCACTAGAGGTATTTTGACCAATAGATGAAGTACTACCCATAGTGTATAGTCCTAAAATCGCTGGAACTTTAATATTTCTAAGTTTTTTATCAATCATCAATTCAATATCTGAAATAAACTTTTGTTGAATTTCATTAAATTGAAATCCGTAGATGCCAAATGGTACATCAGAATCATAATAACCAGGAATTGTTGGGTGATTGAAGTGAAGTAATGTAGGAATTAAGTGAAATACACGTCGGCTTTTTGAATCCATAAGTGCGATCGCCTGTTCAATACGTTTCTGATTTAGGCTATCTAATTTTTGTATTAAAGTTTTTGTATAAGCATCAGAAGACAAAAGAAATCCCTTGATTGAATAAAAAATATGGAATTTTTATTAAATTGCACTTTAAAATCGATAAACTAAATCATTCTAACATTTTTTTTTTTTGGTAAAGAAAGAAAGAAGAAGAAGCAAATCAACTTGTTATTTAAGTGTTTTTTCCTTAGTTTAATTAAATTAAATATGACGTTTATGACTATATTTTATAGAAGAAAGTCTTACTTATGAAAATGGAACCTATAAAAATTGCCACTAGAGAAAGTCCATTAGCATTATGGCAAGCTAATTATGTAAAATCAGCATTGAAAGCTAAATATAAAGAGCTAGAAGTTGAGTTAATTACTATAGTTACTAAAGGAGATATAATTTTGGATATTCCTTTAGCAAAGATTGGAGGTAAGTCATTATTTGTGAAAGAATTAGAAGTTGCTATATTAGAAGGACGAGCAGATATCGCTGTACATTCTATGAAGGATATTTCTACAGTTTTTCCAGAAAATTTAGGTTTGGCAGCTGTTTGTAAAAGTGAAGATCCTCGTGATGCTTTTATTTCCAATAATTATTGTTCTATTGATAATTTACCAATCGGTTCAGTTGTTGGTACATCCAGCTTACGTCGTCAGTGCCAAATTAAAGAATATCGTCCTGATATTATTATTAAGCAACTTCGAGGAAATATAGGAACACGTTTAAGTAAACTAGATAATAATGAATATGACGCTATTATTCTTGCTTCAGCGGGGTTAAAGAGATTGAAGTTTAATAAGAGAATTCGCAGTTTAATCAAAATAAACAGATTATTACCTGCCGTAGGTCAAGGTGCCATTGGTATTGAATATCGTCTTGATGATCAAAGAACATATAATATCATTTCTTCATTGAATCACGAAGATACAGCTATTCGAATTTCTTGTGAAAGGGCAATGAATTCTGTTTTGCAAGGTAATTGTCATGTTCCGATTGCTGGTTATGCTTCATTGAATGCTAATACTATTTCATTATATGGTTTAGTTGGGCAACCTGACGGATCACTAATTATACGAGGTAATATTACAGGATTTGTTAGAGATGCTACAAAATTAGGGGTTCAACTAGCTAATAAATTATTAGATGATGGAGCTCGTGAAATTTTAGCTAATTTAAATTCTGAATATTATACTTAATGACTGTAGTACTAGTCACTCGCCCAGATAAGCAAGGAGAAATATTATGTCAAAAATTGGCAATGAAGAATATTGTTTCTATTTATAATCCGTTAATACTTATTCAACCTGAACTTCAGCTAAGGATAATAAGTTTAGCAAAAAAACTTCATACCTTTGATATTATCATTGCTGTTAGTCAACATGCTGTAACTTACATGCAGAAAACTATTGCCTCTTCTTCTTTGGTTTGGCCTAAATCTGCCGAATATTTTGCTATTGGTAAAAAAACTGCACAGATATTAAGTAAAGCTACTCAACAAATAGTACATTATCCAAAGGAAAATGATAGTGAGCATCTTTTATCAATGTCAGAGCTTTCTCATGTAAAAAATAAAAAAGTTTCCATATTGCGTGGTAATGGTGGTAGGGAATTAATTTTTGAGACACTTTCAAAACGTCAAGCGATAGTAAGATATCAACAGATATATCAACGAGTTTTACTTCCATTAGAAAACTCTAATATTCAAATTCTTCAATGGAAAAATAAAGGTGTTGACAGTTTAGTCGTAACAAGTACTTTTCAACTAAAGTTTTTATTATCTCAAATAATAGAGCCATATCATCGAATTTGGTTTCAGGGGCTTGATTTATTTGTACCAAGTAAACGAATTGTTTTTGATGCAAAAAAAATGGGGTTCAATTATGTTATCAGTACAGGTAGTGCATCTAATGCTAAATTAGTAAAAGCTTTGTGCAGAAAAAATAGGAAATTATTTTATGGCTAGTAAAAATAGTAAGAATATTGATTCTATAAAAATAAAAAATCCAAATAAAATAAGTTTCATTAATTTAAATTTTAGAGAAGTTTTTGAAAGTAATATAATAATATTTAGTTTAATGATTATCTTTTTTTTTATCTCTATTATTTTTTCATTTCATAGACAAAGAATGAATTATAAAGAAAAGTTTTTTCAGGTAAATCAAAAACTAGAATTAATAAAAGAAAGAAATCAGGCAGAAATATATGAAATACGACAAGATATCAATAAATTAATAAATTTCATAAAAAAAATAGAAATTGATTTAGTAAAAAGTAATGTTAAAAATCTACATCCAAATGATTGGATATTATCTGAAATTGATTATCTCATTCGACTTGCAGAAAAAAAACTTTACTTTGAGTATGATGTCATTAGTAGTATAAAGTTAATGGAATTTGCTAAACAACGTCTTGAATCTCTTAAAGAGCCTGACTTGCTTGCTTTAAAAACAACAATCTTAAACGATATCAATTGTCTTAAAAAAATTATTTTAGTTGACTATAATAGTATAATTCTGAGTTTAATTAATTTACAACAGAAAGTAGATGAACTGCCAGTAGTTATTTTAGAGAATAAAAAAAGTAATGAACAAATATCAGTATCGGCTAATCATAGTAACTGGAGAGAGAATTTATTAATATCATTCAAAACTTTTGTAAATACTTTTATTAAATTTCGTGTTCATGACAGCAATGTTGTACCATTATTACCATTACAAAAGCAAGCATATTTAAAGGAAAATATTAAAATAAAGCTTGAAACAGCTATACACGCTATTTATCGAAAACAAGTTGAAATATATAAAGTTTCCCTAAACATTGTTGATCAGTGGGTATTTTCTTTTTTTGATAAGGATCATGATACAGTAATTAATTTTCATAAAGAGTTAAATAAATTAAAAAAACAGAACATTCAAGTTAGTCACCTAGTTAAGCTTAAGAGCCCAAATATCCTATTGAATATTAGGACAAAACGTTTAGATTTTAATGTTTAGTTTTCTAATATCACGAGGATATATTATGACTCTATTATTTTTTTTATTTATAATTATTGAAATTGGATTATTTTTAGGTACAAGATATTCTCAACAGAAAAATTATGTGCTAATTTCTTTAGAGAATATCACCATTGAAATGAGTATAACTACTTTAGTTATATTTTTGATTTTTTCTTTTTTAGGTGCATTCTTTTTAAAATATACAATTAAAAAATTGTTATTTCAAAGTTTAATTTTTTTTGGGTGGCTAAATACATTTAGAAAAAAAAGTTTATGTTATAATGAAGGTATAATGCATTTATTTGAAGGCAATTGGACAAAGGCAGAAAAAGCACTTCTTCAATCACATTCAGGATACCATAATTTGAAGTTATTGTATTATTTAATTGCTTCTAAAGCTGCACAAGAAATTGGTAATAAAGAAAAGTGTGATTATTATCTTCAATTAGCTAGTCAACAAAATAATTCAGAACTTGTTGTCCAAATAACTAAAGCTAAACAACAAATTCGTGAATCAGAATTCAACCATTCTTTAAATACTTTGTTGAGTTTAAAAGGGAAATATCCAAATAATAAAATTATTTTGAATTTACTTAAGATAATTTATCTAAAACTCAATTTATGGAGTCCTTTGCTAGAATTATTACCAGTTTTAATAAAATTTAAATTAATTGATTTAAATGAGCTGGAATTACTTACTCAAAATGCACAATCTGGTATATTATCTAATATTGCTAAGGAATACGGTAAGGATAGATTAATTAATTATTGGAGTAAATTATCGAAAAAATATAGATCCAATTATGATTTAATTTTTTGTTTTGCTAATCAGCTTATAATTTGTAAAGCTGATTTTGAGTCTTATCAAGTAGTAAAAGAAGCTATTAAAAATTTTCCAGATTCATCTATTTATACTTTGTTACCCAAGATGAATTTACCATATGATCGTTCTGTTCTAGTTTTTTTGAAAAACTGTTTAAAAAGGGATGCTAATAATATTGCTTTACATAGTGCCATTGCGCAGTTTTATTTGAGAGATCAAAATCTACATGCAGCTCATCAACATTTTAAGCAATGTCTTCCAATTTATATACGTTAATTTTTTTCATACTATTTTTTCTGTTTTATATAAAGTATAAATAATAGCTATAGGTATTAATTTTAATTGTAATTTCTAATTTATTAATAAAAGAAAAAGTGTACTTTATTTAATCAATGTTGAATTGAGTAATCTTATTTATTTAAGTTTAATCTTAAATAAGGTTCCGCGTAATTTTTTGTAAGTAGGTTTTTTTAGAGATATCTAGTGAAAAAAATTAGCATGTCATTCCAATCTATAGATGAATTAAAATTCTATATTAATATATGATTTTTTTTGATAGTCTTACCTTTTTGGTATTGAATTTAAAGGTTTTAAGTTATGTTATCTAAAATTCATGCTTACTATCAAATTATGCGTCTAGGTTCTCCTATAGGGTCGTTCCTTTTAATATGGCCTACATTATGGGCATTAATTATATCTTCTGAAGGCAATCCTAATTTCAATATTTTAGCAGTTTTTATTGCTGGAGCGTTTCTAATGAGAACAGCTGGTTGCGTAATCAATGATCTTGTAGATAGAAAGATTGATATTCATGTTAAGCGAACTCAAAATCGTCCCATTCCTGTTGGTTTAATATCTTCTAAGGAAGCTTTTTACCTTTTTTTAGTGCTTTCTAGTTTAGCTTTTATTCTTGTAAGTATGACTAATTTATTAACTATTAAGTTATCTTTTATAGCAATTTTATTCGTTATTATTTATCCATTTTTAAAACGTATTACTCATCTCCCTCAACTGTTTTTAGGATTAACTTTCAGTTTTTCCATTCTTATGGCTTGGGCGGCTCAATCTAATGAACTTCCTGCAGAAGCTTGGTATTTATTTACAATTAATGTTCTTTGGATAATTGCTTATGATACTCAGTATGCGATGATAGATAGGGATGATGATCTTAAGATTGGACTAAAATCTACTGCTATCCTTTTCGGTCGTTTTGATAAAATCTGTATTGGAATCTTACAATTTTTAACTGTATTCATGCTAATTATCTTAGGAATATGGTATAAATTTAATATTTCTTTTTATTTTGGCTTATTCATTGTGAGTATTCTTTTTATATTTCAGCAATTTCTTATTAAGAATCGAGAACGTGAATATTGTTTTAAAGCTTTTCTTAATAATAACTATGTAGGTATGATAATTGCCATAGCTTTAAAAATCTCATATTTATAAGACTTTTATCACATAAAATAGTTCAGATAATTAATTTATTAAACTAAAGTTATTTTAAACAAGCAAACAAAATATCCTGCATTGCATTATCATTATGTGGATATGTCTGTGAATTGTGTTAATAAAGTGCACTAGTTAGTTTTTTAGCTAAAAATAACCAATTATAAGTTTTAATTTTTTCATTGCATTTTTTTCAAGCTGACGAATTCGTTCTGCCGATACATTATATATTTCTGCGAGTTCCTGTAGAGTTGATTTAGTATCATCTAACCAACGAGATCGTACAATATGCTTGCTTCGTTCATCCAAGCTAGACAAAGCTAAGTTCAATCGATTATGAGTGTATATTTTCCAGTTATTTAATTCTATATTTTTTTCTGTATCTGAAGATTTATCCTCCAGGTATACAGAGGGTGAAAAATGAGTTGAGTCATCATTTTCTGCTAATATTTCGAAAGCTGTATCTTGTGCTGACAGTCGAGATTCCATTTCACGTACTTCTGAAGGTTCTACTCCTAGTTCTTTAGCAACAGTTTCAATTTCACTATTATTAAACCATCCTAAACGTTTTTTAGATCTGCGTAGATTAAAAAACAATTTTCGTTGAGCTTTTGTAGTAGCAACCTTAACAATTCGCCAATTTCTTAGTACATATTCATGAATTTCAGCTTTGATCCAATGGACTGCAAATGAAACAAGACGAACTCCAACTTCAGGATTGAATCTTTTTACTGCTTTCATTAATCCAATATTTCCTTCTTGCACGAGGTCTGCCATCGGCAGACCATATCCTGAATATCCGCGGGCAATGTGAATCACAAAACGAAGATGAGAAAGGATAAGACCTTTAGCCGCATTAATTTCGCCTTTATAATGTAGTTGTTTCGCAAGTCGATGTTCTTCATCTGCTGTAAGCATTGGGTAAGAATTAGCAGAACTAATATAATTATCTAGGCTATCTTGAGAAACTGTAGTTATGGAGTATCGTTTTTTTTCCATTTCAATTCCTATACAGAAAAATTTAGTAGTTGTATCAGTTATCAGTATCAATAAATTAGTAGTTATAATTTATTTTTTATTCTAAATGACAAATTATAGTCCAAACAAAGCATCAATAAATTCTTCGCTATTAAATGGACGAAGATCATCAATAGCTTCACCAATACCAATGTAACGAACCGGAATTTTAAACTTATCAGCTATCGCAAATATAATTCCCCCTTTTGCAGTTCCATCTAATTTTGTTAGTGTAATACCAGTAATTGGTTGAATCTGATTGAATGATTTTGCTTGACTAATAGCATTTTGTCCAGTTCCAGCATCTAATGTAAGCATAATTTCATGCGGTGCAGAAATATCAGTTTTTTGAATTACACGAATAATCTTTCTTAATTCTTGCATTAAATTATTTTTATTTTGTAACCGACCTGCAGTGTCTGCAATTACTATATCAATTGTACGTGCTTTAGCAGATTTTATTGTATCATAGATAACTGAAGCACTATCTGAACCAGTATATTGAGATATAACTGGAACGTTGTTTTGTTTACCTAAAATTTTGATTTGTTCAATTGCTGCAGGACGAAATGTATCACCTGCAGCAAGGATAACCTTTTTATTCTGTTTTTGAAAAAGGTTAGTGAGTTTACCAATTGTAGTAGTTTTTCCGACTCCATTTACACCAACAACTAAGATAATAAATGGCATTTTTCTAGTATCTATTTTTAGTGGTTTTTCCACAGCATTTAAGATGCTTTTCATTTCTTCTTTCAGCAATCTATAGAGTACTTTAGTATTACTTAATTCTTTATACGATGCTGTTTTAAGCAGATTATCCATGATTTTTGTTGTACTATCAATTCCAACATCAGCAACTAATAATTGTTCTTCTATCTGATTAAATAAATTATCATCAATTTTTTTTCCATTAAATAAACGTAAAAATCCATTTCCAATATTGTTTTTCGTATAGCGTAGGCTATGTTTTAGGCGTGTAAGAAAGTTTTTAGTCATGTTTTTTATCCAAAACTAATCTGAGTTCAAGGGAAATATATGATATTTTTCTTTTTAATGAAACTGATTATATACTTTTAATGAAATCATGAACAATCGGATCTTTTCTAGAAAAAAATTCTATATTTTCGCAGAGAAGGAAATACTAGTCAATTCTGGCTATTGTAAGTGCTATCATCTAATGATTATTTCAATAATCATTAGATGATAGCACTTACTTAGCTGATGGTCGAAGATTTATGCTAAAAAGTTATCAAAAAAATGTATCTAAAAAAAAACCTGGATTTATTCGTATAATTTCTGGTTCTTTGAAAGGAAGAAGACTCATTGTGCATAATATAGATGGATTGCGTCCAACTACAGATAAAGTAAAAGAAACATTATTTAATTGGTTGGCAAAATATATATATAAAGCTAAATGTTTAGACCTGTTTTCAGGTTCAGGGAGTTTAGGATTTGAAGCTGCATCTCGACAAGCAGAAAAAGTAGTTTTTGTTGAATTAAACTCAATTGCATTTAAACAAATTAGGGAAAATATTATATCATTAAACGGAAAAAATCTATCTGTAATTAATAGTGATGTTTTTCCTTATCTTAATCAAAAAGGCACACCCTATCACATTGTATTTATAGATCCTCCATTTAGAAAAAAAATGATTAATAATACTATTAAATTACTTGAAGAAAATGGTTGGTTAACAGATAATTCGATGATCTATGTTGAAAGCGAAAAAGAATTAATTTTAAATTTTATTCCAAAATATTGGAATTTATATCGCGAAAAAGCAGTTGGACAAGTCATTTGTCGCTTATTTAAGAGAAAAACTGATTAGATAAGTTTTTTTATAGAGCAGTTCTATTTAATAATTTCAAATGAACTATAATTTTTAACTTTTTATGAAACTTTTAGTATTATTAAGAACTTTTCACTTGAATACTACGAAACTTTGAGGGCACTATGAATTGTACTGATTCTTCTTTAACCTATAAGGATTCTGGTGTTAATATTGATGCTGGTAAAGCTTTCGTAGAACAAATTCAAGGCTTAGTGAAGCTTACTCGTCGTGCTGAGATTATAGGAAATTTTGGTAGTTTTTCTGCATTATGTGAATTACCTAATAAATATAAGCAGCCTGTTTTAGTTTCTAGTACTGATGGGGTAGGTAGTAAGCTGCGTTTAGCTTTAGATATGAATAAGCATGATACTATTGGTATTGATCTTGTTGCTATGTGCGTGAATGATCTTATTGTTCAAGGAGCTGAGCCTTTATTTTTTTTAGATTACTATGCTACTGGTAAACTTAGTATTAATACAGCATCTTCTGTGGTTTCAGGAATTGTCAAGGGTTGTCTTTTATCAGGTTGTTCATTAGTTGGTGGAGAAACTGCTGAGGTACCAAGTATTTATAAAGATAAAGATTATGATCTAGCTGGATTTTGTGTTGGTATAGCTGAAAAAGATAATATTATTGATAGCACAAATATAACTTCTGGTGATCTAATTATTGCATTAGCATCAAGTGGTTTACATTCAAATGGGTATTCTTTAGTGAATAAAATACTAGAACTATTCAATGTAAATAAAAATGAGAAACTTTCTGGATATCCCCTTATTGAACATTTATTAAGACCAACTAAAATTTACGTTAAATCAATACTAAAAGTTATTGAGAAGCATAATATTCATGGAATTGCTCATATTACAGGCGGTGGTTTTTTAGAAAATATTCCTCGCATACTTCCTGATGATGTAGAAGCTGTTATTAATTCTAGTAGTTGGAAATGGCCCCCTATTTTTCAATGGATACAAGAAAAAGGGAATATTGAAACTTATGAAATGTATCGTACTTTTAATTGTGGTGTTGGTTTAATTGTTATACTACCTGAAAAACAAGCTAATTCAGCTATAAAACTTTTTCAAAAAGAAGGTGAAAATGCTTGGATTATTGGTGAAATTATTCCTGTTCAATCCTTATCAGAGAAGGCTAAATTAAGATTTAGTTAAAATATAGTGAAAAGTATCGTAGTGTTAGTTTCAGGTTATGGATCAAATTTGCAAGCGATTATTAACGTTTCTAATCTTAAAACTAGTAAATTTAAAGTGGCTGCAGTTCTTTCAGATAAAGCATCATGTTATGCATTAGAGCGTGCAAAAAAGGCTAATATAACAGATATTTTTATTAATCCAGAATATTTAAATAGTAAAAAATCATTTGATAAGGAATTAATTTATCAAGTTGATAAGTTTAAGCCAGCGCTAATTGTTTTAGCAGGATACATGCGAATTTTAAGTGGTTTTTTTGTTCGTCATTATTTTGGAAGAATAATTAATATTCATCCATCTTTACTTCCAAAATATCCTGGTTTAAATACTTTTCAAAGGGTAATAAATTCAGGAGAAAAAGAACATGGTACAACTATCCACTTTGTCACAGAAAAAATTGATAGTGGTCCTATTATCTTTCAGGAAAAGGTGCCAGTTTTCAAAGATGATACCATACAAATTCTTTCTGAACGTGTAAAAACACAAGAAAACAAAATTTATCCTATCGTGATAACTTGGTTTATTGAGGGACGTTTAAAGATGCAATTTGGAAAAGCTTTTATGGATGGAAAACAGTTGTACATAAATAATAGTCATTTAAAATTGATCAAAAATGTAAGGTACTGATTATAGAGTATAATGGTCAACTCTTTCTTCAAAAGAATTTATTACAATTATAAGTATTATTATATCCTTTCATTATTGATAAAAAATCTTCTTTTCTCCAGTATATATTGCTTTTATTCGTTTCTTTTATAAAAGAACGCTTGAGTCGAGACAAGTTGTTTTTTTTCCAGTTATTATTTTTATTCTTAGATTTTATATTACATTTATCAAAATCAATAAGCCATATTTCCCCTTTATCATCAAGTAAAATATTGTAAATATTTAGATCAGAATGATTAACTTGTTCATTGTGTAATTTAGCAATCTCAGCACCAATATTTTGATATACATTTTCTGTTATTGGTTTATGTTTTAGAATTTGGCCAAGATTCTTAGCATCTACTATTCGTTCGCAAAGCAAATCAGCTTGATATAAGAAAAAGCCTCTTTTTATCACTCTAGCAGCAAATGGACGTGGAACATTTAATCCAAGATTAGTAAGTTTTTTTAATAATTGTAGTTCTTGATAAACTCGAGTTTTTTCCCAGCTAGAAAAAAAATATAAGTCTTTGATTAATTTCCCTACTAGTCCTCCCCTGTTATAGTGTCGAAGTACAGCTTGAGTTTTAGAAAGTTTTATAAACCATGTTGTTCCTCGTCCAATTGTTCTTCCTACGATTTTTTCATAAGAATCCCAATATTCTTTTGAAAATAAAGAGTGAGAAGGATTTTTTATCATTATATCATCATACCAAATAATTGTTTTTTATGTTGTATTTTTTTGATCATAGTGAAATTTCTTGATAATACAATTAAAGTTATAGGTATATTCAATTTTACTTTACATTTAGTAAAGTATGCACTTAATTATTAACAAGAATTTAATTATAAATGTCTCTTTTTACTAAAGCTCCTTCATCTGTCTGTTTTTTAAGACTTTCGTCTATTGGTGATGTTTGTCATACTGTTGCTGTTATTCAAGCTTTGCAACAGTATTGGCCAAAAACAAAAGTGGTATGGATCCTTGGAAAAATTGAATTTGATCTGTTGGATAAATTAGAAAATGTTGAGTTGATTGTATTTGATAAAAATTCAGGATTAAAAGGTATGTGGAATGTATGGAGACAATTAAAAGGATATTATTTTGATGCGCTAATTCATATGCAAATAGCAATCAGATCTAGTATTTTAACTATTGGAATTAAAGCAAAATATAAAATTGGTTTTAACTTTAAACGTGCAAAAGAGTGTCAATGGCTTTTTACAAATAAAAAAAATCCTGATACAAAATCAAAGCATGTTCTAGATAGTTTTTTTTCTTTTATAGAATATTTAGGCGTCCCACCTTCAAAACCAAGTTGGAAATTACCAATAAATTGTATGCATCATCATTATGCTGATAATATTATTAAAAACCTTCCAACCATTATCATTTGTCCTTCATCTAGTAAAGAGGAACGTAATTGGTTACCAAATCGTTATGCTAAATTCGCAGATTATGTAATTAAAAAAGGTTATCAGGTTGTTATATGTGGATCAAATAAAAGGAAAGAACGAGATTTAGCTGATGAAATATGTCTTATTATGAAATATACTGCATTAAATCTCGTTGGTAAGACCAGTTTAAAACAATTAACTGCTTTATTAGCTAAATCTGAATTATTATTGGCTCCAGATTCCGGGCCTTTACATATAGCAACTACTCAGGGAACACCTGTTATAGGTTTGTATGGGCATAGTAATCCAGAACGAACAGGGCCATATAATAGTATTAAAAATGTTATTAGTGTATATAAATATTTTATAGAGAAACAACGTGGTGTTTTAGTTGATGATTTGCCCTGGAGTACTCGGGTTAAAGGTTCATCTATTATGCAATCTATTACTTTAGAGAGTGTAGTTTTAGTTTTTGATGCTATAACGCGAGATAAAAAATTATGTTTAAGAAGCAATTTACGCTAGCTGTGGCTTTAATTGTAAAAAATGAAGAACGACATTTAAAGGAATGTTTAGAAACCGTTTATAAATGGGTTGATGAAATTGTTGTTTTAGATTCTGGTAGTACAGATAATACTGAAGAAATTGCTAGAAGATATACTAAGAAGTTTTTTGTAAATAAAGTATGGCTTGGTTTTGGAGAACAACGTCGATTAGCTCAATCTTATGTTAAATCAGATTATATATTTTGGCTTGATGCTGATGAACGAGTAACATTAGAATTAAAAAGAAGCATATTAAAAGTCATGTTTTCAAATAAATCCAATACGTTATACCGATGTTCTCGTTTAAGCTGGGTATTTGGTCGATTTATTCGTCACTGTGGTTGGCATCCTGAACGAATATTACGATTATATCCAACTAAACTAACCCAGTATAATAATTCATTGGTGCATGAAAAAGTCGAAGTTTTTTCTAATATGAATATAGAAAACTTGCCAGGAGATATTATTCATTATACTTATAAAAATATAAATCATTATCTGCTTAAATCAGCTTCTTACTCTAAAGCTTGGGCAGAACAACGTAAACAATTAGGTAAGAAAGGTAGTCTTAGTGAAGGTGTGTTTCATGCTATTAGTTGTTTTATTAGGATGTACATAGTGAAGGTTGGTTTTTTAGATGGAAAACATGGTTTTTTACTTTCTTTATTATCTGCTTATTCAACTTTTTTGAAATATGCTGAACTTTGGATTCAAACCTCTAAAAACCATTCAAATTATGTTGAAAAATCCAAACTTTAAGCTTTTCTAACACTTTAAATATATTAATGTTACTCATATCTTCATTATTACTTTTGTTTTTTTCTCTATAAGGAGGATAAAAGGCAATATGATTCCCTTTTGTATTTATCGGTTTCCAACGAAGTGGTGTTGACGAGCGCTTGCTTGGAAAAAAACCAACTGTTGGGATATCAATTGCACCAGCGATATGCAATGGTCCTGTTGAACCAGAAATAAATAAATCAGAACATGCTATTGACATTGAGAAATCTATTAATCCATTATATTTATTGTATAGAATAGATATATTACTGTTATCCAACACTAGTGTTTTAAGGTATTTCGCTTGTTCTTCTTCTTTTGGACCTGCTGTTAATATGATTTCTCGTCCTTGATATAATCCGTCAATAAGTTGAGCATATTGTTCTAGTGATAAATTATTTGCTGAACCTCCAGTTCCTATATGTAAAAATATCCAAGGCTTATCTTTTGATATGTTAAGTTGGTTGACTAATTTATTTTTTTGTCTTTTTAATTGATTATGTGAAAAAGTCAGATATGGAGCATTAGGTTCAACAATAGGTTGGTTAATATCTTGCAAAAACGCATGTGCTAAATCTAAATTGTATTGAAATTCAGGCTTAATTGATTGGGAGCGTCTTTGTTTAAGGCGTTTGTTATAGAAAATTTGTGAGATTTTAGTTGCTGGTGCTAAGCGATATGGTATTCCAGATTTCCAAACTAGCATAGCATTGTAGATATTTGAAAAGAAGTTAATTGAATAATCAATTTTTTCTTCTTTAATTAAGTTAAGTGTTGTTAATATTTTATTTTGCGTTGGTTCTAATAAAATTTTATCAATCCAAGGACATAACTCAGCAAGTTCTATTGTATAATTAGGGACTAATGCTATGATTTTCCAATCAGGTAGTGTCATTTTTAACATAGCAAAGCTTGGCCAAGCTAACATAAAATCGCCAATTTTATCGTTGCGTATCACTAATAGTTTTTTCATTCTTTTAGATAGGTATATATAATATAAAAATTATCAATGGATAATGATTGAATAAGTTTAGCATATAGTGTTATGAGTAAAAATCAACTCTCTCGAGTTATTTATCCAGGTACTTTTGATCCAATAACTAAAGGTCACTTAGATATAGTTAAGCGTGCGTCAGATATGTTTGATGAAGTTATTATTGCTGTCGCATCGAATCCAAGTAAAAATACTATGTTTACTTTAGATGAGCGTGTTCACTTGATTCAAGAAGCCACGAAATCTTTTACAAATTTAAGTTTAAAAGGTTTTTCTGGATTTATAATAGACTTTATTAAACAAGAGAGAGTTAATATATTACTTCGTGGTTTAAGAGGAGTGGTAGATTTTGAGTACGAGTCTAATCTGATAAATGTATATCGTTACTTTATTCCGGAAATTGAAGGTATTTTTTTATCAGCATCAAAACAATATACTTGTATATCTTCAACCGTAGTACGTGAAATTGCCATTCATGGTGGTGAAGTTTATGCTTTTGTTCCTAAAGTTGTTGCTATAGCTTTAGATTCAAAATTTAAAAAAATAAACATCTTAGTCGATAGTATAGGTTTATTCTTTTTTCGTTTAGTGTTTCTCTAAAGATTATTGGAATGGGAATAGATATTCTTTATCAACAGAGATAGCTATCCATTCCCCTTGCCAATTTTTTAGCAAGCAGAATTTTTTTTTTGGTAAAATATAATTGTTTGAGGATTTCTGGAATTAAAATAGTACGCTTTTATTATTTTAGGATTATCTAATGAAGAAATAATCGCATTATAGGTTTGCTGATTAATTTTAGTACCAATTATTGATTGCCATCGTTCAGCTAATTGTTCAGCTTTAACATGACCTGTTTTATTTTGGTTTATTATCCAATTTCCGTGAATTTTGTCTAAAGACCAATGTTGAAAATGTAATGATTTAAGTTCTAAATTTGGATTTAGAAGTTTAGCGTGAGATACGGTTTTATTTTCATTTAGATAAGTTTTAACAATGTTAGGGAGACTTAGAACAGTAATAAAAAAAGTGACACCGAGGATAAGAATATTATTCCAACGACGAGAAGAGTTATAAGTAGGCAAATTAAAATAAAACCTTTTTCATTTTTTAAAGAAGTAGATAAGTGTAAATATCTTAAAATTACTTAATTTTAGCTTCTTCATATATGACATGTTTACGAATTACTGGATCAAACTTCCTTATTTTGAATTTTTCTGAAAAATTGCGTTTATTTTTATCAGTTGTATAAAAATGCCCACTTCCAGAAGAAGAAATTAGACGAATTTTTTCTCGAGCACTCTTAGCCATTTTCGTATTCCTTTTAAAATTAAATAATATGCTTATTCTTATTCCGAATATCAGCAAGAACTGTATCGATGCCTTTCTTGTCAATAATCCGCATACCTTTGCTGCTTAATCGTAGTTTTATAAATCGTTTCTCACTATCTACCCAGAAACGATGAGTTCGTAGATTTGGTAAAAAACGACGCTTAGTAGCATTGCGTGCATGCGAGCGATTATTACCTGTTAATGGACGTTTGCCAGTTATTTGACATATTCGAGACATTAATTAAGCTCCAAAAATGAGTTTTAGTTAGACTTATTCTAACTTCCTAACCATTCCATTCTAATAATTTTATATAAATTTCTCAAGGTTTAAATAATAGTTTACTAAGCATCATCAATTTATCTTATTTTCTAGATATGTTTTTAAACCAGTTTTTGTTGTTTTTATCCACTATTTAGAATCATTAATAAAAACTAAATTGCAAATTTATAGGTTAATACTATAATGGTTCTAAAGTTAAGAACTTAGATTTATTAAAGTATAGGAAGTGACTATTTTAAGAGTCTTTCAATTTAACGCGGAATTTAAGTAGGTGTTTGTTCTGACTACTTCCTTCAAAAAATTTTAAGCTTGTTTTTATTGGTATATTGGAGAAAAAAGATGAGTAAAAAAATCTTGCAGTTGACTGATGACAGTTTCGAATTGAATGTCATTAGTGCTTCTGGAGTCGTTCTTGTAGATTTTTGGGCTGAGTGGTGTTCTCCTTGCAAGAGCATTTCACCAATTATTGACGAAATTTCGATTGAGTATGCAGATAAGTTAACTGTTGGTAAACTAAACATTGACCAAAACCCCGTTGTGCCAACTAAATTTGGAATTCGTGGGGTGCCCTCGTTACTTTTATTTAAATCTGGTGAAGTGATAGCAACAAAAGTAGGTGCGCTTTCTAAAGCTCAGCTAAGAGAGTTTTTAGATGCTTATTTGAAGTGATTTAGTATGCTTAATTTATCAGATTTGAATCAAAGTCTAGACTAGAAGATTAATTAATGCTAGTTTGTCGCTTCGTTTATTAAGAATTTTCATTTCTTTCTCATTCCCGAAACTAAATATAATCCTTAAATTAAACTAGAAAAAAACAGATGCATTTTGACTAAAAAAATATCCACTACAATGAATCTAACAGAATTGAAGAACAGGCCTGTTTCTGAGCTTGTGAAGCTTGGTGAGAGCTTAGGCCTTGAAAATTTGGCTCGTCTAAGGAAGCAGGATATCATCTTTTCCATTTTAAAAGCGCATGCAAAAATTGGTGAGGATATTTTTGGTGATGGAGTACTGGAAATCCTTCAAGATGGTTTTGGTTTTTTACGTAGTGCTGATAGTTCTTATCTAGCAGGACCTGACGATATCTATGTATCACCTAGTCAAATCCGTCGTTTCAATCTTCGTACAGGTGATTCTATTGCTGGTAAAATTCGTCCACCTAAAGATGGTGAACGTTATTTTGCATTATTAAAAGTTAATACTGTTAATCAGGATAAACCTGATAATGCGCGCAATAAAATTTTATTTGAAAATCTTACACCATTGCATGCTAATGAACGTATGATGATGGAACGTGGAAATGGTGCAACTGAGGATATAACAGCTAGAATATTAGATCTTGCCTCTCCAATTGGTAAAGGGCAGCGAGGTTTGATTGTTGCTCCTCCCAAAGCTGGAAAGACGATGCTTTTGCAAAATATTGCACAAAGTATTGCTTACAATCATCCAGAGTGTGAATTGATGGTTATGCTTATTGATGAGCGACCAGAAGAAGTTACTGAAATGCAACGTTTGGTTAAAGGTGAGGTTGTTGCATCTACATTTGATGAACCTGCATCTCGTCATATACAAGTAGCAGAAATGGTAATTGAAAAAGCAAAACGTCTTGTTGAGCATAAGAAAAATGTAGTTATTTTGCTTGATTCTATTACTCGTTTAGCTCGTGCATATAATACTGTTGTTCCTTCATCTGGTAAGGTGTTAACTGGTGGTGTTGATGCAAATGCTTTACATCGTCCTAAGCGTTTTTTTGGTGCCGCTCGAAATGTTGAAGAAGGCGGTAGTTTAACTATCATTGCTACGGCTTTAGTAGACACCGGTTCTAAGATGGATGAAGTCATTTATGAAGAATTTAAAGGTACTGGTAATATGGAATTACATTTAAATCGTAGAATTTCAGAAAAACGTGTATTTCCAGCAATAGATTTCAATCGTTCAGGTACTCGTCGAGAAGAATTATTAACTAAAAATGATGAGTTACAGAAGATGTGGATTCTACGAAAAATTGTTCATCCAATGGATGAAATAGATGCAATGGAATTTTTAATTGATAAGCTTGCTATGACAAAAACAAATTATGATTTTTTTGATGCAATGCGTCGTTAAATAACGATAACAATAATAGATTTAAAAACCGATGTTCCTATATCTAGAATAATTAGAAAGGTAAATAACTATTTGTAAAATTTAGATTAATTCTTAATTTGTTTTTGAGTGTTATTCCTTCTACATAATAGGGTACTAATGGTTATGAGTTTTAGAAGTTTACGTGATTTTATTGATTATTTAGAAATAAAAAACCAGTTAAAACGAATTTCTTTTCCTATTGATCCTCGCTATGAAATTACTGAAATCAGTGATCGTATATTACGTTCTGTTGGAGGACCAGCTTTACTTTTTGAAAACCCTATTGGTTATAATATCCCAGTTTTGACAAATTTATTTGGTACGTCAGAGCGTATAGCTATGGTTATGAAGAAAGAAAATTTAAAAGGATTGCGTGAAATAGGAAATGTATTAGCCTATTTGAAAGAGCCTGAGCCTCCACAAGGGTTTAAAGATATAGTAGATAAATTTATCATTTTAAAACGGGTGTTTTATATGCCTGTAAAGTGTCTTCGTATAGGATTATGTCAACAGGTTGTTCTAAAAGGGAGTGAAGTTGATTTAGATAAAATTCCAATTATGAATTCTTGGAAAGGTGATGTAGCTCCGCTTTTAACCTGGGGATTAACTGTAACTAAAGGTCCTAATAAAAAACGGCAGAACCTTGGAATCTATCGTCAACAAAAATTAAGTAAAAATAAAATAATTATGCGTTGGTTACCTCATCGTGGTGGTGCACTAGATTTCCGAGATTGGATGGAAGCCCATCCGGATAGAGTATTTCCAGTATCGGTTGTATTTGGTGCTGATCCAGCAACTATATTAAGTGCAGTAATCCCTATACCTGATAATTTATCTGAATATGCTTTTTCTGGATTACTTCGTGGAAGACGAACTGAAGTAGTTAAGTCTATTAGTAATGAATTAAAGGTTCCGGCTAATTCAGAGATTGTATTAGAAGGTTACATTAATCCAAATGAATTAGCTAATGAAGGTCCTTATGGAGATCATACAGGTTATTATAATGAACAAGAAAGGCATCATGTCTTCACTATAACTCATATTACGATGCAAAGAAATCCAATTTATCATAGTACTTATACCTGTCGTCCTCCAGATGAACCTTCAGTATTAGGTGTTGCGTTAAATGAACTATTTATTCCAATTATACAAAAACAATTTCCAGAGATTAAAGATTTTTATCTTCCAGTGGAGGCTTGTTCTTATCGACTGGCTTTAATAGCCATAAAGAAGCAGTATCCTGGTCATCCTAGACGTATAATGATGGGGATTTGGTCTTATTTGCGTCAGTTTATGTATACAAAGTTTATTGTTGTTTTTGATGAAGATGTAAATATTCGTAATTGGAACTCTATTGTTCAAGCTATAAGTGAGAGAATGGAACCCATTCATGATATATTGATAATTGAACGTACTCCTATTGATTCCCTTGATTTTTCTTCTCCAATCATCGGTCTTGGTTCTAAGATGGGTTGGGATGTAACTATTAAATGGAAAGGTGAATTATCCTCAAATTCTAAAAAAAATCAAATAAATATTCATCAGGAGACTTATGTTTTTTTGAGAAGCATATGCATATCATACAAAAACAATTCTCTAATATTGTTAATTATTATATATTAATGGAGGAGAATTATAGTCAAATAGTAATCGTATCTGTGCAGAAATATTCTTCAAAGCAAATTTTAGAAATAGCAGAAGGTGTTTTTTCTTTATTCGAAAAATATATTAATATTAAGTTTTTAATTATTTGTGATGAAGATATAGATATTCGTAATATGAATGATGTTATTTGGGCAATAACAACACGTTTAGATCCTGCACGTGATGTTATTTTTTTTAAAAAATTTAGTTCGCGATTTTGTCTTAATGCAACTAATAAATTTTCAGATGAAACTTCAAGAAAATGGGGTTTACCAATTCGAAAAGATTCTGCTGTAGTAGATCGAATAGATAAAATATGGGCTAAGCTAGATTGTTAATTTCTTTTCTTATAAAAGAAATTAAGTGCAATACTAAGACTTAAACATTTTAGTTTTTAGGTAAGAAATGTCTAATAAATGTAAGGTAACTCTTATTCAGTTACTAGAAGGAAATGTATATAGAATTTTACTGTGTCCAGAGTTAGAGTTATCTTTTAAAGCAGGACAGTATTTAATAATTGAAATAGGACAAGAAGATAAACGTGTATTTTCTATAGCTAGCAGCCCTTTACGTTACAAAAATCTTTTAGAATTACATATCAAATCATCTAGGAATAACATGTATACTTTGTCAACTATTAAAGCAATAAAGCAAGCTTTTAGGGGAGATGCTTATATAAATATTGATGGTCCATATGGGCAGGCTTGGATAAGAGAAAAAAGCCAACGAAAAGTACTTCTCATTGCTGATAGGAATGGTTTTAGTTATATACGTTCAATTTTTGAACATTGTATTATGGCAAATAAGAGTAATAAAATTTTTTTTTATTTGGGTATAGAAAAATCGAGTCAAATGTATGCTAAAAAAGAAATAATGGCTATTCAAAATAAAAATACGAACATTCATTTAATTTCAGTGATTAAAAATATAGATAATTGGCAAGGAAAGATAGAAAGTTTTCTCCAAGGCATTGAAAATGATTTTAAATCGTTAGAAAAGTACGATATCTATATAGGAGGTAGATTTGAAATGGCAACCATTGCTCGTGACCGGTTTATTCAAAATAAGCAGGCTAGTAGTATGCATATGTATTCTGATGCTTATGCTTTTATTTAAACACTAAATTACCGCATGAATTTTTTCAAAAAATAAAAAAGAGGGAGGAGGTATTTGTCTTACAACAACTAGATTGGATTAGATCTAATTAGAACTGGATAGGGTAATGACTAAGGCAAGCATCTTTAGCTAGTCTGATAGAATAAACATCTATACTGGAATTGAGTAAAATATAGTCTAAACTTCTGCTGTAGGTATTATGAGGAAGAGTATATATTTAGTTAGCTATTCCGTAAGAAGCATAGGCTAATTCCCTGTACCTACAAGTCTAGGTTAATATAAGGCATGTAAGTAGTTAGATGAATTTTGTTATCAATTCTATATTTGATAGTTCTTTTTCAAAATTTTCTTTTGAAGACAATAGGTGAATATTAAAAATTGCTGATGCTCCTTGAATTTCTAATATATCTACAAATGCTACTGAGTTTAAGTTTTTTAGTTGTTGTTCAATTTGGAAAATATCTGAAGGATTTTTCATCTTAGTAAATCTTATTTTTATTGTTTCTGATAACTTGTTTGTTAGAGTTAATGAGTTTTTGTTTGCGTAATAATTACTCAATTGATCTATCATTTCTTTATAAGCAAAAGCACCTGAATTTTTTCCAGTTATTGGTATTTTAGTATTAGAATTTGATATAGATGATGCTTTTTGATCGTATAAAATCCAATTAAGATTATTTTTATTATTATTTATAACAACCAAGACTGTATCTGTTTGATAACGTTGGCTAGCAACGCTTAGTGGTTTTAAAATTCCTCCCCATAAATCAGAAACTGTAATATTATTAATATCTTTAAAATCTCCTATAGGAAAAATTAATGGAAGTCCTCGTTTTTTGGCATTGTTTTTAATTGAAGTTGATAGTAGTGTTTCAGAAGATTCCCAGGAAATTTTATAGGTGTGATCTGATTTTTCGACTAGCCAAAGTAATAAATTTTCACGATTTTCTTGCCAAAATGGTATCTTGGCTTGTCTAAATAATGAACGAATATGTTCTCCACTGAAATACATTTGGATACTTTGATGTTTATTTTTTTTAGAATAACTAATATGTGTTAAATATTGAGATGCCTTATTATTAATCGCATTTTGAATGATTTCATTATCCAGTACTTTTTTATCACCAGAAGAACGAACAATAACTTCTTTCATACCGATAATGCGATGTTCATCTAAACTTTCTTGGTTTTTTTTAGCTATAATTTCCGTATAGTATAAATTAACTTTAGTTACTGCATGAATTGGTAAATTCATCATTAGTAGAAAAATAGGTACAGTCAAACTTAGAATATTTCTGTTGCTTTGTTTTTTTTGATTTTTTTGCAAATACATATTCATTTTTTGGTACTTCTAGTTAGTGAAATAAAAATTATTATATGATATATTTCTGATAATAATTCTGTGTGATAGGTGTAAAAACAATTTTTGATTGCAAGCATTACAGAAATACTGGTACCTAGCGAGTATGGAGAAATTCATCGAGTAACCTATGAGTTTTTAGATTTTTTCCGTTTTCTTCTGCTTGTCTCAAGTAAGGTCTCAGTTCCTAGCATATATATATGAATAATGTTTTATATCATTATTTTTTTACTACTGCATAATAAAAACCGTCCATATCTTCATCTCCTGGAAGAATTTGATAGCCTGGATGATCGGTTTTAGAACCTATTAATATTGCATTTTTAGTACGTTCTAGAAACGATTTTATTTGTAATTTATTTTCTTCTGGAATAACCGAGCAAGTTGAATATACCATAATTCCATCTGACTTCAATTCCTGCCACATCGCATCTATAATTTCGCTTTGTAATTCCGATAAAGTATCAATATCATTTGAATTACGTAGCCATTTTATATCTGGATGTCGACGGATTACACCAGTTGATGAACATGGAACATCAAGCAAAATTTTATCGAATTTATCTCCTTTCCACCATTTTTTTGGATAACGTGCATCACCACAAATTACATTTGCTTTTAATTTTAGTCGTTCAAGATTGTTATGTAAATTATTTAAGCGTGTAGGATTAATATCAAGTGCAACTACTTTAGCAGTATTAGTATATTCTAAAATATGTGTAGTTTTACCACCAGGTGCAGCACAGCAATCTAAAATTAGTTCATTTTCTTTAGGTTTTAAATAATTAACGGATAACTGTGCTGATGCATCTTGGACAGATATCCATCCTTTTTTGAAACCAGGGAGTATATCTACTTTACAGGCTGAGGCTAATTTTATTGCATTATCAGCTATTGAATGAATAGTATACTGAATACCTAAGTCATCTAGTAAATTTAAGTATTCATTACGTGTATGATATTGTCTATTTACACGTAACCACATAGGTGCTTTTTTATTATTTGCTTCGACAATGAATTGCCATTCTTTAGGATAGTTTTTTTTAAGTTTATCTAAAATCCAATTTGGGTGATTGTATTTTCCTGAATGCTCAGTGATGGCCATCTCATCAAGTTTATCTTTATTGCGTAAGTAGTTGCGCAATATTGCATTAATTAACCTGCTAAGATTTTTTGCACCAAGGATTTTGCTACTTTTAACTGTTTCATACACAGCTGCATGCCATGGAATACGCATAAAACTTAATTGATATATACCAACTAAGATAAGGTAATAAAAGATTTGTTTATCAGTCTTTTTAAATGGGTAATGAATTAAATAATTAGCAATTAATTCTAAGCGAAGCAAGTAACGAAAAACACCATAGCAAAGTTCTTTTAAAAAAGCTTCATCTTTAGGTTTAATATTATTTTTAGCTACATTCAAAGTACGAGTGAATGAGTTGCCCTTATTTAATACCTGAAAAAGTATTCTTGTAGCTAAAACACGAACATTCATAGCATATATGCCTTAATTTTTTAATTATAGACATCTTTCTAAGATGTTTTTTAATTTAATTGTTTGCTGATTTTAAACCAATCTGCCCGAGAATTGAGAATATCTTCTACTTTCATAATTTTTCTATTTGGAATTTGAAGTAACTCAAGGACTAAAGTTCCATTACCTGTAGCAACATATATGCCTGTTTTATCTGATTGTACGATTGTTCCTGCTGGTTTGTTAGTATGTCTTTTTACCGCGCTGCTTTTCCATACCTTAATGCTACAATGATTGTTATTAAAATAACTGACTGGCCAGGGATTAAAAGCGCGAATGCTTCGTTCAATATACTCTGCATCATGATTCCAATTGATTTTAGCTTCTTGTTTATTTAATTTCTGAGCATAGCATGCTAGTTTGTCATTTTGTTTTTGTGGGAACACATTATCTATATTAGTATTTTTCAAAAAATCTAATAAAGTTTTTGAGCCTAATCGAGCTAGTTTTTCATGCATAGAGGCACTTGTATCATTTGGTTTTATTGGTAAAGTAGCAGTTCTTAGTATGTCGCCAGTATCTAATCCAGTATCTATTTTTATTATACTTATGCCAGTTTTTTTATCACCTGATAAAATTGAACGTTGTATTGGTGCAGCACCGCGCCATAGAGGTAATATAGAACTATGAACATTAATACAGCCAAATTTTGGTGAATCTAATATTACCTTTGGGAGTAATAGTCCATATGCTACTACTACTATCAAGTCAGCATTTAGGCTTATTATTTGTTTTCTATTTTGTTCTGACTTAAAATCTTCCGGTTGATAAACAGGAATATTATGTTTTAAAGCTATATTTTTAATTGGATTTATAGTTATTTTTTGACCACGTCCTGATGGACGGTCTGGTTTTGTATATACTGCAATAATTTTATTTTCTGAAGATAACAGACTAATTAGGTGGTGAGTAGCAAAAGTTGGAGTGCCTGCAAAGATAATTTTTAATGGTTGAATCAAAATAAAATTTCCTTCTTTTCTTCTACATGAATTAAAACAGTAGATAAAGAATTAAGTATTAACTAAATTTAGATTGGTATCGTTTAATTTTTCTTAGCTTGTTAAGAACACGGTTACGTTTTAGAGGAGATAGATAATCTATAAATAGTCTACCTTCTAAATGATCTAATTCATGTTGAATACAAACTGCTAATAAATCATGAGCTTTAAAAGTAAACTTTTCACCATTTCTATTCATAGCTTTTATAGTAACTTCAGATGAACGAGATATTAAAGCAGTTATTTTAGGGATTGAAAGACAGCCTTCTTCAATGCTAATTTCACCACGCTTTTCAATTATTTTAGGGTTGATGAGCACTAAGGGTTTATTCTGCGTTTCTGAAACATCTATAACAATAATGCGTTGATGAAAATCTACTTGTGTTGCAGCAAGACCAAAACCGTGTTTCTGATACATTGTTTGAATCATGCTATCAATAATTTCTTTTATCTCAAAGGTAACTTCTATAACAGGTTTAGCCACAGTACGAAGTCGAATATCTGGGAAAGATAATACTTTTAACATAAATTATAATACACTTTAACTGTTTTATTTTTTTTGCCAAAAATTTTTCATATTTTAAAAAGTTTCTTGAAATACTATCAATATATGTCGGTAATTGATAGGTTTTTTGTATTCAAAATATTCAGTTATAAAAATTATTCAAAATAATGAACAATTTTTTATAAAATCAAAATTGTCATTCTTAAGTAAGAGTAATGGCATATACTTCAAAAGAAATGAAGAACTATATCAGTTGTATTCCAATAAGAAGGAGAAGTATACTTGTTTTGTTGAAGTCGTTAATAAGGACAGTCTCTTAAAAGATTGAATTTTTAGTGTATGTTGCTAAGTGTGTACGATAACTTTTTTTTGAAGGGAGAGTCCTCAGTTATGATGATGGATATATTAATGTATTTATTTGAAGCTTATATTTATAGCGATATAGAGTTAAAAGTAGATCAAGAAGCATTAGAAAGTGAGTTACTTCAAGCTGGTTTTCATGAAAAAGATATTGACAAAGTTTTAGATTGGTTAGGGGAATTAGCAGCGTTACAGAAAAGCGATGCATATTCTGCTATCTTAACTAGCTCTGAAACCTCTGCTCGTATTTATACTGATAAAGAAATACAAAGAATTAATTTAGAAAGCCGTGGTTTTCTTTTATTTCTTGAGCAAATTAAGGTATTAACTACTGAAACTCGAGAAATGGTAATTGACCGAGTAATGGGATTAGAAGCTAGTGATTTTGAATTAGAGGATTTGAAATGGATTGTGCTTATGGTTTTATTCAATGTGCCAGGGAATGAAAATTCCTATATATTATTGGAAGACTTGCTATGTGCTAAAGATAAAGGTCTTTTTCATTAGTAAAAATCGATTTATCTGCTATTGAAGAGAATTAATATAAATTTTTACTATAAGTAAAGGTAGTTTCTTTTATTTTTTCTCATTTGCTGTATAATTTTTTTGTATTCAATAGCATTGTGTTTTGAATACTTAGTTGCTTTTTTTCCATCAAGGCTGAAAGAGCACATTGTTTTTTTTGGCATGTGTCAAAAAAATCTTATATTGCTTGAGTTCATTAAATAATTAGTTATTGGAATATTAGAGAGTCCATTTTTGCTATTCACCTATTGTTAAAGCATCTAAAATTAAATTTTATTACCGTATTTGATATCTATCTGTTTAGTAAAGCATTCAAAGGTTTATAGAAATATTTATGTGCATTATATACTATCTGGTTAGTGCTAGTCTCAGGTTATTTTTAAAATAAATTTATTATCATAATAAATTACTATAATGTTATTGTGGAAAGTTTTTCTATTTAGATTAGATCTTTTCTTAAAGACATTTTTGATTATTATGATCTTAATATTTAAAGCTTAATAGTTAAAAGGAATAGCAGACAATGTCATTAGGAAGAGTACCATGCATTTTAGTAATTAATGGACCAAATCTAAATATTTTGAGTATTCGAGAGCCGTCTTTTTATGGGTTTAAAACATTGGAGCAGATTATAGATATCTTAATTAATCAAGTTAAAAAAATCGGTATTCAATTACAGCATTTTCAGTCTAATTGTGAGTGTAAATTAATAGAAACTATTCATAGTGCTATTGATAGAATAGATTTTATTATAATTAACCCAGCAGCTTTTGCTCATACTAGTATAGCTTTGCGTGATGCTTTAATTGGAGTACATATCCCGTTTATTGAAGTACATCTATCTAATGTGTATTCTCGTGAATCCTTTAGACATTCTTCTTATTTGTCTGATAAAGCTGAGGGGATAATTTGTGGTTTCGGAGCTATGGGTTATGAATTAGCTTTATCTGCTGCCGTTGCATATTTAAAAAATCAAAATAATTAACCATTCCATGCTCTTTAGAGTGGATTAATTATTAGATAAGAGAAAGAAATATATGGATATTCGTAAAATTAAGAAGCTTATTGAACTAGTTGAAAAGTCTTCTGTTACTAAATTAGAAATTACAGAAGGTGAAGAATCAGTACGTATTAGCTGTGATAGAACACCTAAATCACATCCAACTTCAGTTTCAACTCCAACTTCAGTTTCAACTCCAACTTCAGTTTCAACTCCAATCGTTCATCAAGTTCTTTCTCCAATGGTAGGTATTTTCTATGGTTCTCCAAGTCCAGATGCAGAACCATTTATCAAATTAGGTCAAGAGATCAATATTGGTGAGACATTATGTATTGTGGAAGCAATGAAAATGATGAATCAAATTGAAGCTGATAAATCTGGAATTGTTACTGCTATTCTTGTTGAAGACGGTCAACCTGTCGAATTTAATCAACCGTTAGTTACGATTGAGTAATAGGAATTTGTTATGATAGAAAAATTACTGATCGCCAACAGAGGTGAAATTGCTCTTCGTATTCTTCGTACATGTAAGGAATTAGGTATTGCTACTGTAGCTGTTCATTCAGTAGTTGATCGCGATTTACAGCATGTATTGCTTGCAGATGAAACTGTATGCATAGGACCTGCAAATGGTATTGATAGCTATTTAAATATTCCTAGTATTATTTCTGCAGCAGAAGTAACAGGTGCTATTGCTATTCATCCTGGATATGGTTTTTTATCTGAAAATGCTAATTTTGCAGAGCAAGTAGAGCGTAGTGGTTTTATTTTTGTTGGACCTAAAGCTGAAACCATTCGTATGATGGGAGATAAGGTTTCTGCCATTACAGCAATGAAAAAAGCAGGGATACCTTGTATTCCTGGTTCCAATGGATTTTTAAATGATGATACTAGAAGGAATAAAGAACATGCTAAACGCATTGGTTATCCAGTGATTATTAAAGCATCTGGAGGTGGTGGAGGAAGAGGTATGCGTGTAGTAAAATCTGAAAGCGAGCTGATTCAGGCTATTGCATTAACTCGTTCAGAAGCTAAATTAGCATTTGGTAATGATAGCCTCTATATGGAAAAATTCTTAGGAAATCCTCGCCATATAGAAATTCAAATTATTTCTGATGGAAAAGGTTCGGCAATTCACCTTGGTGAACGTGATTGTTCAATGCAGCGTCGTCACCAAAAGGTAATTGAAGAAGCTCCTGCACCTGGTATTACTAAAGAAATTCGTGAAAAAATTGGAAAATGTTGTATAAATGCATGTATAAAAATCGGTTATCGAGGAGTGGGAACTTTTGAATTTTTATATGAAAATGAAAATTTTTATTTTATTGAAATGAATACTCGTATTCAGGTAGAACATCCAGTTACTGAGATGATAACAGGTATTGATCTCATTAAAGAGCAATTACGTATTGCTTCAGGAAAGTCCTTATCTTTATCACAAAAGGATATAAATTTTTCTGGGCATTCTCTTGAATGTCGTATTAATGCAGAAGATTCTGTTCGTTTTTTCCCTTCACCAGGAAAAATTGAACGGTTTCATGCACCTGGTGGTATGGGAGTACGTTGGGAATCGCACGTTTATGCAGGTTATACAGTACCACCAAATTATGATTCTATGATTGGTAAACTTATTACTTTTGGTGAAAATCGCAGTGTTGCAATTGCACGTATGAAAAATGCACTTTCTGAGATAATTTTAGAAGGTATTAACACTAATATTATCTTACAACAAGATATAATCAATGATAGAAAATTTCAACGTGGTGGTATGAATATCCATTTTTTACAAAAAAGAAATAGTTTTTAACTAATAACAGTCAGAATAATATTATTATACCATGTTTGGGTTTATAAGATTATAATCATTGATATGCTTTAAAAATTGTTTAGCTTGTATAAATCCAGTCAGTCTCGCATTTAAAATATAGTTACCTTGTGCATCCCAGAACTCGATGCTTGGTAATCCAATTATGTTCATATATTTCAATAATTCGATATCTTGTGATGTGTTTTTGCTAATATCTATTTGAAGTAAAATAAATTTTTTTAATTTACTCCTAACATTAAATTGAGAGAAAGTATCCTTTTTAATTTTTTTGCATGTTATACACCAATTTGCATGAAAACTTACTATCGTTGGTTTTTCTGTTTTTTTTGCAAGTAATAATTGTTCTTCAAGTTCTTCAATATTATTAATTTGGATAAATTCTGTTTCCATTTGATTTGTTATGGTATTTTTATAGTGATATTTAATTACAGTTTGTATTGGTATGAGTAATCCAAGACAAACAATCACTTTAAGTATATTTAGTTTCCGGTTATAAAATATAGGCTTTTCAATATAACATAGCCAAACTAAGATACCTAGAATAAAAAACATCCATAATATAGCAGTATACTTTTCTGATAGAATACGCTCTAGAAGAAATATAGCTTGAGCAAGCAAAATAAAACCACAAATTTTTTTAATTGCATGTGTCCAAAACCCTGTTTTTGGAAGTACCTTGCTGCCAAAGATAGACGTAAGCATAAGTGGAATTCCCATCCCTATTCCTAATAAATACAATATACTTCCACCAATGATAAGATTTCCATTTTGTGCTACATAAAGCAATATTCCAGAAACAGGAGCAGTAGTGCATGGTGAACCAATTAAACCAGCAGTGGCTCCCATAAAAAATATTCCAAAATAGTTAGCATTTCTTTGTTTATTATTAAATATGCTTAGTTGTATTTGCATCTTGTTTGGTATGTATAAGTTATAAACACCAAACATTGACACTGCAAGAATACTAAATAGAATGCAAAAACAAATCAATATGTACGGATGTTGTATCATAGATTGAATTTGTAGCCCAATAAATGAAATAAATAAGCCAAGTACAGAATAAGTTATAGCCATCCCTTGGACATAGATAAATGATAGTATTAATGCTTTACTTTGTTTCCTTTCCTCACCTAATATCATACTACTTATAATTGGATACATAGGCAGCATACAAGGAGTAAAAGCTAAGGTAATACCAAGGGAAATAGATAACATTGCTATCTTAAAAAAATTAAAAATAGAATTTATTTGAGTATAATGATTAATGCTTTCAAATTTTTCTTCTCTTAAAGATTTTATTATATTACCTTTAGCAACTTCATTTACACTTAAGTTTTTATCTAAGTCATAGTAATTATGATTAAACTCATTAATAGATATTGTATGAATGGTTATGGGATAGCAAAAACCTGATTTTGCACATCCTTTATATTCGATAGTTAAAACCTGTCCTTGATAAGAGTTTTTCAAAGGAATTTCTATCAGCAGTTGTCTAGTATAAGTGTGATTTTTGCTAAATGATTCGTATTCATTATTTTGATTTTTAGTTAATTCAGAAAAAATATTTTTTTTATTGATAATGATAGTTGGTTGAAAAAGATAGTAACCTTCTTTTATTTCCCAAATTAAAAAAATGCTATTATCTTTTTTATACCAATTAAATAAAAAAGCTTTTTGAGAAGGGAGAATTTTATTTTTAAAATTTGAATTATTGTTTTGTTTATTAAAAAATTCTAATGATAATATTGTTTTTGGAATAATTAATAGAGAGAAAAAAACTAGTGTAGCAGTGATTAGGCGCATATATATACACTTTATAGTAAAAAACAAATCATGTTAAAAATCTAAGAAGTTTTTCTTTTAATTAGTATCTGTCATGATTTCACGGGAAAACACTTTTTCACAATAGTAACATTTAAGTTGAACATGTTCATTTTTTAGTCTGACATGAAAATTGCTTTCTATAGGTTCTCCATGAGAAATGCAGTTACTATTGGGGCATTTAAACACATTGTTGATATGTTTAGGTAGAGTTAGTGTTAATTTTTTTACTACTTTATATTCTTCTATTTGGTTTACTGTTGCTTTTGGTGCATAAAGAACTAATTGATTAGCTTGTTCTTTAGTTAAAAACACATTCTCTATTTTAATTAGATCTTTATGAATTAATGCAGATGATGGTAGATTAAGTCCAATAGTAATTCGTTCATTAACCTCATACATTTTGAATAGCTTGAGGAGTTTTATACCGATACGTGCAGGGATATGGTCAATCACACTGCCATTGCGAATTGCTTCTACTTGAAGTTGAGGTTGTTTATCCACGGGCATATATATTTCCTTGATGGCAAAGAACCAAGACTAATAAGGCTTCACGTGCATACATCCCATTTTCTGCTTGTTTAAAATAGTATGCGTATGGAGTTTTATCAACATTAATGTTAATTTCGTCCACGCGAGGTAGAGGATGTAAGACTTTCATATTATTCTTTGAATTTTTTAGCAAGTCCCTTGTTAAAATGAATCCTGATTTCATTTGGGCATATTCAGATTCATCAAAACGTTCTTTTTGCACACGTGTCATATATAGTACATCAAGTTCTGGTATTACTTCTTCAATATTAGTATGAGTGCTATAATTAATACCCATTTCTTTCAATTCATCACAAATATAGTCAGGCATTGCTAATATTTTTGGAGAAACAAAGAAAAAATGTGTGTTATTGAATTTACATAGTGCTTGAGTAAGCGAATGCACAGTTCGTCCATATTTTAAGTCACCAACAAATGCAATTTTCAGCTCATCTAGCCTATTTTGTGTTTCGTAAATAGAAAACAAGTCCAATAAAGTTTGAGTTGGATGCTGATTAGCACCATCTCCAGCATTAATTATGGGAACATTCCTAGAAAACTCAGAAGCTAATCGTGCTGCACCTTCTTGAGGATGTCGTATTATAAAAGCATCAACATATGATGAAATGACTTGGATAGAATCAGCTAATGTTTCGCCTTTTTTTGCTAATGAAGTATTACTATCATTATCAAAACCAATGACTTTTCCACCCAATCGTTGTATTGCTGTTTCAAATGATAATCGAGTTCGAGTTGAAGGTTCAAAGAAACAGCTTGCTATCACCTTATTTTTCAATATATTAGGGTTTGCTTTGAGCTTAAGTTTGGCAGCAGTATCAATAATAAGTTCTAATTCAGAACGGGCAAGTTCAGGAATGGAAATAATGTGTTTACCAAACAAGGAATTTTCCATATGCACCACACATGATTTACATGTAAAGTCGAAGTTAGAATATTCATAACTGTTAAATTTCTAATTTGTTCGAAAAAGTAGCTCATAATGGTACTAATATTTTTACTCTATGTATACTAGTATATGACATGTTATTTAACATAATATTTCATAATATATGATGTATTAGAATATAAATAATCAGTATTTATATTCTAAATTAATTCCTATTATTAATTTAATAGATTAAAGGTCAGTATGATATGAACTAATTACTCTATCATATATGTTATTATTTTAATTTCAGTAAATAAAAGCAATTAAACTTTTAAAGTTATTTTTATTTAAATTGTATTAATGTTAATACAATTTAAATTGAGTTTATAGTCGAAAATATAACAAGTTCTTAATTTCGAAGAAAGTTAAGTTAGAATAGGCTTAAATAATATATTAAATTTATGGATTAATAACTATTTTATATACATATTATTAATATGTCATTGATATAAGTAGTAAATTAATGACTAATATAATATTTAAAACAGCAAAATCTGTATATAAGATCCAATTTAATAAAATTAATATTGAAGCAATATTGCTTTAAAAAATAATTAAACCAGAATTAAACGTATTGTTTTTATATATTGGTTAAATTATGGAAAAGAAAGTTCCTTTTATCTTAAATGGAAGTATTTATCAATCTTCTAATAAAAAAACTACAAGAGAGTTGTACATCAATGATAAATGCATCCAAGTGCCGTTAATAAATAATGAAGTTATTGAAATTATAAAAAAATATAATCATGATTCGACGTCAAAACTTCATACCATTATCAATTTTTTGTACACAGTAGGTCAACGTTGGAAAAGTGAGGAGTATTCAAGACGGAGAACTTATATAAGGAACTTAGTAACCTTTTTAGGTTATTCAGAACAAATGGCTAAATTAGAAGCCAATTGGATATCTATGATTTTATGTTCGAAAAGTGCTTTGTATGACATCATTACTAATGATTTAGGATCGCGTCATATTATTGATGAATGGATACCTCAAGATGAATGTTATATAAAAGCTTTTCCAAAGGGAAAGTCTGTTCATTTACTAGCTGGGAATGTTCCACTATCTGGAATAACATCTATTATACGTGCTCTTTTAACTAAGAACCAATGTATTATTAAAATGTCTTCTTCTGATCCATTCACACCAACTGCACTAGCCATGAGTTTTATTGATGTCAGCCCAACACATCCTATCACTCGTTCACTTTCAATCATTTATTGGTCTCATAGCGAAGATGTTATTTTAGCTAGTAAAATAATGGATGAAGCTGATGTTGTGATAGCTTGGGGTGGAGAAAATAGTATTAAATGGGCTGTTAAACATACACCTGCACATATTGATATACTTAAATTTGGACCGAAAAAAAGCCTTAGTATTATTGACAATCCTGATAATTTAACTGCTGCTGCAAGCGGTGTAGCTCATGATGTTTGTTTCTACGATCAACAAGCGTGTTTTTCAACGCAAAATGTTTATTTTATTGGTGAAAATTTTTACAAATTTAAAAAAGAACTACGTTCTAAGCTTGAACTATATTCTAAGATTTTACCTAAAGGTAAACAAGATTTTGAAAGTAAAGCTGCTTTTTCTTTAGCTGAAAGAGAGTGTTTATTTGCTGGGTATGATGTACAGGTTGGAGAGCAGAAAAATTGGATGATAGTTGAATCTCCAATGGATGTATTAACAAGTCAACCTTTAGGTCGTTGCGTATATATTCATCATGTTTTAGATATTCAAGATGCTTGTAATTATATCAATAAGTATACAACTCAAACAGTATCTATATACCCATGGAAATCTTCTTTTAAATATAGAGATAAATTAGCCTATTATGGTGTGGAAAGAATCGTTGAATCAGGGATGAATAACATATTTCGAGTTGGTGGTGCCCACGATACAATGCGTCCTTTACAAAGACTAGTTAGGTTTGTTTCTCAGGAAAGACCATTCGATTTTACTACAAAAGATGTTGCTGTAGAAATAGAACAAACCAAATTCTTAGAAGAGGATAAATTCCTCGTTTTTGTACCATAAATAGGAGTTTGTTACATGAACAATGAGGTTGTTAATTCTACAATTGATCACATACTGAAGATTGGTAATAACCAAACAATTCGTATTTGGGAAACTCCTCCTAAAGAAAAATCGCCTAATAGAGATAATATAATTCTCATATCCAGTGGATTTGCTAGAAGAATGGATCATTCAGTAGGTTTATCTGAATATTTATCAACTAATGGTTTTTTAGTTATTCGTTATGATTCCCTTAATCATGTTGGTTTAAGTAGTGGAAATATTGATAAATTTACTATGACAATTGGAGAAAAAAGTTTATTAGCTGTAATTCATTGGTTGAATGATAGAGGTTTTTACAATATTGGTTTAATTGCGATTAGTTTATCAGCAAGAATTGCCTATCAAGTAGTTTCTAAAATCAGTTTGTCTTTTTTGATTACTTCTGTTGGTGTTGTCAATCTAAGAAATACTTTAAAAAAAGCATTAGGTTTTGATTATCTACGTTCATCAAGTGAAGATTTTCCAAGTACATTAGAGCTTAAAGGATATAAGTTAGAAGCAAAAAACTTTTTTCTCGATTGCCTCAAGCATCATTGGGCGGATCTTTCTTCTACTATAGATAGAATGAAAGATTTTAGTGCTCCATTTATTGTTTTTATTGCTAGTGATGATGTCTTAATTGAACAAAATGAAGTTTTAGAAATGTTATCTAACATAAAATCTGGTTGTTATAAAGTCTACTCCTTATTAGGCAGTCCTCATGATTTATCTAAGAACCTGATTATATTAAGAAAATTCTATTCATCGATAACTAAAGCTGCAATAGGTTTAGATATAGGAAAGTTGAATCTTTTTGCTTCTATTGATGAACCTGAGTTTGAGAAGATAACTATTAGTACAGTTAATGAACGTAGATTAAAAATTAAGATTGCAAGCCAGTCTTAGTTTTTGTTATTTAAAATTTCATAAAAAAAAGGAGGAGAAGGAAGAATGCAGAAACTTATCGTCTTAGTTTAAAATATCTATAACTTTAAGCTAAAAAAATATACCTAATATTTATGGTACAGCTTGTTTTAAATAATTATAGGGAATATAGAATATGAAATATGGAAATTTTTTACTTACTTATCAACCTCCTCAACTTGACCAAAAGGAAGTAATTAAACGTATGGTTAATTTAGGTAGAGCATCAGAATCATGTGGTTTTGATACAGTTTGGTTATTAGAGCATCACTTTACTGAATTTGGTTTGCTTGGCAATCCATATGTTGCAGCAGCTAATTTGCTTGGAGCAACTAAAACATTAAATGTTGGCACTGCTGCAGTTGTCTTACCAACTGCTCATCCAGTACGACAACTTGAGGATGTAAATCTTCTTGACCAAATGTCAAAAGGTCGTTTTAAATTTGGCATTTGCAGAGGTTTATATGATAAAGATTTTCGTGTTTTTGGTACTAATATGGATGAAAGTCGTGAGCTTATGAATTGTTGGTATGACATTATGTTAAAGGGAATGGAGAAAGGTTACGTGTCATCGGATAGCGAGCACATTCAATTTCCAAAAGTTACTGTTTCTCCCAGTGCTTACATTGAGCGAGGTTCACCAGTATACGTGGTAGCCGAGTCTGCTTCAACTACTGAATGGGCAGCAGAACGAGGTTTGCCTATGATATTAAGTTGGATTATTAATCAAAATGAGAAAAAAGCACAACTGGAGCTTTATAACGAAGTGGCTCTTGAACATGGTCATGATATTTCAAATATTGACCATTGTCTATCATATATAACTTCCGTTGATTATGATTCAAATAAAGCTAAAGATATTTGTCGTGATTTTTTAGCTCACTGGTATGAGTCTTATTTAAATGCTACTACTATCTTTGATGATTCAGACCAAACTAAAGGTTATGATTTTAATAAAGGCCAGTGGCGTGACTTTGTACTGAAAGGACATAAGGATACTGGTCGTCGTATTGACTATAGTTATGATATTAACCCAGTTGGAACTCCAAAGGAGTGTATCGATATTATTCAATCTGATGTTGATACAACCGGTATTAGTAATATTTGCTGCGGTTTTGAAGCTAATGGTTACGAAAAAGATATTATTGCATCGATGAAGTTATTCCAGTCTGATGTGATGCCCCACCTAAAAGAAAGAAAAGTAAGCATGGCAAACTAGAATAAAAAGGAATTATGTATGAAATTTGGATTGTTTTTTCAAAATTTTCTTACTAAAGGTCAATCATCGGAGTCAATTTTAGATAATATGATGGAGATTGCTACTCATGTTGATGAACTTAATTTTAAACAAATCTCTGTTTATGAGAATCATTTTTCACCTAATGGTATTATAGGTTCTCCATTAACTGCTTCAGGGTTTTTATTAGGGTTTACTAAAAAAATAAAAATTGGTTCACTAAATCATGTTTTAACTACGCATCATCCTGTTAGATCAGCAGAAGAAGCCTGTTTGCTTGATCAAATGAGTGAAGGACGGTTCATTTTTGGCTTTTCAGATTGTGAAAAGATTAGCGAAATGGAATTTTTTAATCGTCAGGTGGATTCTCAAGAGCAGATATTTAGTGCTTGTTATGATATTGTGAATGAGGCATTTACTACCGGATATTGTCATCCTGATAATGATTTTTATAGTTTTCCGAAAGTATCAATTAATCCACATGCTTTTACTTCTGGTGGTCCTAAACAATATGTAACAGCGAGCAATATGAAAGTTGTTAAATGGGCTGCGATGAAAGCATTACCGTTGATTTTTAAGTGGAATGATAGTAATGATACTAAATCAAAATATGCAAATTACTATAAAATTATAGCAAACGAGCACGGGGTAGATATTTCTAATGTTGAGCATCAATTAACATTGATGGTTAATGAAAATATTGATAGTAATCTTGCTAAAGAAGAAGCCAGAGAATATCTTTCTGATTTCGTTAAAGAAATGCATTCTGATGAAAATTATGAAGCTAAGCTAGATGAACTTATCGATGAAAATGCAATTGGTAATTTCGAGGAATGTATGATTTCTGGCAAATTAGCATTGGAGAAGTCTGGAGCATCCCATTGTTTAATGTCGTTTGAATCCATCCAAGATATTGTACGTCAAAAATCGGTTATTGATTTAGTTAATGAGAATATTGGTAAATATCATCACACATAACATGTTACCAGAGAAATTCTTAAAAATTAAACGAGCGGTGGCTTTCTTTGCCACTGCCTTGGTTCTTACTTTAAGCTAAGAGAGTTGTTATTGGATTTAGTAGGATAGAAACTTATGAGTATTACTTCCCATATCCATGTAAAAGTAGAAAATATTAATGTTAGTTCAGAAATTGATAATTTGATCTTCATGAGTTCTCCATTAGATTTTTCCTATAAAGCTCAAAAAGAGATTCAAAAAAAATTAATTTTACAAACATTTCATCATCACTATATACATAATATTGCTTATCGAAATTATTGTCAGGTATTAGGTGTTGATGACAGCATTTCAAATATTAATGACATTCCTGTGTTTCCTACTTCAATATTTAAACATCGTAAGATATTGACATCTGATAAAAGTGAGATAGAAAACTGGTTTACTAGCAGTGGAACTCAAGGTATTAAAAGTTTAGTACCTCGTGATCGTGTTAGTATTGAACGTTTATTGGGTTCCGTCAGCTATGGCATGAAATATGTAGGGAATTGGTTAGAAACTGAAATGGAGTTAGTAAATCTTGGACCGGATAGATTTCATGTTAGTAATATCTGGTTTCAGTATGTAATGAGCCTAGTTGAATTACTTTATCCAACAACTTTTACTGTCCAGAATGAAAAAATAGATTTTGAACTAACACTAAAAACTTTAAATAAAATTCAATCTTCTAATAAGACTATTTGTTTAGTCGGACCACCTTATTTTGTATTTTTACTTTGTGAATATATGGAAAAAAATAAAATTATTTTTAATGGATCAGACCAATTATATATCATTACTGGAGGTGGTTGGAAGAATCATAATGATAAATCTCTTAATCGTTTAATGTTCAATCAATTACTAATAGATAAATTCCAACTTGCAAATCAAAGTCAGATTCGTGATACTTTTAATCAAGTTGAACTGAATACATGTTTTTTTGAAGATCAGCAACAAAGAAAAAGAGTACCACCTTGGGTATATGCTCGAGCTTTAGATCCTGAAAGTCTTAAACCAGTTATAAATGGTAAAAAAGGGATATTGAGTTTTATGGATGCTTCGGCAACAAGCTATCCAGCTTTTTTAATTACTGATGATATTGGAATTATTTCAGAACATACTACTGATGGTTTACTTGGGACAAGTATTGAGGTAATAGGTAGAATGAAAAAAACTAGTGCTCAAAGAGGATGTGCTTTAAGTATGTCTAGGGCTTTTGCTAATAATGCTTAAGGGAGAACTATGATTGTGCAGTGTACTGTGACTGATATTGATCGGGTATCAACTCAAGTATATAAGGTGTTTTTAAAACCGGAATTTAATGTTGTATTTAGAGCTGGACAGTATTTAAAAATGAATATTAATTCAAAGAGCTATGCTTTTTCAATTGCTAGCTGTCCATCGAAACAAAATTTAATTGAATTACATATAGGAGAAAGTGAGAAAGCAGATAAAAATAATTGTATTATTTCATCTTTTCAGAAAGCATTATATCAAGATAGTACGATTCAAATAGATGTTCCCTATGGTGATGCTTGGCTGCGTGAAGATAGTTGCAGACCGATTTTATTAATCGCTGGTGGTACAGGTTTATCTTATGTAGTTAGCATATTAAAGAAATGTATTAATGCAGGAATGGAACAATCAATCTATTTATATTGGGGAGTAAGGAATATTAGTTTGCTTTATGTACATGAGGAACTAGTTAATTTAACAACGAAGTATAGTAATATGCGTTATATACCTGTTTCTGAATCTGTAGATGATGAGAATTTTGTTAAAAAAGGTACTGTCCTCGATATTGTACTGAGTGATTTTCAGGATCTTGCTAAGTTTGATATTTATATGTGTGGTCCAATGAAAATGATCAAATCAACGAAAGAAATGCTTTGTACGCATAGAAAGGCAAGCATAATTAGAATGTTTTCTGATGCACTTGCTTATATTTAAATGTGGTACCTCTAAGAAAAATAAAAAATGTTCAACCTCTAAGAAAAATAAAAAATGTTCAACCTCTAAGAAAAATAAAATTGGAAATGTGCAACCTCTAAGAAAAATAAAATTGGAGTTGTGTCTTCTTTTATTCTTTATATAATTCGTTAGTTCAACGATAATTTTAAATTACTATAAGGGAAAAATTTATGAAGAAACTGCTCTTTTTTTCGTTTTGGTATTTCATCTTTGTTTTTCATCAGTAGCAATTTCAACTGAAAAAGAAGTAAATGTATACTCTTATCGTCAACCTTTTTTGATCGAGCCGATTTTTAATGAATTTACTGAAGATACTGGTATTAAGGTTAATATAAAGTTTGCTAAGAAAGGTTTAGTAGAAACCTTACAAAGGGAAGGTAAATATAGTCCTGCTGATGTTATATTAACTGTAGATATTAGTCGTCTTATGGAGTTAAAAAATAAAGGAGTAGTGCAGAGAGTTAAAAATAAGGTGATTGATTCAAATATTCCTTCTCAGTATAAAGATGGGGAGAAAGAATGGTTTGCTTTAACCTTACGTGCTCGTTCTGTTTATTCATCACGTGATCGAATAGGGAAACTAGATAAAAATTTTTCCTATTCAGATTTAACTAAACCAAAATTTAAAGGTAAAATATGTACGCGTTCAGGTAAACATCCTTATAATTTATCTTTGGTTGCTTCAATGATTGCTCATAAAGGGGAAAAGCAAACTAGAGAATGGCTAGAGGGATTAAAGGTTAATTTAGCCAGAAAACCTCAGGGCGGTGATCGAAGTCAAGTTAAAGCTATAAAGGAAGGTTTATGTGATCTTTCTATAGGTAATAGTTATTACTTAGGTAAGATGCTTAATGATGATAATCAAAGGGCATGGGCTGAATCAGTTTATATTAATTTTCCAAGAATAAATGCTAAAGGTACACATGTTAATGTCAGCGGTATGGCTATGGCTAAATACGCACCAAATAAAGCAAATGCGATGAAGCTTATGGAATTTTTATCTGATGATAAAGCTCAGAAAATGTATGCTGAATTAAATCATGAATATCCAGTTAAAAAAGGAATTAAACGTTCACCATTAGTTGAGTCTTGGGGACGTTTAAAAGCAGATAATATTCCTCTAGATGAGATTGCTTCTCATCATTCAACTGCTATTAAACTTTTAGATTCAGTTAAGTTCGATCTCTAATTAGCATTAGAATGTAATATATAGAAAAGGGAGATACTAATACATTGATTTCTCCCTTTTCTGTATATAATGAAAGATAATGAAAAACAAAACCTTTTGGCAAAACAGAAGTGCATGTTTAGCCTTATTGCTACTTTTTCCTATATTAGCAATATTTTATACTGCCTTTGGCGATACGGATACGGATAAAATCTTTTCCCATTTAATGTCAACTGTACTTCCTACCTATACTTTTAATACCATGATTTTAGTGCTAGGGGTGCTTTTCCTTTCTATGATTTTTGGATTATCTACTGCCTGGTTAATGGCTATGTGTAAACTTCCATCAGAACGATTTCTTCGTTGGGCATTAGTTTTGCCACTAGTAATGCCAGGTTACATTGTAGGATATATATTTACTGATTGGTTAGATTTTGCAGGTCCAATACAGATTTTGCTACGCAGCTTAACTGGATGGAAAGCAGGTCAGTATTGGTTCCCAGATATTCGTACTTTACCAGGTGCTATCATTGTGCTAGCACTTGTCTTTTATCCTTATGTTTATCTTCTTTGCCGTGCTGCATTTATGGAGCAAAGTATAGTATTTCTTCAAACTGCAAAGCTACTTGGATATTCCCCATTGGAGAGTTTTTTTCATGTTTCACTTCCTCTAGTTCGTCCCTCAATAATCATTAGTTTATCTTTAGTTGCAATGGAAACTATTGGTGATTTTGGGACTGTCAGCTATTTTTCTGTAAGTACGCTTACTACCGCTGTTTATGATACTTGGTTAGGGTATTCTAGCCTAGCTGCAGCTGCTAAAATTTCAATTATTATGTTATTTTTTGTTTTTATCATTATGAGTATAGAACAATATAGTCGACGTAAGAAAAAAATATTTCAAATGCAGTTTAATAATGCTGAAAACTTTTATTATAGATTAATTGGTTGGAAAAAATGGCTAGCATTAGTCTGGTGTTGGGGTCTAGTTTCTATTGCATTTTTTTTACCTTTATCACAGTTATGCATTTATGCTTATCATTATTTTGAAACTAGTTGGACAGGAAAGTTTTCAGTATATGTATTAAATAGTATAAAAATATCAGTAATAGCGGCTTTTTTTTGCTTATGTATTTCTTTGATTATAAATTTTTGTAATCGAATTAGTCCAAATTATAGAAGCATGATATATATGCGAGTATCATCAATGGGATATGCTATACCTCCAACTGTATTAGCTATTGGTGTAATGGCTTCTGTCTTATTAATGGATAGAGTTGCTAATGTTATTTTAGAAAAATTCAATTGGTGGCAACCTGGTCTGATATTTTCAAGTTCTATATTTACCTTGATCTTTGCAATGGTTGTTAGATTTTCTGCAGTTGCTATTGGTAGTATTGAAAGTAGTTTAAGTAAAATCTCTCCTTCTTTAGATATGGCTTCTAGAACTATGGGCTGTAATTCAAATCAAATGTTATGTCGTATTCATTTACCTTTAGTACGTAGAGGTTCGCTTATTGCAGTATTATTAGTATTTATTGAATCAATGAAAGAATTAAATGCTGGATTATTATTACGTCCCTTTAATTTCGAAACTTTAGCTACTTATGTATTTAATTATGCTTCAGATGAACATTTAGAATTAGCAGCTCTACCGGCAGTATTACTTGTGTTAGTAGGAATAATTCCTCTTATGATTATCAATTATTCTCTTAGGAGTAAAAGTACTAATGAGCTATGCATTATCTATTCAAAATCTAACTTATAAATATAATTCACAAATTGTATTGAAATGTCTTTCTTTAGATATTCAACATGGTGAAATTGTTTGTTTGTTAGGTGCTAGCGGTTGTGGAAAAACAACACTTTTAAAAGCAATAGCAGGTTTGTTACCTTTATCTTCTGGAGTTATTCGATTAAATTGTATGGTTGTTGATGATGGAATAAATAGATTACCACCAGAAAAACGCAATATTGGCATGATATTTCAAGATTATGCATTATTTCCACATTTGACTGTTTCTGAGAATATTGCTTTTGGTCTACGTAATATGAATCAAAAAACAAAAATGCATAGAGTTGATGAAATGTTGTTATTGGTTCATTTATCTGGTTATGGGGAACGTTTTCCTCATCAACTGTCTGGCGGTCAGCAACAACGTGTTGCAGTTGCACGCTCACTCGCATATAAGCCTGATTTATTGTTATTAGATGAACCTTTCTCTAATATCGACACTCAAGTAAAGTATGATTTGATTACAGATATACGTAAGCTTTTTAAAGCTCAAGGTGTCACTGCTATTTTTGTTACTCACAGTCGAGAAGAAGCTTTTATTTTTTCAGATAAAATGGCCATAATGAACTATGGTGTAATTGAACAATATGGTTTAGCATCAGATCTATATCGTTATCCGTTAAGTAAATTTGTTGCTGATTGTTTAGGTGGAACTAACTACTTTCCTGCAAAACGATTATCAAAATTTCAATATCAAACAGATTTTGGTTTAATTAAAGCAAAAGCTCATCGTAATATTAGTTTTGGAACTGAATGTGAATTATTATTTCGTCCTCAACAGGTAAAGATTACTTCTGATAAAAATAGTAATATCAAAATTTTAGAGAAAACATTCATGGGAGAGCAATGCTATTATATTATTGAAGCAAATGGGAAATATATTTCATCTGTGTCTAGCTCACGAGAAATGTTAGATTTAGGACAAAAAGTATCAGTAAAATTAGACGTGAAGGATATTATAGCTTTTTAATATTCTGTTTGTTGTTAATACATAATATCATTTCTACATTGGTTTTATTAGAAATAGAAGGTTATATTTTTTATTTTATAGATTTTTAAAATTACGTTAAAATACTCCGCTAATTTTTAGTATTTTAAGGCTTGATTATTTCTTTTTCAAAATTTAATCGAGTTAATTGATTGATTTTAAAGTAAATACTCAAGGGAGTACTTAATGTTCCAGGTTAAAAAAATATCAATAGTTAGTCGTGCTGTATTATCAGGATTAAGCTTATTATCATTTGTAATACAGGCAAATACTTTTAATTATAATTATTTTGAAATACGAACAGGATTTCAACCTGAGATGGCAGGTCTTGAGCTTAGTACTTTATTGACTGAAAATTCACATTTTGTAGCTCGTATTGATAGTGAATTACAAGGTGATTGGGATACAGCAATTGGTGTTGGATTTAACGGACCAATTAATAAATTTTCTGATATTTATGGTCAATTTTTAATTCACTACCTTTCTTATCCTTTAAAAATAAATCCTTTTGGTAAGAAAATAATTGAGAAAGAAATTAATTTTGGTGGTCGGTTTTGGTTAACAGAAAAAATAGAAGCTATTGGTCGTATTGGTCGTGTTAGTCGACAGGGGTCTGTTTTTCATGTTGGGGCTAGGTTTCATTCAACAGAAGAACTTTCTATTTCTGCAGAAATGAGAAAAAATGCTAATTACAGGACAAGGGCTACTATATCAGTGCGTTTTGAATTTTAAAAAAGATATTCTTAATTTATATTACTGATTCAGTAATTAAAAATATTAATCATTTTAATTGATATTTTTATTATTTATTTTACTAAAAAGTAATTTATATAAGAATTTTTTATACCGTTAGAATTTAGCATTAGTGATTACCAATATACGTCTTATTTAAATATAAGGAGTGATAGTGAGTGATTTTTATCAACTTTCAATAAATACTTTGCAGGGTAATATACTCAATTTTAATTCTTTTAGAAATAAAGTTGTATTAATCATAAATACTGCTAGCTTGTGTAGTCTAACACCACAATTAAAAGGTTTTCAAAAATTGCATGCAAAGTATCTTAAGAAAGATTTAGTAATTTTAGCTTGTCCATGTAACCAATTTGGCAATCAAGAACCAGGGAATACAACTGATATTCAAAATGGTTGTTTAATTAGATATGATCTTGATTTTGTTTTTAGTGAAAAAATTGAAGTTAATGGTAAAAACAGCCATCCAGTATTTATTTATTTAAAAAAGCAATTACCTGGTATTTTCGGCAATTACATTAAGTGGAATTTTACTAAGTTTTTAATTGATAAAAAAGGCATCCCTGTTAAACGATTTTCACCTATTGTAACACCCAAATCATTAGAAAAATATATTGTTCAAGCTTTAAATAAGCCAATAATTTAGAGCATACTTGAATAAGTATGTAGGTAGAAATTGAAACTGTTTTTTTTGATTTTAAAATAAGTACTGTAGACTTTTTTAAGCATAATCATCATCATAAAATTTTATAGAGAGATAATTCATGAAAAAGTATCAGTTTGAATTTATTGAACTTGTCATAGAAATGGGTGTTTTAAGATTTGGTAATTTTTTTTTAAAATCTGGTAGAAAAAGCCCTTATTTTTTTAATTCTGGTCTATTTAATACGGGTTATTCACTTGTACGATTAGGGCGTTTTTATGCCGATGCTTTAGTCCACTCTGGTATTAAATTTGATATTCTTTTTGGTGCTGCTTATAAAGGGATTCCAATTGTAACTAGTACAGCTATTTCATTAGCTGATTCTTATGGTATCAATACAAATTATTGCTTTAATCGAAAGGAAGAAAAAACTTATGCAGAAGGTGGTAATTTAATAGGTGGAAAAATTAAAGGTCGAGTTATATTGCTTGATGATGTGGTAACTTCTGGTAGTGCGATTCGTAAATCTATGGAGATTGTTCAAGCAAATAACTCAAGCACGGTTGGTATTTTAATCGCACTTGATCGCCAAGAGAAAGGAGATAATAAATACTCAGCTATTGATGAAATTCAAAAAGACTTTGATTGTCCTATTATTTCTATTATTAAACTGATTGACATATTAACTTACCTGAAGGATAAAGAGATTTTTAAAGTTCATTTTAGGTCACTACAAAAGTACTATTCCACACATGTCGTTGAATAAATTAATTGGATTTAAGTGTGATTAATTAGGTATAGATTTAGTCCATTCTATCTAGTTGTTTTTCATATTTAATAAAAATAGAGAAAATAGTAACTGCATTATCTTAATAAATATAAAAAAGAGAACTTTTTTTTCGTAATAATTGTTATTATTGATTGTATTAATAAAATTAATGAAAATATGTTTTATTATTTAAGTGATAATATGAAAGAAGTAGTGGAAAAATTAAGTAAAGAAAAGAAACAAAAGGTTTGATTCATATTCTATTTCATCAAATTTAATGTTATAAACAGTGATGTATCTCTTTTTTTTTCGTTTGGAATAAGTGGTTGTGGATATCTATAACTAATGGAAATACTGGGGTTTTATATAATATTGCCACTAGGCTTAATTGAGATTTTGAAATAAATTCAACGGGTGAACTTTTTATCTGTTGATAAAATTTGTAACAATGATTTGTATTCTTAATGATTCCTGCACCAATAGCTGCAATTAGAGAATAATCTGTTTTAAGTTTGATTTCAGCTCCAGTAGAAATGTTTTGCAAATAATCAAGCGCTTCATTAGCTATTTCTTCAGTATAAGCTAAATAAATCGTTTGTTGTTCTATTTTAAATTGAAAAGCAAGTGGTTCTAATTGAATCAGTTTAAGATTTTTTAAAACATTAGATACAATGGTGTTAAAATTATTATTTTGATGAAAAGTCAGATGGATAAGTAATACTTGTTCGAGTGATGTGATAATTTTAGCTTTATAACTAACTTCAAGAACCCGTTCAATTCGTGTTAAACCTGATTCTGGTTTTTTTGTACTTCGTAAAGTTAAATCCATCTTTTTACTTTTAGCAACAGGTTGAAGAGTTCGACTATGAAGTACTGGAGATGCCAAACGTGCCAGTTCGCTAGCTTCATCTAAACGAAGTAATGGTAAAAGATATGCATTATCAACAATACGTGGATCTGCACTGTAAATTCCCATGACATCACTCCAAATAGTAACCTTTGATACTTTTGCTAGGGAACCGATGATTGTTGCAGAATAATCTGATCCGTTACGACCAAGTAAGACTGTGTTTCCGTGTAAATTTTTTGCCATAAAGCCAGTAATAATTAATCTCTGATTAGTATATTTCGTCAAAGCTTTTTTGATTAATGGATAAGAGCTTTTGCTATCAATTTCTGGTTGTGCACTAGAATTTGCACGTAAAAGGGTTCTAGAGTCTTGAAGTACTGATTGTAAATTTTCTTGACATAATAAGGAGGTTAAAAGTCGTGCTGACCAAAGTTCACCATAACCAAGAACCATAGCTTTTTTTGATTCATGTAATGTTCTAGTTAGTTCTTGGAGTATGCTAAATTCATTGTCAAGTCTAGATAGCAGTTGCATACGTATTTTCCCATTTAATAATTCTTTAACAAGTTCAGTTTGAAATTGATATAGAACTTGTAAAGTTTTACTCGATAATTTTTTGTCTTTAAAGGAATTTTTAAGAAATTTAATTAAATAGTCAGTCGTATTACCTGCAGCAGAAACTACAATTAGATCTTCACTATTTGAATATTTTTTTAGAATTTGAACAACATGTCGATAGCACTCTTTACTGGCAAGACTGCTGCCACCAAACTTATGTAGCTGACGAGAAAAGGTCATGTATACTATTCCTAAATTAGTTAACTTTTATTGATTTTTTAATATTAAAGAAAAATTTCTATTTTTGAAATTGAATAACATAGATGAAAGAGTAGCTTTTTTAGATGCAATTTTTACTATAGGTTAAGACATCAAGTTGTATAAAATGAAATCAGGCATCTTAATTACCACGTAATGAAAAAGTGTTTCATTTACTTACTAATAAAAAGAAAAGTATTTATTTTATCTTAGCTAGATAAAGTGCCAAAACGCTTATTAAATCGATCAATTCGACCACCAGTATCTACAACGCGTTGTGTCCCCGTATAGAATGGATGACACTGATCGCATACATCTAGATATATAGTGTTTTTGTTTAGAGTTGAGTAAAACTTGAATGAATTACCACAGGAGCAAATAGCGTTTATCATTTTATATTCTGGGTGGATTCCTGATTTCATGATGAGATTAACCTTAAATTAGTTTGTGTCACCACCCGATTAAAATTTTCAGTCGGATATTACACTTGATTAAATAGATAACAATTATAGCGATTATATTATTTCCCTTTTTATTTGTAAGGGTGATCTGAATAATAAAACTAAATTAACATAATAATAAATTTCTACTGTATAATCAATAGTTCTAATGATTATTAGATCCATTAAATTACATTTTTTAAAACTTGTGAATTTCATGTCTTTATCAATTGCCCGCGTTGTACTGCCAATTTATTTAGATCAGAAGTTTGATTATTTAATACCTAATGGCCTTTTTCCTGTTGTAGGTGGACGAGTTTTTGTCCCTTTTAGAAAGAAAATATTACTAGGTATTGTTATTGAGTTAGTTAATGAATCTAAATGTGCTGATAATAAATTAAAATCAATTAATAAGGTCTTAGATAGTAATATATTATGGTCAGAATCTTTGTATTCTTTGCTCAATTGGTGTAGTCAATTTTATCAGTATTCTCTTGGTAAAATCCTATATAACGCATTACCAACTTCGTTAAGAAAAGGTAAACCAGCTGAATTAAGTATTCTTGTATGGCAATTAACAGATATAGGGAAAAAACAATTGATGAAAGATTTCGGTCGTGCAGTCATACAAGCCAAGGTTATAAAAATGCTAGCACTTGGTGATCTTAATCATCGAGTTTTTATAGATTCTGGTATTAGCATATCAGTGTTAAGCAGGTTAAGAAAAAAAGGCTGGATTCATTCTTTAATTAAGAAACCAGTTATTTCTCCCTGGACAAAGTGTATTGAAACTGGCGAAGATAAAATAAAATTAAATAAAGAACAAGTAATAGCAGTTGAAACTGTAATAAATAATCAAATCAAATTTGCTTGTTATTTATTAGAGGGAGTCACTGGTTCAGGAAAAACTGAAGTATACTTGAATTTGGTTAAATACATATTAAAGAAAGGGCGTCAAGCTTTAGTTTTAGTACCAGAAATTGCTTTAACTTCACAAATAATTAATCGGTTTAGAAAACGATTTAATGTTCCAGTAGAAGTAATCCATTCAGATATAAATGATAGTAAGCGTTTAAATTCTTGGTTATCTGCACGAGATAATATATCTGGTATTGTGATTGGTACTCGTTCTGCATTGTTAACACCATTTTATAATTTAGGAATTATTATAGTTGATGAAGAGCATGATATTTCCTACAAACAGAAAGAAAATCCTTGTTATCATGCTCGTGATATTGCTGTGATGCGTGCTAGTAAAGAAAACATTCCAGTAATTTTGGGTTCTGCTACTCCAGCTTTAGAAACATTATATAATGTTTCAATTGGAAAATATCATCATCTTACCTTAACTCAAAGAGCAGGTAGCTCGGTAGCTGTTAAGAATAAAGTATTTGATATTAGAGGAGTATATTTAAAAAGTGGGCTTTCTCCTCTATTGATTTCTAAAATTCGTAAACATTTAAATAATGGGAATCAAATTTTTTTATTTTTGAATCGTCGAGGTTTTGCTCCTATAATTATGTGTCATGAGTGCGGGTGGATTATTAAATGTAAACGTTGCGATGCTTATTGTACTTTTCATCAGTTTAGTAATGAGATGCACTGTCATCACTGTGGTTCAAAACGTTCTCTATTTTGTAAGTGTCAAGATTGTGGGTCTGTAAATCTCATAACAGTCGGAGTAGGAACTGAACAGTTAGAGAAAAAGCTAGAAAAAATATTTCCTAACTACAAAATCATTCGGATTGATCGGGATTCTATTCATAAAAAAAGCACTTTAGATCTTGTTCTTAAATCTATTTATTATGGTGAATATCAAATTTTAATTGGCACTCAAATGTTAGCTAAGGGACATCATTTTCCTAATGTTACTTTAGCAGTTTTATTAGATATTGATAGTGCATTATATAGTAGTGATTTTAGAGCATCTGAACGTTTAGCTCAGATGTTTATTCAAGTTTCAGGCAGAGCTGGAAGAGCTAATAAGATGGGAGAAGTAATTCTTCAAACACGCCATCCAGAGCATCCTTTACTAAAAGTTCTATTAAATAAGGGTTATCCTGATTTTGCAAATATTGCATTACAGGAACGTAAATTAGCAATGTTACCACCATACACATTTTTGACATTATTTAGAGCAGAAGAGAAAAATCTTAAATTAGTAAAAAAATTTCTTATTGGAAGTAAAGCTTATTCTTAAAGAACATTCATTATTTAATACTACGTGTACACTTCTTGGCCCTATGCCTGCGCCATTATCAAAGCGAGCTGGTAAATCACGTTGTCAATTGCTTTTACGAACGCAAACTCGTTCATTAATGCAAAAAATATTAGCATCTTCTAGAATTGCCATTAATTCATTACCAATAGCTAATAAAGTTCGTTGGTCTATAGATGTAGAACCACAAGATTTTGATTAATAATACTAATTATATACCTTTAATCAGTATCTTATACTAATTATTATAAGTTCTGAAAAAACATCAGATAATATCTGTTATTTTTTTGGAGAGAATTCCCTTTAATTTTAGTTTTATTTGTGCTTTATCTGATATGAATAAGTGTATTAAGCTACAATAAATATTTATTTATATATGACCAGTTTTATGATGAGTTTTAATATTTTAATCCAATCTTTAAATAATAAACAAAGTGAAGTGGTAACAGCTCCTTTAGAAAATGCACTAATACTTGCTGGAGCAGGAAGTGGAAAAACTCGTGTATTAGCTTATAGAATTGCCTGGTTGATATCCGTCAAAAAAATTTCACCATTTTCAATTATGTCTGTTACTTTTACCAATAAGGCAGCAATAGAAATGCGTAGTCGGATTGAAGGTTTATTAATGGATGATTATTCTGATATATGGAATGGAACTTTTCACGGGATTTGTCATCGAATTTTACGTGTGTATTTTGCAGAGGCTAATTTATCTAAAGATTTTCAAATTATTGATGCTGAAGATCAGATTCGATTATTGCGACGTTTAATTAAGAATAAAAAGCTTGATGAAAAAAAATGGCCAGTAAAACAGATAATGACTTGGATAAATAAAAAGAAAGATAAAGGGTTACGACCACAGCATATTGACCCTTATCTTAACCCTGTAACTAAAATAAATTTGCAAATTTATTCGGCTTATCAAGAATTATGCGATCGTTCAAATTTAGTAGATTTTGCTGAAATTTTGTTACGTTCACATGAACTTTTAAGAGATAATGAAAAAATAAGAGCATATTATCATAGTCTTTTAAAGTATGTTTTAGTTGATGAGTTTCAAGATACAAATAATATTCAATATGCTTGGTTACGTATGATAGTAGGAATTGATTGTAATATAATGGTTGTTGGTGATGATGATCAATCTATTTATGGTTGGCGGGGGGCAAAAGTAAAAAACATTAAGAGATTTACTTTTGATTTTCCTAGTGTTCGTACTATTCGTTTAGAGCAGAATTATCGTTCTACTAAAAATATTTTAGAAGCTTCTAATGTCTTAATTTCTAATAATACTCAGCGTATGGGTAAAGAATTATGGACTAATGAAGAAAAAGGAGATTTTATTTCGATTTATTCAGCTTATAATGAACTAGATGAAGCAGATTTTGTTGTAAAAAAGATTCAAGAGTGGAAAGAACAAGGAGGTTTATTAAATTCCGTTGCCATTTTATATCGCAATAATATTCAATCTCGTTCACTTGAAGAAGCTTTAGTTCAAGCTAACGTACCTTATCATATGTATGGTGGTATAAGATTTTTTGAGCGCCAAGAGATTAAAGATGCATTAGGTTATTTGCGATTAATAAATAATAGTAATGATGATTCTGCTTTTGAGCGTATAGTGAATACGCCAACGAGAGGTCTTGGTAATAAGACATTAGAAAATATTCGTCTTATTGCTCGAGAACGTCATATCCCAATGTGGGAAGCAAGCATAGCTTTATTAGATGAAAAAATACTAGCAAGTAGAGTAGAAAAATCTTTAGGTCAATTTATTGAATTAATAACTATTCTAAAGACAAATACATTAGGAATGTCACTACATAAACAAACTGATTATGTAATTCGATGTTCTGGTTTGCTTTCAATGTATCAGAATGAAAAAGATAAAAAAATTAAGTCTCGTATTGAAAACTTAGAAGAATTAATTTCTGCAACATATCAGTTTGAAAAAAATGAAAAATCTAAAGAAATGAAATTGTTAACAGCATTTTTAACTTATTCCTCTCTTAGGTCTGATGAAAATCAAACAGGTGAATTTGAAGATGCTGTTCAGTTAATGACTTTACATAGTGCAAAAGGTTTAGAGTTTCCATTAGTATTTATAGTTGGATTAGAAGAAGGTCTTTTCCCCAGTCAGATATCTATAGAAAATTCATTAAGTTTAGAAGAAGAACGTAGGTTATGTTATGTAGGAATGACTCGTGCTATGGAAAAACTTTACATAATTCATGCTGGAGTTCGTCGATTATATGGTCAAAATAAGTACAGAAAAGCATCTAGATTTATTAGTGAATTACCAGAAGCATGCTTAAAAAAATACGTATGATAACTCGAGTAACCTATGAAGTAGGTAATGTTACTAATACTGGATTTATAAACACTCTGGGAAAAGAAAAGTTGAAAAGGAATAATTATTAATTTTGAAAATATTACTTCTAATAATCGTATTCAAGTAGTTTTTAATAATTTTGGAGTTAAATAGTTTATTATTCCCTATTCAAGATTATGGAAGTATTAATCTATTTACTTTTATTCCGTAGAAAATACCGGTAAATGCAAATTTAATTTGGAGCGGGCTAGGTGTTTCTATTACAATTAATATTATTGAAAATTATATTTTTGCCCTTAGTTATTTGGTTTTATTTTAGTGTTATTACTATTGAGTATTGGTGGGTAGAAAATTTATTATCTATTCCTGCATTTTATCTATTTTATTATCTGATTTTAATGTTATTCTTTGTATTCTTTAGACATTGGTTCCATTCACTAATTTGTGTTTTATTTGTTTTTATGTTCATTTTTATTACACCACCAACGAGTCGTGTAGCCGTAGAAAATTGTTCTAAAACTGTAAATATTATTCAATTTAACATGTTTTATAAAAATCAGGATATTAATGATTTCATTAATTATTTAATATCTAATCCAGTAGATTTAGTTGTATTACAAGAAGTAGGCTTAAAACAAAGGGAAGAACTAATACTTTTGAGTGATATATATCCCTTTCAATATGGAACAGAAGCATCAATTAGAATTCCTGTTGTCAGCCAGATGATTTTAAGCAAATCACCATTGTTGGATATGTCTTTTTTTCATACGCATGATGGTTGGGATATTGTTAATGGTTTATGGCATTCTTCATCAGAAGAAATTATTAGGTTTTTTTCTGTTCATCTACCTTCTCCTAGAACAAAAAGTCTATGGTCTCGTCGAAATATGCTTTTAAGTACTATGGAATATATAGTTAACCAATATCAACTGGATGATATTCTGATAGTAGGAGATTTTAATCTTTCATCAAATAGTGCGCGTTTTTATTCTCTATTCTCAAAATTTCAAACAGAACCAGTTGTAACTTGGCCAAATTGGAATTTTTTGCTTGCTTGGCCGATTATGCCATATTTTAGCATGATTAGTATTGATCATTTATGGTTTAAATCTGCCAATACTGATTGGCAGATTTGCAGCCGTTCATCAAAAGAATCTATATCATTAAAGTCTGACCATAGAATGGTGTTAACAAAGATAGGCCATTAAATCTACCTCGTTTTGTTTATGGTTAGCTACTACTATTCTTATCTTAGAATATATAGTGTTCATGAAATTCTTATTTTAAGATATATGTTATCCTACTTGTTAATTGTTTGTAAGGATACTTCTAAGTATATAAAAGTTTTATTTTAGGTAGATTAACTTATAAGGTGTAGTATATAAATAAAATTAAAAGGTTATAAGACAATGTATATCTAATTGATATTAGTGTCTTAGCTTTTATTAAAAAGGCTGCTTTACATTTTTTTAGGAGAATTACTTTATAAAATAAAAATTTTCCCCAGCCTTTTTTTTTCACTGTCCGACCATATAGAATATGGAACTGTACTATTTTTCATATCTAGAAAATTTACAGTATCAATAGTAGTATTGTCCTATTTAATATTTTTTGGATTTAAAAAATTTCTCTAAGGATTAATTTTTGTTTCTAGTATTTGAAATTGAAATTAGATTTCCCAAATTTGAGGGAGAGCATGATTAAGAAGATTGGTGTTTTAACAAGTGGTGGTGATGCACCTGGTATGAATGCAGCAGTTCGTGGTGTTGTTCGTACTGCATTAGGAGAACATTTAGAGGTATATGGTATTTTTGATGGTTATCTTGGACTTTATGAAGATCGTATTAAGAAACTTGATCGTTCAAGTGTCTCTGATTTAATTAATAAAGGTGGTACTTTCTTAGGATCAGCACGTTTCCCAGAATTTAAAAATATTCTTGTTCGTAAGAAAGCCATCAGGAATTTAAAAAAATACTATATTGATGCTCTTGTTGTTATAGGTGGTGATGGTTCTTATATGGGTGCTCAAAAATTAACAGACATGGGCTATCCATGTGTTGGTTTACCTGGTACAATTGATAATGATATTGCAGGTACCGATTATAGTATTGGTTATTTGACTGCCCTAAATACAGTTATTGATGCTATTGATCGTTTGCGAGACACTTCTTCTTCTCATCAGCGAATTTCTCTTGTAGAGATTATGGGACGTCATTGTGGTGATTTAACTCTTATGTCGGCAATTGCTGGTGGTTGCGAGTATATTATCACGCCAGAAACAGGTTTAGATAAAGAAAAACTTATTAAGCATATTCAAGATGGTATTGCAAAAGGTAAAAAACATGCCATTATTGCTTTAACTGAGTTAATGATGGATGTGACCGAACTAGCAAGAGAAATTGAATGGGCAACTGGTAGAGAAACTCGTGTAACAGTTCTAGGTCATATTCAACGTGGCGGTTCGCCTTCAGCATTTGATCGCGTATTAGCTTCTAGAATGGGAAATTACGCTGTTCATTTATTAATTGAAGGTTATGGTGGTCGTTGCGTTGGTATTCAGAAAGAGAAACTTGTTCATCATAATATTATTGATGTAGTTGAAAATATGAAGCGTCCAGTTCGTAACGATTTGCTTAAAGTAGCAAAAGAATTATTCTAAATTAGGTGAATTATACGCTTATTGACTGTAAGTAGAAATGAATTTTTCAAATCGGGGAATTGCACTTTCAAGTTCGTTAATATACGGTAGAGTAACAATCCTAAAGTGATCAGGTCTTGGCCAGTTAAATCCTGTACCTTGGACTAGTAAGACTTTTTCTTGGATCAAGAAGTCGAGTACCATTTATTAATGCTTTGATATCCACCCAAAGCTGTTTGAATGGCGTGTTGCATTGGTACGTTAGCGCATAATCGCATAGAAGTTAAAATTTCGAGTCCAGTAACATATTCTTGAGCCTTATGTTTTGGACCAGTTATAAACATCCATCCAGCACGTAAACCACATACACGATAAGATTTTGATAAGCCATTAAATGTTACTACTAATATATCTTCAGTGAGTGCTGAGATAGAAGTGTATGTTACGTCATCATACAGAATTTTATCATAAATCTCATCTGAGAAAATTATTAATTTGTTTTTTCTTGCAATTTCAATAAATTCAAGCAGAAAGGAATCATCATAAACAGCTCCTGTTGGATTATTTGTGGATTATTTGGATTGATTAGTACAATACCACGCGTCTTTGGGGTGATTTTTTTCTTTATATCATTAAGATCAGGATACCAATTAGCTGCTTCATCATAAATATAGTGAATAGCTTTTCCACCAGATAATGAAATTGATGCGGTCCATAATGGGTAATCAGGTGCAGGAACAAGCATTTCATCTCCATTATTAATCAGTGCTTGCATTGATATTAAAATTAACTCAGAAGCTCCATTTCCGATATATACATCTTCTACATTAAGGGTATGAAAGCCTCTTTTTTGGTAGTATTGAACAATTGCTTTTCGTGCAGAGTAAATGCCTTTTGCATCAGAATAACCTTGTGACATTGGCAAGTTACGAATTACATCTACAAGAATTTCATCTGGAGCATCAAAGCCAAACGAAGCTGGATTTCCAATGTTTAGTTTAAGAATCTTTTGTCCTTCTTGTTCCATTTTTGTTAGCATGTTTCAGCACAGGTCCCCCTAATATCATAGAAAATGTTACTAAATTTCGACGATATTCCAACAAAATTACGCATTAGAAGTTTCCAATGTCATTAATGTAATTACTGTTCTAATGTAAAACTAAAATAGAGGAGGATCTTGAACTATCAGATATACTTACTCTGAGGATATCAAACTAATTTACATTCATGCTTTAAGTTGATATCTGATGCAGCAAGCAGAGATCTAGCAGCCCTTTTCAGGGCCGTTAGATCTCTCCTGAAGAATTAATAACAGATGATAACCTAATTTAGAAACTAGTCTTAACACCTACAGCAATACCAGTTTGATTATCATCCTTGTTATTGCCGGCAACTTCTACGTAAGCAGTACTATTTTTTGCAAAATTATACCCAGTATTCACATGCCAAGCTCGAAAGTTTTTTTCATCTGCGTTTTTAGTAACGAATTTATTAACACCAGCACCAAATTTCCAGCTATTTAGTGTGTAATCTCCAGCTAGATAGTAGTTATCGCGTTTTACTTTCTCTGCAGAAGAAAGGTCACCTTGCATTCGATAATAAGCTGCTGATACATTTGCATTTGGAATACCAGCAAATTTAGTTTCTACAGCCACGAGGCGCTCTTTAGAAGTTACAGCTGACGCTTTGATATCTCCATAAGCAACAGAAACATCAAAGTTAGCTACACGTACGCCAACTCGACCATCTAGATATCTTCCGGACTTTCCTAAACTAGAAATATTCTCATTTTTATCTTGCGAATAGGAAAGATTAGTATAGAACATATCAGTATCTAGATCATAACGTATCATTTCATCATTACATATAACTTTATTCCCTTCTTCACTTAATAGAAAGGCTTTTTCACCTAATTGATAATCTGAAGCAATACCTACATCATCTATAACACCACAAATGCGCCCGACTTTTATAGAACCTAAAGACTCAGAACCCAATTTAATGTACACGTCACCCATCATACCTTTTTGATTATTTTTATCTCCATCATATTCTAAGTAACCAGCAACTTTAAGGTCATCGTTGATAGCATAGCTAGCACCAATACCAAAATCTGCGTCATCGATTTTCTGCTCAAAGTGAGAGCCTTTTTTAAGATCCTTTAAATAAACGACGTCAACCCCACCACTTAGGTTAATTTTAATCCCATCATTATCGTACAATGCAACACCAGCTTGAGCAGAACTTGCTGCTATAACACCTAAAGCTACTAGAGTCTTTTTCATAATAATCCACTGCCTTTTTTCTTGATAAATTGGGATGCCTATATGTATGCTTCCCTGTATATGTTTTTTTTGATAACGACTAAACCCTTTCACTAATTTGAACAACGTTACCGTTTTCAAAATCCAGATCTAGATTGCAAAAGATCCTATCTCCTGTCAAATAGAATATAAATTTATTATAAAAATAAAAAAATCTTTAAATATCATAATGTTATCTTATTTAAAGAATATTAAATAAATTTTTTACCAATTATACTAAAAAAAAAAATATTTTAAGTTAGGGTTTTATCCTAAAAAAAATCTAATAAATATTATTTTTAGATTTTAAAACTTTAAAACATGGATTTTACAGTAATATATATTATTATTGAATCTATAAAATAGAAGTTTATAGTTATTCAGTTTTTTGTGAACAAGATCTGGTTTTTTAAAAAAAATGTTTAGTTTCGTGAGTTAAGACAATGTAATAATTGAGTTAATTAAAATTTTTGGTGAATACATACATAGATTTCATATTTAATATGCGTAGTATAATTTCTTAGATTTAAAGTTGTTTTTAAAAAATCAATCGTATTACTTTTTTTATTTTAACTTGAGCTTACTCATTTTATAAATTAATAACAATAAGAATAAAATCATTACGTTTAAAATGAGCATAATTTAGAGTTTTATAACTACTTAGTTATAAATCACAATTGTTTATTTTTAGGCCTATTATATGCAATATAGAGATATTTTAAAGGCTATAGTTTTGTTTCTAACCATATTTGTATAGTTCGTAAAACTTTTGGTAAGGCTAGTATATCAGTTCCTCCTCCTCCCTGAGCCATATTAGAATTTCCTCCTCCTTTACCTCCTACTTTTTTGACGACTATATTAATTAGCTCATTAGCTGTAATTTTCGAAGTTATATCTTCTGTAACACTGGAAATAAATATAATATTTTTACTCGTTATATTTGCTAGAAGAATAATACTACTTCCAATCTTATTTTTAACATTATTAACTACATATTTTAAATTTGTACTATCTATATCTTCAAGTGTTGCAATTAGCACCTTAACACCAAAAATTTCTTTTACTTCTCTAATTAAATTATCAGTTATCATTGCAGCTATTTTAGATTGTAGTCGTTGTATTTCTTTTTCAAGATTTTTTGTTTTATTTATGCTTTTGCTAATTTTATTTTTAAGTGCCATATATTGGTGTTCAGTAGTATTTAAGGCTTCTTCGCCTGTTACTGCTTCAATACGACGAATGCCTGACGAAATACCACTTTCAGAAATAATTTTAAATAATCCAATATCACCAGTATTCTTTGTATGAATTCCACCACATAATTCAATTGAAAAATTTCCCATAGATAGTACACGGACTTTTTTATTATATTTTTCATGAAATAAAGCTATGGCACCCTTATGTTTAGCGGTTTCAATATCCATAATATTTGTTTTAATTAGATGATTAGCACGTATTTGTATGTTTATTGTTCGTTCAATTTCTTTTAATTGAGAATAAGTTAATGCTTTAGGGTAAGAAAAATCAAAACGTAGATTGTTTGGTTTTATTAATGAGCCTTTTTGAACAACATTATTACCCAATACCATTCGTAGCGTAGCATGCAATAAATGTGTTGCTGAATGGTTTAAAGCAATTGTATTTCTTCGTTGAACATTTATTTTTGTTTTTACTTTATCATGTTTATTCAATGTACCATTACATAAAGTTCCGTGATGTATAATAATATCTCCCTGTTTTTTTGTATCTTTTACATCAAACATGCCAGATGTGCTTTCTAATATACCTGAATCACCGCATTGACCGCCTGACTCTGCATAAAATGGAGTTTTTTCTAGAATAATAATTGCTTCATCTTTAGTAGATAGTACCTCAATTTCTTTATCTCCTAAAAATATAGCAACTATTGAGGTATTACTATATGTTGTTTCATAGCCGCAAAATGTCGTTTTGACATAAGATTTAATATTGTTGTTATAAGGAGTTTGAAACATGGATGCTTTCCTAGCACGTTTTCGTTGTTCTTTCATTGCTTTTTCAAAACCTTCTTTATCAATATTAACTTGGCGTTCTTTTGCAATATCTTCTGTTAAATCAATCGGGAACCCATAAGTATCATAAAGTTTAAATACTGTTTCTCCTTCCAGTATATGTCCATTAATATTATTTAATGTTCTATTTAGAATACTCATTCCACGTTCCAAGGTATGAGTAAAGTTTTCTTCTTCCGATCGTAGTGTTTTTTCAACAATAATACGTTGTTTTTTTAGATTAGTAGTCATTCCACTCATTACATTTGATAATGTAAGCACTAACTTATAAAGAAATGGAGTTGCTACACCTAATTTATTACCATGACAAGCTGCACGACGAATAATTCTTCTTAGAAGGTAACCGCGTCCTTCATTTGATGGGATTACTCCATCAAGAATTAGGAATGAAGCAGAACGAATATGATCAGAAATAACGCGTAATGAATAATTAGATAAATCATTACATTTTAATATCTTAGCAGTAGATTTAATCAGTGTTTGAAAAATATCAATTTCGTAATTCGATTGGACTCCTTGCATAATAGCAGAAATGCGTTCAATTCCCATACCAGTATCAACAGAAGGTTTAGGTAGTGATTGCATAGTTCCATTTTTACAACGATTAAATTGCATAAAGACATTATTCCAGATCTCAACAAAACGGTCTCCATTCTGTTCAGGTGTGCCAGGAAAACCACCTGAAACATTTGGGCCATGATCGTAAAAAATTTCAGTGCAAGGACCACAAGGACCAGTATCTCCCATTTGCCAGAAATTATCTGATTCATATAGGGTGTTAGTTTTTTTGTCACCAATTCGAATAATACAATTTTCAGGTATGCCTATTTTTTTATTCCATATGTCAAATGTTTCATGATCTATTGCGTAGGTAGTAACAAGTAATCGATTTTTAGGAAGTTTTAAAATTTTTGTTAAAAATTCCCATGCATAAGAAATTGCTTCTTCCTTGAAATAGTCTCCAAAGCTAAAATTTCCTAACATTTCAAAAAAAGTATGATGACGAGCTGTAAATCCTACATTTTCTAGATCGTTATGTTTACCTCCAGCACGTACGCAACGTTGAGCTGTCGTTGCTCTTGTATATGGAGATATTTCTAGACCTAAGAAATAATTTTTAAATTGATTCATACCTGCATTAGTAAATAATAAAGTTGAGTCATTATCTGGAACTAATGAGGAACTATCTATAATTTTATGTCCTTTTTTTTCAAAGAATTTAAGGAAGGTTTTACGAACTTCATCAGTGCTCATGTACATGTTGTTTCCCATTAAATAGTTCGATAAAATTTCTTATATTGTATATCTAAGTTGGTTTTAGATTCTACTAAGATGATGTTGATGTTAAAAAATTTCCAAATTGTTTTGGATTTATTTTACCCAAAAAATGAATATTTATTTAACTTTACTACTGGTTGTAAAAAATATTTCTAATTTAAATAATACAGACATATTAAATTTATTGTGCATCTATATATTAAAAATTTTAATTAAGGGATTAAATATGATGAAAATTGTCAGCTTTAATATCAATGGATTGAGAGCTAGATTTCATGAGCTGCAAGCGATTATTGATAAACATCAACCAGATATTATTGGACTGCAGGAAATTAAAGTAGATAATCAAGCCTTTCCTAAAAATGATATTGAATCCATGGGATATACAGTTTGTTTTCATGGGCAAAAAGGTCATTATGGTGTTGCTACTTTATCTAAAAGTCAACCCATATCAGTTCGGAAAGGATTTCCTACTGATAGTAAAGAACATCAAAAACGCATGATTATAGCAACCTTTAAAAATTCTAAAAATAGGGAAATAACCATTTTAAATGGTTATTTCCCTCAGGGAGATAATATCGCAAACATAATTAAATATTCTTATAAACGTAAGTTTTTTGAAGATTTGATGAGCTACTTGAATGTTTATCATAACAATGAAGAATCCTTGATTATTTTAGGAGATATTAATATCAGTTATATGGATGTTGATATTGGTATTGGTGAAAAAAATCGTAAACGTTGGTTAAAGACTGGTAAATGTTCATTTCAACCAGAAGAACGAGAGTGGTTCAAAACAGTTTTAAATTGGGGATTCGAGGATACATTTCGTAAATTATACCCTGAAGAGACAGGCAAATATTCTTGGTTTGATTATCGCTCTCATGGTTTTGATGAAAATAGAGGATTACGCATAGATGCAATTTTAGCTACTTCTTCATTAGCGATAAAATGTATTGATTCTGGAATTGATTATGAGATTAGGGGTATTAATAAGCCATCTGATCATGCACCGATTTGGTCCACGTTTCAGTTAGAAAATCTTACTTAGATATTTATTACTTTATTCTGAATGGGAGCTTAGCCAGTGTAATTGAGTGTAATAATAACATACTAAATTAGAGTTAGGTTAATTCCAGTGTTTAACATATTATTTCTGTTATTGATAACTATATTTTAAATCTATTTATTTCTAAAGAAGATGGTAGGGAAAGTGCTAGATATAGATGCAAAAGGTTTATTACGCAATGTATTGTCTCAGTGTATGCTATGTGATCGGCTTGATTTAATTAACCGTATTAGTGATGCAAGCAAAATCAGACAAAAGACATTACGTAATAAAGTATTAAATAAAATAGCTCTTGATATTTCTCTGTCAAATATTAAAGCTGAACGAAGAACTGGAATAAATTTAACGATAAATTACCCAGCAATATTACCAGTTAGTCAAAAAAAAAATGATATTGCAAAAGCAATTAAATCAAATCAGGTGGTTATTATCTCAGGTGAACCTGGTTCTGGTAAAACGACCCAATTGCCTAAAATCTTTCTAGAATTAGGTTATGGGAAATTTGGTTCAATTGCTCATACTCAACCACGTCGTATAGCAGCTCAATCAGTAGCAAAGCGAATTTCAGAAGAAATGGGAACTAAACTTGGTGAAGCTGTTGGTTATAAAGTTCGATTTAGCGAAAAAATTTCTCAATATACTTTAGTTAAATTAATGACGGATGGTATGTTTTTAGCTGAAATTCAACATGATCGGTTTTTAAATCAATATGATGCTGTGATCATTGATGAAGCACATGAACGAAGTTTAAATATTGATTTTATTCTTGGTTATTTAAAAAAACTGATCCTAACCCGTTCTGAATTAAGAATAATTGTCACCTCAGCAACTATTGATGTAGAGCGATTTTCTGCGTATTTTAGTAATGCGCCAATTATTGAAGTATCAGGTTCAACTTATCCTGTAGAAATAGAGTATCGTCCACTTTGTACTAATAATAACGTCGAAAATAAACAACTGGAATCAATTTGTGAAATTGTAGAGGAGATTTGTAATAGTCAAAAGAAAGGCGATATCCTTATTTTTCTAAGTGGTGAACGTGAAATTCATGATACTGCTAATGCGCTTGCTCGGCGTAATTTAGATAACATTAAGATTTTATCTTTATATGCACGTTTATCTATAAATGAACAAAGTAATGTTTTTCGATTATATCAATGTCGTCGCATTGTATTAGCTACTAATATTGCCGAAACATCTTTAACTGTACCAGGGATCAAGTACGTAATTGATCCAGGTACAGCGCGGGTAAGACGCTATAGTTATCGCAGAAAAATTCATCGTCTACATGTTGAATTAATATCTCAGTCTAGTGCAAATCAGCGAAAAGGTCGTTGCGGGCGTATTGAAAATGGAATTTGCATTCGTTTGTATTCTGAGGAAAATTTTAAGTTACGTTCAAAGTTTAATACTCCTGAAATTTTACGTAGTAGTTTAGCATCGGTTATTCTCCGCATGGTCGCATTAGATCTTGGAAATATTCAAGAATTTCCATTTATTGAACTTCCAGATAAGCGGAATATTCGAGATGGTATTCAATTACTTGAAGAGCTTGGTGCAATTAAATCGAAAAACAGTTCTAATAAATGGAATAATAGTAATGTAGAAATACTTCTTACTTCAGTCGGTCATCAATTACTCAAGTTGCCAATCGAACTGCGTTTAGCTCGTATAATGTTAGAGGCTGCAAAGAATGCATGTTTAAAAGAAGTAATGATTATTGTCTCTGCATTATCCACTCAAGATCCCCGTGAATATCCTTTAGATCAAAAAAAATTATCTGAAGTTAAGCATAGTCGATTCCTTCATAAGGATTCCGATTTTTTAGTTTTTATAAATTTGTGGAAGTACATTCAGAAGCAAAAAAAATTATTAACTAACACTCAATTTCGTCAGCAATGTAAACAAAACTTTATTAATTATTCTCTTGTTCAAGAGTGGCAAAATATATACTTAAAACTTCAGCAGATTATGATTAAGTTAAATTTCAAACTAAATGATGAAGTAAGTAGTTATTCTAATATACATCGTTCTATTTTGGTTGGATTTTTATCATATATTGGTATTAGGGATAGAAGTAAAAATGAATATCAAGGTGTTAGAAAAATAAGATTTTCTATTTTTCCAGCATCTTCCATATTTAAGAGACAACCTAAATGGGTTGTCTCTGCTGAATTGTTTGAAACATCAAAACTTTGGGGACGTATAGTTGCTAAAATTCAGCCTAAATGGATTATAGAAATTGCAAAACATCTAGTTAGGCGTAGTTATAGTGAACCGTATTGGTCAAAAGAAGGCGAAGTTGCTATGGCCTATGAGAAAGTAGTGCTTTATGGGTTAACAATTCTATCTAGAAATCCAGTTGATTATAGTGCTATAGATTTATCGTTGAGTCGTGAGATTTTTTTACGTAATGCACTTGTAGATGGTAATTGGAAAGCTGAGCATACATTCTTAAAACAAAATTTGAAACTTCGACAAGAAATAGAAGCGCTTGAACATAAATTACGTCGTCGTGATATTTTACTTAGTGATGCACAGTTATTTAAATTTTATGATCAACGAGTAGCAAAAGAAGTTGTTTCTGGTCGTCACTTTAGTGATTGGTGGAAAAAAACAATTAAAAATAATAGTGAGTTACTCCAGTTTAAAAAGCAAATGTTGTTTAGAAATGATAGAAGCGACTTTATTGCTTCTGATTATCCTAATGTTTGGCATCAAAATGATTTAAGTTTTAAATTAAGTTATAAATTTAATCCGGGTGAAGATGATGATGGTATTACGGTAAATATACCGCTATTTATTCTTAATCAAGTCAAATCAGAAGGTTTTGATTGGCAAATTCCAGGTTTTAGGCGCGAGCTAATATCAAGCTTAATTAAAACACTACCTAAGCATTTACGTCAAAATCTTTTTCCAATATCAAACTATATCGATGACTTTTTAGTTCGAGTAATACCAGGGCAGCATACAATACTTGAAGCTTTAGAAAGAGATTTAAAATGTATCGGTATTCAGGTATCACATCACGATTGGAATTTTAAAAAAATACCAGAATATTTGAAAATAAAATTTTGCGTTTTAGATGATAAAAACATCAGATTAAAAGTAAGTAAAGATCTTTGTAATTTAAAAGAAAATTTAACAGGAGAAATTCAAAACCTTTTATCTAAGGTGTTTATGAATAATTTTCAGAAAAAAAAACTTTATACTTGGAATTTTAATACATTTCCAACAGTTTTTCAAAAAAAGCATTCAGATTTTATAGTGAAAGCCTATCCTGCATTGGTAGATAACCAAGATAGTGTTGAAATTAGGTTATTTGAAACACAAAAAAAACAGTCTTTAGTAATGAAATCTGGTCAACTTCGTTTGATTTTACTAACTTTATCTACTTTACTTAAAAAGCATAGCGTGAATCTACCGAATAAATTTAAATTAGGTATATACTTTAGATCTTATGGAGAGGTTTTTTATATTGTTGATGATTGTATCAATTGTACAATTAATAAACTGGTTGAAGAAAAGGGTGGTTTAGTTTGGAATGCTTTAGATTTCCAATCAATTATCAATTACATTAGAATTAAGTCAAGCGATACATTTATTTTTATTGCTGAGCAAGCTGAAAGCATTCTTGGATGTGTTTTTAGTATTAATGAAACATTGAAAAAAGATTCTAACTTTATTAATTCACTCGCTTTTTTAGATATTAAAAATCAATTAGATGGTTTAATCTTCAATGGTTTTTTAACAAAACATGGTTGGCGTAAGTTACCTGATATTTTACGTTATGTTCAAGCAATTAAAGTCCGAATAGAAAAATTAAAAATTAATCCAGAAAAGGACAATTTTTACATGAGTAAGCTAGAACTACTTACTAAGGAACATAAAAAAACATTAAACAGTATATCGAGTAGTATAGATATTTCCGATAACCTTAAAAAAGTACGCTGGATGCTCGAAGAATTACGTGTCAGTTATTTCGCGCAACATCTAGGAACAGCTTCCTCAGTATCAGAGAAAAAAGTTAGGAAAGCAATAGATTTATATTTAAAATTTAAGTAGATATTCGAGGTATTTATGAAAAAAATATTAGCATTAACATTAACATCGGCAGTTCTATCTACATCATCAGCTTTTGCAGATTCTTGGATTTATGGAGGAATTGGAGTTGGTCAAGCTTTTGTTGAAGATCGCAATGCAAACACACTTCATCTTTCTCAGAAAGGTCCAATATATGAGGCCTATGTTGGTACTGGAATTCTTCCTTTTTTTGGGGTAGAAGGGGGTTATATTCAACATGGTAAAGTTACCTTAATAAATAATGTTAAAGAAAAAATCTATTCGACGTATGTAGCGCTTAGACCAAGTCTAAATTTTGGCCCTGTACAAGTGTTTGCAAAGGGCGGTCTTCATTCTTGGAAACAAGGAGATTCTATGTCTCGTGATTTAATGTATGGTATTGGAGTAGAGTATCGTGTTAGAGAAACTCCTATTTCATTTGGTTGTCAATACATGGAATATACATTTGGCAAGAATACTATTATGAGTAATCTAGCACTAACTACGTCTTTTAACATTTTTTAATGGTTTACATTTAATATTTTTGTGCACAAAAGTTCTTCTTTTTTTCTATTATTTTTTGGTATTTTATGTTTAGGATTGCAATTTGAGTCATTACACTCTGTTTTTATTTGGAATCGCTCTCATATTTTCTTTGGCCAATGGTGGAGGATTTTAACCGGACATTTTATTCATAGCAACTATTTTCATCTAGGGATGAACCTGCTTGGTTTATTGGTAATCCATAGACTCTTTAAAGAAGAATTTAGTTCATTATTTGTTAGTTCATTATTTGTTTTAGTATTTCTAATGTCCATAGCCATTGGCATTTGTTTGATTTTTTTTACTAGTATGACTACCTATTTTGGTCTTTCTGGTCTTTTGCACGGATTATTTGGATATTTTTCGTTAAAAAAAACTTTTAGGAATTGTTTGGAGGGATTGTTTTTAGTTTCTTTTTCAGTTATTAAAGGAATTTTAGAGTATATTTATGGTGCTTCTGAATTAATTAGTCGGATTATTGGTGCTCATATAGCTGTTGAAGCGCACCTTTTAGGTTTGAGTTTAGGCTTGATTTTTTCTTCAATTGAATTTTTTGCTAAAAACAAGCACCTATCCATATCCAAAGAAAAAGAATGAAATGAGGTGCTTAAACTTAAATTAATTATATCATAGGGTTTTGTTTTCGGTTTATTAATTGAGTTAAGACACTATTCACTAGTTTTCCTGTTATATTAGCAAGCTTATCTGTAAACCTTTTTTTCTTCGTAAACTGTATTAGTAATACAGTTTTATTTTTGCAAGCATTAGTTACTAAATCATCAGATGTTTGTATTTCATCAACTAAGCCTAACTCTTTTGCTTGTATTCCAAACCAATGTTCTCCAGTAGCCACTTTTTCTAAATCTAATTCAGGGCGATTCTTATGGATAAATTTTTTAAATAGAACGTGCATTTCTTCTAGTTCTTCTTTAAGTTTTTTACGTGCTTTTTCATTATTTTTCCCAAACATTGTTAGTGTACGTTTATATTCACCAGCAGTTAATTCTTCAAATTCAATATTATGCTTTTTGAGAAGTTTATTAAAATTTGGTAATTGAGCAATTACACCAATAGAACCTACAATAGAAAATGGTGCTGAAACAATTTTATCTGCAATGCAAGCCATCATATAACCGCCGCTTGCTGCCACTTTATCTACTGAGATTGTTAAAGGTAGACCAAAAGATTTAATTCGATTTAGTTGAGAAGATGCTAAACCGTATCCTGGTATAGTTCCTCCATTAGTTTCTAATTTCAGTAATACTTCGTCACCTTTTTGTGCTACAGCTAAAATAGCTGTTACTTCTTCTCGTAACGAATCAACTTCCTTAGCATCAATACTCCCATTAAAATCAAGTACAAATAAATGAGCTTCATGTTTTAAATCAAAACACCTTTCTTTAGTATTTTGTTTTATTTTTTTCTTGAGTAATTTAGCTTGTTCTTTTTCTTTTTGCTTATTTACTTTATTTCGAGTTTTTATAAATATTTCATCATGAAGATGGGATTCTAGTTGCTCGATAGTTTGTTTATATTGTTCGGTTAGGTCAGTAATTTCTAATTCCCCTTTCATTATATTTTTTTTGTTATTCATTCCCTTAATTATAAGCAAAATAGTAAAAATTATGACAGCGATAGTTATGATTTTAGTTAAGAATAAGCTATAGTTTAATAGAAATTCCAATGTTTTATCCTCAATTTTGGCTAGTTGAATCGTATTGTAACCGCCTTAATACGTAAACTTAAAGTAAAACCTAAAAATAATTTAAATGTTAATAATGAATTACTCTATATCTGTAAATGCACTTAAAGATAAAGTAATTTTGGTTACTGGTGCTGGTGATGGAATTGGTAAACAGGCTGCTCTTAGTTTTGCAAAACATGGAGCTTCTGTCATTTTGCTTGGTCGCACTCTTACAAAATTAAAAAAAACTTATAATGAAATAAAGTTGTTAGGCAAGACCAGAATTATACTGTTTCCATTAGATATGAAAGAAGCATCTAAACAGAATTATCTTGATATAATTAAAATAACTAAGAAAAAATTTGGTCGTTTAGATGGTCTTCTAAATAATGCAAGTGTGCTTGGAAAATTAGGGCCATTTTTAGACATAACCGAAAATATTTATGATGAGGTTATGAAAATCAATGTTAAATCTCAATTATTACTGACACAAGCGGCTTTACCTTTGCTTTATAAATCTACCGATGCAAGTATTATTTTTACATCTTCAAGTGTAGGTTGTAAGGGACGTGCCTTTTGGGGTTCCTATTCAATATCAAAATTTGCTACAGAAGGTATGATGCAAATTTTAGCAGATGAATTAAGTAATACTACAATCCGCGTAAATGCAATAAATCCTGGTAGAATTCGTACTAAAATGCGTGCAAAAGCATTTCCTTTAGAAGATCCTGAATTATTAAAAAAACCAAAGAATATTATGTCATTATACTTATATTTAATGTCCAATCAAAGTAAACAAATAAATGGACAATGTATTGAAGCCCAATCAAATAAGCATTTCTTCAATATGATTCAGGAATCATAGTTACTTTATAAAGTCTAGTTCAATAAATTAACTATTTGATTGTCAATTAATCGGATTCTCCCTAAAAAAGCAGACATTAATATTACAGCTTTAGTAGTCTGCTTTGTTATTGTTTGAAATGTGGTTGCATCACAGATGAAAATTTCAGTTGGTTTCAAACCATTTGCTTGTAATTTAGTGTTCGCATTTTTAATTATAGAATGATAGTCGTTACGACCATTACGTATAAGAGTAGCAATCCAGCGCATTGTATTAGCTAACACTGGTGCACATTGAGTTTGGGTTTCAGTAAGTAAACAATTGCGTGAACTTATTGCTAAACCATTTGCTTCGCGCACTGTTGGTATGCTAATAATTCTAATATCCATAGAAAGGTCAGTAGTCATTTTTTGAATAATTGCTAATTGTTGAAAGTCTTTTTGTCCAAAGCAAGCAATATCGGGTTGAACAATGTTAAATAATTTGTTTACAACGGTAGTAACACCAAGAAAATGACCAGGACGTAAAGCACCTTCCAATATATCACTTATACCAGGTACTTTTACAAAGGTGTGTTTATCTATTCCAGATGGATAAATAGTATGTAATGTTGGGGTAAATACTAGATTAACTTTTTCACTATTAAGTTTCTTTAAATCATCTTCTAATGTACGAGGGTAATTCTTAAAATCATCTGTTCGTTCGAATTGCATAGGATTGACAAAAATGCTAACAATAACTATATCTGCATGCTTGCGACCATTTCGGATAAGTTCAAAGTGAGCTCGATGTATATTCCCCATTGTAGGCACTAATGCGATGCTACGATTTTGATATTTTAATTGTTTGATAACCTTGCGAAATTTGTAGATATCTGTATACACTTCCATATTTTTAGTATCCGTATTATTAATTTTTTTAAGAATTGAACAGTATAAAATATAAGGATAAGTCGTCAGAAAAAGTAATTTTTTAAATAGGATTTATTATTATATTTTTATAATTGATAAATATTTGAGTCGTGTTGAATCGAGGTTTTTCAGTAAACTCTTTAGCTTAATTCCATCAGGGAGTTGTAGGTTTGGTGCTATTTCTATAATTGGATAAAGGACAAATTCACGTTCTTTCATTCCATAATGTGGAATGGTTAAGTGTTTAGAATTAATTACATCATTCCCAAAAAGAATGATATCTAAATCAAGTGTTCTTGGTTGCCAACGTTCCATATTTTTACGAACACGTCCATAATGTTGTTCAATTTTTTTTGTACAATCTAATAGTTCAAATGGTGTTAATTTAGTATCTATAGCAATAGCAGCATTAACGTAATTTGGTTGATTATTACTCCCCATTGGACTACTATTATATAGCATAGATGCGTTTAGAAATTTTGATTTTGGTAGGTTTTTTAATGTTTCTATAGCATTATTTACTTGATTTATTGGTTTAGAAAGATTACTACCTATAGAAATATATGCAATAGACATTGTTTCTCCTTTAACCTTTGAAAAGTTATTCACTGATGTGTAGAATTTGAAATATAATTCTCAAAAATGAGAAATCATACTTTCCTGAATATTACTACCAGCATTTTGGAATATTAACCACCACTTAGATAGTTCTTCTATTTCTTTTCCCTCAATAACACCACGCATTTCCAAAAAATCGAAGCTAGCCCGGAATTTGTTTAATTCCATTAAACGAAACGCCTGGTTACCACGCCGCCTAGGTAGACAAAGTTGTAATTGCCAGATTTCACGAATTGTTTCTGTATGGCGTCGAGGAATAGCGATGGTTTTTGCTTGTTCATGTAAAATCACATTACCTGCTTCTATTATCGCATCATAATAAGCTAATTTATTTTTTTTTGCCAATTCATCAGCAAGAATATTAAGAGGATACCACAATATAGCAACAAACATAAAAGCAGGATTTATACGTTTCCCAGCTTCAATACGAAGGTCAGTAGAGTTGAGAACTAAACTAAGCATTTTTTCTGTATAGGAAGAATAATCTTTAGTAAAATAGCTAGATGTTATTGGAAATAATTGTTGAAATAAATTATATTGACGCATTAAGTGATACGTTTTTAACCCATATCCAGACTGAAGAAGTTTTAATGATTCTTCATATAAACGAGCTGCAGGAACTTCTTTGAGTAAATAACTTAGCTCTTGTATCGGTTGTGCAGTATCTTTTTCAATATGAAAGTTTAGTTTTACTGAAAAACGAATAGCACGCAAAATACGAACAGGATCTTCACGATAACGGATTTTAGGGTTACCAATTAAACGAATTACCTTATTTTTCAGATCTGAAATACCACCAAAATAATCATGAATGCTATAATCCTTGATATTATAATACATAGCATTAATAGTGAAATCACGGCGTTCTACATCTTCATGGATTTTTCCATAGACATTATCTCGCAATAATATTCCTTTTTTTGATTGCATAGATATATTTTTTTTTAAGTTCTTATGATGTCCTCGAAAAGTAGCTACTTCGATAATCTCTCGACCAAATATAATATGAGCTAAACGAAAACGTCGACCAATTAAACGACAATTTTTAAAAAGATGTTTGACCTGTTCAGGAGTTGCATTAGTAGTAATATCAAAGTCCTTTGGTTTTTTTTTAAGTAATAAATCTCGTACACTACCACCAACGAGATATACTTCAAAACCTGCATTTAGAAGGCGTTGTAATACTTTTAATGCATTGCGGTTAATTTCTTTTTGAGAAATATTATGATTTGTATGCGTAATGATTTTTAGTGTAAATACAGGGTGATTATTTTGTTTATAGTGCTTTTTAGTCATATATCTGGTAATTTTTGGAAATTATTTGAATTAAACATAGTAATTAGATTTTTTCTTGAAAAATAATTTTATCAGATTTGTTTTTATAAGTTCTCATTCTGTGAAAATTTAAGTAACGATAAGTATCAGATGCAGTTGCATCAATTTGGTTCATATATTTTTGATATTCTTTCTTAGTTGGAATGTATCCAAGAATTGCTGAAATGGCTGCAAGTTCAGCAGAGGCTAAGTATACATTCGCACCTTTTCCAAGACGGTTTGGAAAGTTCCGTGTTGAAGTAGACACCACTGTTGCATTATCAGCTACACGGGCTTGATTTCCCATACATAATGAACATCCTGGAGTTTCTATTCTCGCACCAGAGTGGCCAAAAATTCCATAATAACCCTCTTCTATTAATTGATCTCTATCCATCTTTGTTGGTGGTGCAACCCATAAGCGGGTATTTAACTGGGCATTAAATTTTTCTAGTAATTTCCCTGCTGCACGAAAATGTCCAATATTAGTCATGCAAGAACCAATAAATACTTCATTAATTTTTATGCCTTGAACATCAGATAACAGTCGAGCATCGTCAGGGTCATTTGGTACACAAAGAATAGGCTCATAAATCTCAGATAAATTGATTTCAATGGTATATGCATACTGAGCATTATTATCAGCAGTCATCAGTTTTGGTTTATCCAACCATTTTTGCATTGCAATAGCACGACGTTCTAAGGTACGACGATCAGCATAATTTTCTGAGATCATCCATTTTATCATTACTATATTAGAATGTAGATACTCCTGAACAGATTTTCGAGATAATTGAATTGTACAACCTGCACATGAACGCTCAGCAGAAGCATCAGAAAGCTCAAACGCTTGTTCAACAGATAAATGCTCCAGACCTTCTATCTCCAATATACGTCCAGAAAATTGATTAATTTTTCCTGTTTTTGTTACAGTGAGAAGTCCTTCTTTAATAGCATAGTATGGAATAGAATGTACTAAATCACGTAATGTAATTCCTGGTTGCATTTCCCCTTGAAAACGTACTCTAATAGATTCAGGCATATCAAGTGGCATTACACCAGTTGCAGCTGCAAATGCAACCAAACCTGAACCGGCAGGAAAAGAAATTCCTAGTGGAAAACGAGTATGTGAATCACCCCCTGTACCTACAGTATCAGGTAAAAGCATTCGATTTAACCAAGAATGAATCACTCCATCTCCTGGGCGCAAAGAAACACCAGCACGATTCATAATAAAATCTGGTAATGTATGATGTGTTTCTAAGTCTACTGGTTTTGGATAAGCTGAAGTATGACAAAAAGACTGCATAACAAGGTCTGAAGAAAAACCGAGACAAGCAAGATCTTTTAATTCATCACGAGTCATAGGGCCGGTAGTATCTTGAGAACCTACTGTTGTCATTTTAGGTTCACAGTAAGTACCTGGATAAATACCATCTACATTACATGCTTTTCCAACTATTTTTTGAGCAAGGGTATAACCTTTTCTTATATTTTCTGACTTGACAGGATAATGAAATATTTCTGAAGCTTTCATTCTAAGGGCTTGACGTGCTTTATTAGTTAAACTACGACCAATAATTAATGGGATGCGTCCTCCCGCACGTACCTCATCAATGAGTGTATCTGTTTTTAGATGAAAATTTGTTAGTAATCTATTACTAATATGGTCATAGATTTTACCTTCAAATGGATAAATATCAATTATATCACCCATGTTTAGTTTATTCACATCAAGTTCAATTGGCAATGCACCAGAGTCTTTCATTGTATTAAAAAATATTGGTGCTATTTTTCCAGCAAATACATAACCTCCTGAACGCTTATTCGGTATATTTGGAATATCATTTCCCATAAACCACAATATTGAGTTAGTTGCAGATTTACGTGATGAACCAGTACCGACAACATCACCTACATAAACTAGTTGATAACCTTTTTTTTTTAATAAGTTAATTTGTTTAATAGGACCAATAACACCTTCTTGATCTGGTTTAATTCCTTCACGGCTATTTTTTAGCATAGATAATGCATGAAGAGGTATATCAGGACGCGACCAAGCATCTTGAGCTGGTGATAAATCATCAGTATTTGTTTCTCCTGATACCTTAAATATAGTGAGGGTAACTTTTTTTTGTAATTTAGGTTTGGATAGGAACCATTCTGCATTAGCCCAAGAGTGTAAAATTTTCTGTGCAAATTTGTTTCCTGATTTTGCTTTTTCTTCTATGTCATAGAAAGCATCAAATATAAGTATCGTTTGAGATAATTCTTTAGCAGCAATAGGTGCTAGAGTATTATGTTCTAACAAACTAATTAATGGCTGAATATTATAACCACCTTGCATTGTGCCTAGAAGCTTAGCTGCTTTTGATTTGCTTATAATTGGAGAACTAACTTCACCTTTTATGATAGCTGAAAGAAAGGCAGCTTTAACATAGGCAGCTTCATCTACACCTGGAGGAACTCTATTTTCTAATAAATCAAGAATGAATTCCTCTTCACCATGAGGGGGATTTTTTAATAGTGTAATGAGTGCATCAACTTGTTTGGCATCTAAAGGTTTAGGTACTATTCCTTGTTTAGCACGAGACTCAACATGTTTTCGATAGGTTTTGAGTATAAGTGTATTTCTCATTGCACTTTCTCCCTTATAGTTAAAACTGATAAATTAGATATTTTGAAATAAATTTGTTTTTTATATATCCTCTTCTAGTTTGATGCTAGCAACAATTGACAAGAAAGAAAACTAAGAGATAAAGCATAGCAAACTAAACTTAATAACTCACCAAAGAAATAATTATAAACAAAAAATATTCGTTAATCTAATTAGTTACGATGATAAGTTGACCTTGTAGATTTTGTTATTTTTTCGATATTGTTGCAATTACTTCCTATGTGATATGATTTTAATTAAAGAATATCAAGTAAAAAAGATATTATGAAAATCCTCATTGATGAAGGAATGCCTTATGCTAGACAATTATTTAGTCAGTTAGGTGAAGTGATTTTAAAACCGGGAAGAAGCTTAACTGCAGAGGACCTGGTGGATATTGATGCATTAATGATTCGTTCTATTACTAAAGTTGATAAAGTATTGCTAAAAAAAATCAATAAATTAAAGTTTATTGGAACTGCAACTTCAGGTGTAGATCATGTAGATCAACAGTTACTTAAGGAGAAAGGAATATTTTTTACTGCTGCATTTGGTTGTAATAAAGTAGGTGTTGCAGAGTATGTTTTTAATCTTTTAATGTTTTTATCGCAACAGTATGGTTTTTCTATTTTTGATAAGACAATAGGTATTGTTGGTGCAGGTCGAATTGGTTCGTATTTGGCTCATTCATTAGATAGCATTGCTGTTAAGATTTTGATGAATGATCCAATAAAACAAGAACAAGGTGATCAACGTAGATTAGTTATGCTTGAAGAGCTTTTAGAACGCTCTGATATAATCACGCTGCATATACCAATAACTGTAGGTGGAAAATATCCAACATATCATTTGATTAATGATGTAATACTTAGTAAATTTCGTAGTGATCAAATATTGATTAATACAGCAAGAGGAGCAATTATTGATAATTCTGCTTTAAAAAAAAGACTACTAAGAAAAGATGGTTTTATTGCTGCGCTTGATGTTTTTGAGTTTGAACCATATATTGATGAGCAATTATTGTCTTTATTGGCATTTGCTACTCCTCATATTGCTGGTTATACTCTAGAAGGAAGTGCTCGAGGTACTAGCATGATTTTTAATAGATTTGCTAAGTTTCTTGATAGAAATTTTCATGTAGAATCTCATGAGTTATTATCAGGTTCTCCTGTATCAAGGATTCGATTGAATACTTCTTGGAACGAAATAATATTGCATAATTTAACTCAGTTTGTTTGTAATATGCATCAAGCTGATCTATTATTCCGTAGAGAGTTTTGTAGAACAGTTTCATTTGATGAGATGCGTAAGAAATATTTAGATAGGCGGGAGTATAGTTCAGTTAGTATAACCGGTAGTATTGGATGTAATTTGCAACCATTAGCTGATTTGGGCTTCCAAGTTAAGTAAATTTAATATCAGAATGAGAGTTTAAATTTAGTTTTAGTACTTTTGTTAAGAATTTTTTATTTAGTTTTTTTTAAGCAAATAAAGGCAATCTTTTTCTAAAAAAAGATATATTTAGAATTTAGAAATAGTTTAAGGTTTTTCAAAAAATCGAAACAAATAAGTTATATTTAAATGCATGATGAGTAGTGGTTTTTCTTCATCATGTTTCTCAAATGCAATATTCCTTTTCTTTATTCCATGAATATACATAAGAGTCTTTGGTTAGTTTCATTAATGCGTAATAAATTGTCTTATATGTGAGTATAATCATCTTTAATATAAAACTGTTTATTTTAGAGCTTTCAGTTTTTATAATCGTGGTAAGTTTTAGCATGTTAGAATATATCCATTTATAACGGTTTAACTGGTTATAATTATCCTTGGAGATATAATAGTAATGAATGCCACTCAAATAGTTGAAACTAATAGTAATTCTTCGACTTTTTTAAACTCTAAATCTAAACTCGTAAGTTCTTTTGTGAATTTCATAATCTTGTATTTTTAATACGAGAATCTCATTTCATTTTTTTATTAAGCAAATGGTTTTTGGACTTACATATGTGTCAACTTTTAAAGCATGTTCTATTGCTCTTAGCTTTCATAGATATCATCTATATCTCCACAGTTCATTCGAAGAGCATCAATATTACAGGTCCTGATAATGAAGCAGAATCTTATTCTCATTCGAGTGCCAGTTTCAGTCAATCTATATTTTATGGTCCAACGACTGAATTAGATACTTTATGGAGCATAGCAACTAAAGTTCGTCCTTCTTCTAATGTAACTATTCAACAAACTGTATTGGCTCTTTACCAGCTAAACCCTGATATGTTTGAAAATAGAAATATTCATAAGTTACGCTTTGGTAGTACTATTCGAATCCCTTCATTAGAACAAATTCGTGATGTGTCAAATCAAGAAGCAACTAGAATTATCGCATTGCATAAAGAAATACATAAAAATTATGTTAAGTCATTAAGAATCACACCTAAAATTAATAGTACTATAAAAGATATACCTCGCGATATTGTATTCAATAATGCTGAAGAAAAGAAAGTAGATATTCCTTATGAGGAAGAAGAAAAAAGGGAGGTTAAAGAAAAGATACCAATTAATCTTTTTCAATTACAAGGTAGCTTTTTGTCCTTAGAGGAAAAGAATCATCAGATGGGTTTGATAGTAAGCGACCTTCAAGATGAAATAAATCTACTAAAGCACGAGTTGAGTGAAAAATTAGAAACATTATTGCATGAAAAATATAACAATTTTATTGAAAGTGGGGGAAAATCAAAGTTATCCCTCTATGAATTATTTCCTAATATTTGGTTTTTAGTAGCTTTGGCTACTATTCCTGGATTATCCATTGGGTTAATAACAATTGCATTTATAAATCGTAATTTGAAGAAGAAAAAGGAAATATCAGAAGAACAATATATAGGGAATATAAGCAAAGATAGTTCGATAGATGATAATATGAATGATGAACAGTTGGAGGTAAGGAAAATTTCTAATAAATCTAAAGAAGAAAACAATTTTAAAAATGAAGAAGAATCAAAGCTGGAATTAGAAGAAGAACCAAAGATAAATCCAGAAGAAGAATCAAAGCTAGAATTAGAAGAAGAACCAAAGATAAATCCAGAAGAAGAATCAAAGCTAGAATTAGAAGAAGAACCAAAGATAAATCCAGAAGAAGAATCAAAGCTGGAATTAGAAGAAGAACCAAAGATAAATCCAGAAGAAGAATCAAAGCTGGAATTAGAAGAAGAACCAAAGATAAATCCAGAAGAAGAATCAAAGCTAGAATTAGAAGAACGAAAACACACATTATCTAATTCTATTAATCTTAATAATTCAAACACCAATTCTATACTTAATGAATTCGGCATATTAGAAGATCAGCAAGATGATGTATTGCAAGATATTCCTGATGATGAAAAATAGTTTGGGATGATAAAAATCAACTGAAACAGGGGGTTATTTCTAAAGAAAATTGGGATGAACAAGAACAATTAAGCAGTTTTAATCCTCAACATAAATATCAAACTATTGATGAGTTAATAGCTGAGGTTGATAGCAAAGAAAAAGAAGGAAAAGAGTTTAATGAAAATATCGATGAATTGTCTAATATTATTGATGATATTGCTCTTAAAGACTCTTCTGTAGATGAAGAAGCAGTAGATAATTTAAATTTAGCAAAAATGTATATCGAAATGAATGATATTTATGGAGCAATAAAATTATTAGAAAAGGTTATAGTTGATGGAACAGACGAAATTCGTAGAGAAGCTAAACTGCTGATTGATTCTCTACAAAAGCAAAGTAATAGTTGATTTGTCTGAATAAATAATCTTGTTATTCTATTGGGATTGTGTTTTTTAGAGTTAGTAAAATGATGAGAATTGCATTAGGTATTGAATATGATGGTACTAGATATTTTGGCTGGCAGTATCAAAAAAATTTGATAAGCATTCAAGAAATTCTTGAAAAATCTTTAAGTATTATTGCTAATCATTCAGTTAAAGTACAATGTGCAGGACGTACAGATTCTGGGGTTCATGCTACTGGTCAAGTAGTTCATTTTGACACTGTAGCAAGCAGAAAAATGTCAGCATGGACAATAGGAGCAAATATGAATATGCCTTGTGATATAGCAGTTTGTTGGGCTAAGAAAGTTCCTAGTGATTTTCATGCACGTTTTACAGCTACTGCTCGACGTTACCGTTATATTATTTATAATAATATTCTTCGACATGGAATCTTATCATTAGGTATTTCTCATTATTATAATATACTTGATGAAAAAAAAATGCATCAAGCTGCTCAATACTTATTAGGTGAAAATAACTTTAATTCTTTTAGAGCGGGTAATTGCCAATCAAGGAGCCCATGGCGTAATGTTATACACGCAAATGTGACGAGACATGGTTATTATGTTGTTATTGATATTAAGGCTAATGCTTTTTTATATCGTATGGTAAGAAATATTGTAGGCAGTTTGATTGCAGTTGGTACTGGGAAAGAAAATCCCAATTGGATCAAGTGGTTATTAGAACAAAAACAACGAAAATTATCTGGTATTACTGCAAAAGCTGAAGGACTTTATCTTGTTAGTGTGGAGTATCCGTCATGTTTTTTTCTTCCTAAAATGCCAATTGGTCCATTATTTTTCTCAGATGAGCTAGACTAAAAGATAAGGTTAAGGTTTTTCATGAGTTGGCTTGAAAAAATTTTAGAAAAAAGTAATCTCGTTCGTTCTCGTAAATCTTCTATTCCTGAAGGAGTATGGACTAAATGTGTATCTTGTGAACAGGTATTATATTATGAAGATTTAAGACGAAATTTAGAAGTATGTCCTAAGTGTAATCATCATATGCGTATCAAAGCTCGTCATCGTTTAAATACTTTCTTAGATGACTCTAATTGCGTAGAGTTAGCCCATGAATTTGAACCAGAAGACAAGTTAAAATTTAGAGATTCAAAACGCTACAAAGATCGCATTATAGCTGCTCAAAAGCTTAGTGGTGAAAAAGATGCATTGATTGTTATGAAAGGTGAGTTATTAGGTATTCCTTTAGTTGCTTGTGCCTTTGAGTTTGCTTTTATGGGTGGTTCAATGGGTTCTGTTGTTGGAGCTCGATTTGTTCGTGCCGTTGAAACTGCAATAAATATGCGTTGTTCATTGGTTTGTTTCTCTGCTAGTGGTGGTGCTCGTATGCAAGAGGCTTTAATATCTCTTATGCAAATGGCAAAAACTTCTGCTGCACTCCATCGTCTTTCTAAAAAAGGTTTACCTTTTATTTCCATTATGACAGATCCTACAATGGGTGGTGTATCTGCAAGTTTAGCAATGTTAGGTGACATTAATATTGCTGAGCCTAATGCACTGATTGGTTTTGCTGGTCGTCGTGTTATTGAACAAACCGTTCGTGAAGATTTACCAGAGGGGTTTCAGCGTAGTGAATTTCTTTTAGAGCATGGAACTGTTGATATGATTATTGACCGTCGTGAAATGCGTCAACGAGTTGCAGGTTTAATTGCAAAAATGACTGAATAAATACGTATCACTGATAGTCATTTAATTAATAGTGTTTATATGTTAGTTATAACTTGAATGAATCAAATTTCCCCCAGTAAAAAAGGCACATCCTCTCTTTCAGTTTGGCTAGATTATTTAGCTAAGATCCACAGCACTGCTATAGACCTTGGGCTTGAACGTATTGGTTTCTTAGCTAGAAAATTGAATATTGTAAAACCAGCTAAAAAAGTTATTACAGTTTCTGGAACAAATGGTAAAGGATCTACTTGTGCATTTATGGAGGCTGTCTTACTTGATGCAGGTTATTCTGTTGGTGTATATAGTTCACCGCATTTAATTCGTTATAATGAACGTGTCCGTATTAATGGTCAAGATCTTCCCGATGAAAAATATATTGAATCATTTGATTTTATTGAAAAAAGACGTCATGGTGTTAGTTTAAGTTTTTTTGAATACACTACGCTTTCAGCATTATACTTATTTCAAAATGCAAATCTTGATATAGTATTACTTGAAGTAGGTCTTGGTGGTCGATTGGATGCTACAAATATAGTAGAACATGATGTATCTGTTATCACAAGTTTAGCTATTGAACATACTGATTGGTTAGGGAGTAACATAAATACTATAGGTTTTGAAAAAGCAGGTATTTTTCGTTCTGGAAAACCAGCTATTTGCGGCCAATTAAATCCTCCTTTAACGGTTGTCGACTATGCTAATGAAATTAAAGCTAATTTTCAGCAAATAGGAGTTCATTACAGATACACTATTGCTAGAAAGCAAACTTGGAACTGGACAAGTGATGCATATAGCATTAATGGACTACCTATGCCAAAGTTACCACTACAAAATGTGGCAACTGGTTTGATGGCTTTAAGTCTTTCTGAGTTAGATTTCAATAAATCAAATATTCTCAACGCACTTTACAATGCGAAATTGCTAGGAAGAATGCAACTTCTCAGTTCTAATCCTACTATTCTATTAGATGTAGCACATAATCCTCATGCCGCAGAATACTTATCTAAGTGGATTCAAAAATCTTATTCAAGTTGTCAAATTCATATAGTTGTTGCAATGTTACGTGATAAAGATATTAAAGGGACATTAGATATGTTGAAATTTTCTAAACAAAAATGGTATCCTGCTTCTTTGACCACTGAACGAGCCGCATTTGTAGATGAATTATGTCTACATTTGCCTAACTTTGAGGGTAAATATTCTAATCCTACAGAAGCTTTTAAAGCTGCATTTAGGTCGGTTAAGATTAAGGATATGATATTGGTTCTCGGTTCATTTTATACTGTAGGTGAAATTTTGCGGTATTGGTATAGTAAAGGAGGTCAGAATGGGAAGTAAATTTCAAAATCGATTAGTAGGAACGATAGTTTTAGTGTCTATTACCGTGATTGTCCTTCCTGATCTATTAGATGGAGAAAAAATTCGTTATGAAGATCCAATTGAAAGTATACCTATTAGGTCTTGGCATGAAGATGATGTTAGAATGAAATTGAAAATTCTAGAACCTATTAAAGAGCAGGTAATGCTTCCTAATTCTCCAGTAACAGAAATTCAAGGAAAGTTCATTTCTCCAAATAATCCAACACAAGAAAACCCTTTATCAGTAATTGTAAATTCCAATCCTCATAAAAATAAGTATGAAAATAGTGCTTGGATTATTCAATTAATGGCATTAAAAAACTTTAATAGTGCAGATAATGTTGTTCAAGATTTAAAACAACGTGGTTACCAAGCTCATATAAAAAAGAAAATTCATTTGCAAGAGTCATAATTGGACCTGATATTTCGAAAAAAAATTAGAGCGGCAGTTAGTTGAGTTAGAAGAAATCACTGGTTCGAAAGGACATTTAATTCAGTTTAATCCATTAAATCCATAAGAATATGTTTGTTTTAAAGCTTTTTCTGTTAGAATATTTCTTAACTTGATTTCAAGTTTAAGAAATTATGAATGGATTAGATATTATTATTTTAAGTATAGTTAGTTTATCTTCTTTAATAAGTTTATTTCGTGGCTTTTTAAAGGAAGCACTATCATTAATTGTTTGGCTTGGCAGTTTTTTCGTTGCCGTCAGGTATTATATAGAGTTTTCTGTATACTTTGCTAATATTGAGGTTAATCTTTTACGCAGCGGTGTAGCTGCAGTAGTGCTTTTTATTACAACACTGTTCGTTGGGGCAATTTTTAGCCGTTTAGTTTGTCATTTAATTCAGAAAACAAGTTTATCTGGCACCGACCGAGTTTTTGGTATGATATTTGGTACTTTTCGTGGAGTACTAATAATTTCAGCTGGTTTGTTTTTTATAGGAACCTTTACCTCTGCTAGCACAACAACATGGTGGAAAACTTCTAAATTGATACCTAAGTTTAATCTAATTAACGAATCGTTATCGGAATATTTAGAAGAAATTTAAAGCTTTGTTATCTAGGTACTCAGCTTCATTGATATCAGTTCAATGGGCTTATAGCTTACCTTTCTAAATGATTGAGGGTTGCAGTATGTGTGGTGTTGTTGGAGTGGTGGGTACCGTACCTGTTAATCAAGTGATTTACGATGCCCTGATAGTATTACAGCACCGTGGTCAAGATGCAAGTGGAATTTGTATCATAGAAAATAATTGTTTTCGTTTGCATAAAAATAATGGCTTGGTAAGAGATGTTTTTCAATCAGAAGATATGCAACATCTCCAGTCAGGCAATTTTGGCATCGGTCATGTTCGTTATCCAACAGCTGGTACCTCAAGTGCATCAGAGGCTCAACCATTCTTTGTCAATTCTCCTTTTGGTATTACACTTGCACATAATGGTAATTTGACAAATGCTCATCAGGTACGTAAAAAATTATTTGAACAAAATCGAAGGCATGTTAATACCAATTCTGATTCAGAAGTTTTGCTTAATGTGCTTGCACATGAGATTGATAAGGTTCAAGGAATTGTTACATCGAAGGATGTTTTCCAATCTATTTCTAATGTACATAAAATTATTCGAGGTGGTTATGCAGTTGTTGCGATGATCATCGAGCATGGACTTATTGCATTTCGAGATCCTAATGGTATTAGACCTTTGTGTTTAGGTATGCGTAAGCAAAGCGGATCTTTTTGTGAGTATATGGTTGCTTCAGAATCAGTAGCATTAAATGCTGTTGGTTTTGATTTTGTTAGAGATGTAGCACCTGGTGAGGCTATCTATATAACATTTCAAGGTGAAATATTTACTCAGCAGTGTGCTGATAAACCGAGGTTAACTCCTTGTATTTTTGAATTTGTTTATTTTGCAAGACCTGATTCATTTATAGATAAAATTTCAGTATACAGTGCTCGGATTGAAATGGGGAAAAAGCTTGGTCAACGTATTAAAGAAGAATACTCTCATTTAGATATTGATGTGGTCATTCCTATTCCTGAAACTTCATGTGATATTGCTTTGCAAATAGCGTACGCAATTAATAAGCCATATCGACAAGGCTTTGTTAAAAATCGTTATGTAGGTCGTACATTTATTATGTATGGTCAAAAGCAGCGTAAAGAATCAGTACGCCGTAAGTTAAATGCAATTAGTTCTGAGTTTAAAGATAAGAACGTATTGTTAGTTGATGATTCAATTGTTAGGGGAACTACATCAAAGCAGATTGTTGAAATGGCACATGATTCAGGAGCGAGACAAGTTTTTATGGTATCTGCTGCTCCAGAGATTCGGTTTCCTAATGTTTATGGCATTAATATGCCTAATTCTAATGATTTGATTGCTTATAGACGAAATAGTAATGATATTTGCAAGAGAATAGGTGCCAACGAACTAATTTTTCAAAGATTAAATGATTTAGTAGATGCAGTAGGTATTGGAAATCCAGATATTGATGAATTTGAGACCTCAGTTTTTAGTGGAATATATGTTACTGGTGATATTGATCAAAAATACTTAGATTTTCTTGAATCTCAGTATATTAATGATACATAATTCGGATTATGTTTATGTTGAGGATCTAACAAATGTTATAGTTTGGCTTAATATAAACATTGCCGTAGCACTTATCACTATTGATGGACCTGATGGTGTATCTACAAACCAAGAAAGAACAAGACCAAGAAGGACTGAAATTATACTGACAAAAGAAGCAAAAATTGCCATTTGTTCTGGAGTCTTAGAAAAAGGTCTAACGATTGCAGGAGGAATGATAAGCAATGAAGTAATAGTTAATACTCCAATAGATCTCATACCTACAGCAATAACTAAACCAAGGATGAGCATTAATAAAATTCTTATAATGTCTACATTTAGTCCTTCGACTGAAGCTAGATCCTCATTGATTGTTACTGAAAGCAATGATCTCCAGAATAAAATTAGGACTACGCTAGCTAATGATACCATAGTATAAATAGCTAACAAATCCATTGGTGATACTGATAGGATATCACCAAATAGATAATCCATTATATCTACTCTTATATCATCTAAAAAACTAACGGTGACAAGTCCTAGTGAAAGGAAACTGTGTGCAAGAATTCCAAGCAATGTATCAGTTGAAATTAATCTTTGTTTTTGTAGTAAAACTAGAATAAAAGATAATAATAGAGAACATATTATTAAGGAAAAATAAATATTGATATTTAATAAGAATCCTAATGAAATTCCCATAAGTGATGCATGTGCTAAAGCTTCACCAAAATAGGCCATCTTTTTCCAAACGATAAAAGATCCCAATGGTCCGGCGATAATGGCGATACCCAAACCAGCAAGAAAAGCAGGTAATAAAATTTCAATCATTGTAATTGATACTAGTCAGAGTGATTATGATGATGTTTATACAAAGATAAACCTAACTGATATTGACCAAATAGTGCTGCATATTTAGGATGTTTTTTGATACTTTCTGGTGAACCAGCACAGCAAATACGACGCTGCAAACAGATCACATTATCAGTTTTTTCCATTACAAGATGTAAGTCATGAGAAGCCATAAAAACGGCGCAGCTAAAAAGTTGACGAATCTTGTCTATCAATTTATAAAGTTCTCTCTGACCTTGCACATCAACACCTTGTGCTGGTTCGTCAAGAACCAATAAATCAGGACGTTTCAATAAAGCTCTTGCAATAAGAATACGTTGATTCTCTCCTCCAGAGAGTTGATGCATACTATTTTCAGAGAGATTTTCTATACCAACTAATTTGAGTGTTTTTCTCAATTCTAGATTATTAACTTTACCTGATAGTTTAAGGAAACGTTTGACACTTAGTGGTAATAAATAGTTTAAATTTATTTTCTGAGGAACATATCCAATATGAAACTTCCTGTATTTTTTAATAGTTCCAGAATAAAGAGGTTGTAATCCTAATAAAACTTTTAAAAGTGTCGACTTACCAGCACCATTTGGCCCAATTAGAGTAGTTATTTCACCTTTTTTTATGGTAAGAGTAATATCATCAAGGATATCATTTCCTCCTAGACGAACTTGTATTCCTGTTAACTTCACTAAAATAGACACGTATATTAAAACTCATTTGCAATTTAATAAATGTTGAGTGTAGCATGTGGGCTATGTTTAAATCTATATAATTGCTTTTATAATTTAATTATGAGAACTTTACTTTTTTCAATTATATTTACCATGATTCCTAGTTTAGCTTTAGGAAAGAGCATATTAACTACTATTAAACCTATTCAAATGATAGTATTAGAACTCACTGATGGAGTTGCTAAACCAGATGTTTTGCTTTCTGGTAAAACATCACCGCATGGTTATGCGTTACGTCCTTCTGATATAAAAAGGATTCAAGATACAGATTTGATGATTTGGTACGGACGTGACTTAGAACCATTTCTTGAGAAACTTCTTGAAAATAAAACGAATGTACTGACGTTAAGTAAAATTCCTGAACTTAAATTAAAAAAATATCATAGACATGAACATCACCACCACGGATATGAAGAGCATCATGGACACGAACATCACCATGGATCTTATGATCCTCATTTTTGGTTAGGTAAAGAACCTACTATCCAAGTGGCTCGTGCTATTGCAGATAAACTTCGAGAAATAGACCCAAAAAATAAAGCTAAATATGAAGCTAATTTTTTAAGTTTTTCCAAACAGTTTAAAAAGGTATCAAAAATTATTGGGAATCAATTAAATTCTATAAAAGATAAGGGATATTATGTATTTCATGATGCTTATAGTTACTTTGAAATAGATTATTCTCTTAATCATTTAGGACATTTCACTGTAGAACCAACTAGAAAACCTGGAGCAAGAACGTTGTCATTAATTCATGCTGATTTAGTCAAAAATAAAGCTGTATGCGTATTCTCAGAACCACAATTTGTTCCAGACGTAGTTTATTCAATTACTAGAGGGACTAATGTAAATATAGGTGTTTTAGATCCTATAGGTAGTAATATTAATGTAGAAAAAGGTAGTTATTTTGTTTTCTTAAAGTCTTTAGCCCATAGTTTTAGTAACTGTTTGAGCAAGTAACTTATTTTATTTTAATTATTTGTGTGTTTAAGAGAGTTTTTTTATTTGTCTGAAAATTAGATAGATAGGTAGTTTCATTTGATATTCAGTAAAACTTTAAAACTTCACTTTTGCTAAAAGGATGAATCTATCCATCAGGCAATTTAATTAAGTAAGTTTTTAAGTTTAACATAAGGTCCTTTATATGTTAAGAATCACTACGATATTGCTTTTTATAGTTTTTATTTTTTTTGCTTCGTTATAAAACAAAAAAATACAGAAGTGTTTTATTATTATCCTGATTAGTATTTTTTTTGTTTATATGGGATCCTTAATGTTAATCGAACTGTTATGTCATTGACATAACTATTATAATTGGATAGTTTTAAAGGTGGTAGAACAATTTTTTTAATCAATTGAATTTAAATAAAAAAATATTTATTTTTACTTACATTCTTTTACTTTCCAACTAATACTCGATCCACTTCGAATTGGTACAACAACATCATCTTTACCAAATGGAAAGGTTTCTTTTACAAACCATGTTTCTTTAACTAATTTTATAGTATCTGGATTGCGTTTTATACCATAGAAATCTGCACCATTATGGCTTGCAAAAGCTTCAAGATTTTTTAGTCTGCCTTCTTTTTCAAAAACTTCTGTATAAAGTTCTAATGCTGCATGTGCTGTGTATAATCCAGCACATCCGCAAGCTGATTCTTTTTTAGTTTTGCTATGCGGCGCAGAATCACTTCCTAAAAAGAATTTTTTGTTTCCACTTGTTGCTGCTTGAATAAGAGCTTGCTGATGCGTATTACGCTTAAGAACAGGAAGACAGTAAAAATGTGGCTTAATACCACCTGCAAGCATATGGTTACGATTATATAACAGATGATGTGCTGTAATTGTTGCAGCTACATTATCATTAGCGTTTTTAACAAAATCAATTGAATCAGAAGTGGTTATATGTTCTAAAACAATTTTTAAATTTGAAAAATTATTTATAATTTGAGGTATAACAGTACTTAAAAAAGCTTTTTCACGGTCAAAAATATCAATATTATCCCCTATAATTTCACCATGAATTAGCAGTGGTATACCTAATTCTTCCATTTTCTCTAGTGGACTATAGATATTTTTAATAGCAGTAACTCCTAAATAAGCATTAGTAGTTGTCCTAGACAAGTACAGTTTAGAAGCAAGTATAATACCAGATGCTTTTGCTGTTTGGATTTCTTTAGCACTGGTATTATCTGTAAGATATAGTGTCATTAAAGGTTTAAAATGAGGATTTGAATTTCTATCTAATATTCGAGTACGATAGGAGGATGCCATAGCAGTTGTGATAATTGGAGGTTCAGTATTCGGCATAATAAGCGCTCTACCATTGTACTGACTAATATCTCGGACAGTGTCAACTAAAACATTGCCATCACGAAGATGGACATGCCAATCATCAGGACGAGTTATTGTAAATGTTATCATAATTCAACAAATAAGGATTAATTAAGCTGGTTAAAGCTATAGAATTTTATTTATTTTATTTTCAATAATAATAAATTCTAATTAATAAAGCATTATTTAGAATTTATCTGTATCCAGTTAAATTTGTCATAGTATAAATAATCATAACAATTTATATTTCCTATTATTTTACTGTAATATTAATTCTAATTTTATTATTGGTGATTATACTATATATGAAAAAAGAGTATTCATATTTAGTTAGTATATGTTTATGTATATCAAGCATGGTTTCCATTTTTCTTCTTATTATCAAGATGATTATCTGGTGGAGTACAGGTTCAGTTAGTTTATTGGCTTCATTAATTGATTCTTTATTTGATATAATTATATCTATTATTAATATTATAGTAGTACGTTATTCATTACAACCTGCTGATAAAGAACATGCGTTTGGTCATGGAAAAGCAGAATCTCTTTCAGCTTTAGCTCAAGCAATGTTTATTTCAGGTTCTTCATTTTTTTTAATTTTAAATGGTGTTGAACGTTATTTTCATCCATATAAATTACATTCTCCTGAATACGGTATTTATGTTAGTTTAGTTGCTATTGTAATTACTTATGCTTTAGTAAGTTTTCAAAAATATGTTTTAGAAAAAACTAACAGCCAAGCAATTGCTGCTGATTTTTTACATTACAAAGCTGACTTGTACATGAATGTAGCAGTTATACTAGCGTTAGGTTTCAGTTACTATGGAATTGAAGAAGCGGATTCTATTTTTGCTATTGGGATTGGTTTTTGTATTTTATATAGCGCATTTAAAATGCTTGTAGGGGCTATTAATAATTTATTAGACCATAAATTACCTGATGATGAAATAGAAAAGATTCTCAGTACTTGTTTATCTACAAAAGGAGTATTAGGTGTGCATGACTTAAGGACCCGTATGTCTGGCCCAGTTCGATTTATTCAATTTCATTTAGAATTACAAGATCAGATTCCTCTTTTAGAGGCTCATAATATTTCAGATAAAGTCGAAGCTAAATTACTAAAGCTATTTCCAGAAGCAGATATTATGATTCACCAAGATCCACGTTCAATAATTAGTAAAAAAGAGAAAAAAAGACCAGGACGAACTATCTAAGCATTTGAAGGAATACAAATTAAGAACGTCTTAGTCTTTTTTATAAGCAAAGAAAAGTATTAGATAACTTTAATATTTTCAGCCTGAGGCCCTTTTTGTCCAGTGGTCACTACAAATTCTACTCTTTGACCTTCAACTAATGTACGAAAGCCATCACCAGAAATTGCGGAGAAATGAGCAAATACATCTGGCCCATTTTCTTGTTGAATAAAACCAAATCCCTTAGTTTCGTTGAACCACTTCACTGTACCAGTAACTACATTAGACATGAAAGAATCCTTATAACAAAAAATTAAATGTGCTGAGCCAAATTTGGCGCGGATAGCATGGAAAAGTAGATTGCTATTGCGTACGGATACAGCGAGGAAACCAAACAAAATCCAACGAAAGTATATGTAGACAAAGAACTGCATTTCTAGCTAAGACTGATTCTAGTATAATAATTGACTAAGTCAATTAATACTTTATTAAATACATTAAGTTTTTTTATATTTTAGTTAAATTTAGCATTTTGACTTACAATAAATGATTTTTTTGTCAAAATAAAATGAAAAATATTAACTCTAGTAGACTTAAAAAGCCAAAAACAGTAGATTTGTTAGATAATGATTAGATAACTTTTATTAGGATAGGGAAAAGTAAGTATATGTTATATTTTTATTTCTGCAAATGGCGCGTCCTGAAGGATTCGAACCTCCGACCGCCTGGTTCGTAGCCAGGTACTCTATCCAACTGAGCTAAGGACGCGGATTATTTTTATAATGTAATTAAGCATAACGAAACTTGGCGGTGAGCGAGGGATTCGAACCCTAGATACAGCTATCAACCATATACTCCCTTAGCAGGGGAGCGCCTTCAACCACTCGGCCAGCCCACCGCTTTCGAATAATCATATATGTTACGATTTATTAAGAATATGTCAAATATTTTGTTATGTTGTATTGTTTTTTTCAAAATTTTTAAAAATGAGAATTAATTGTCTTTAAATTGAATCTGAGTATAAATTTCTTTTCGGTGCACAGAGACATCTTTAGGAGCATTTATCCCAACTCGAATTTGGTTTCCTTTAATACCGAGAACTGTAATTATTATTTTATCACCAATCATGACACTTTCACCAATACGACGAGTTAAAATGAGCATGGTTTACTCCTTTAAAGATATTTTTCTTTTGATAGTAATGCTTATTTTGATTTTTTTATTAGAATTGATTTTGTATAGTGTTTTTTATTTAATAAATCATAACGATGTAAAATGTCTAGTGTTTTTAGAGTTAATTTAAGAAAATCATACACTAAGGTAATTAAAATTCGAATTATAATAAAAACTGAGCAACAAGTTAATGATAAAGATATTTTTCATTAAATACACGTGCTATTATTCATACTATTGAATAGATTTTTTAAACTAATTCTGGTTTTTATTTTCCTTACGTTATTTTTGCGTCCGTAGCTCAGTTGGTTAGAGCACCGCTTTGACATAGCGGAGGTCAGTGATTCAAATTCACTCGGACGTACCATTGTAAGGTAATAAAAGTGCTCAAAATGTTGTATGTTTTTTTAGAATAGACTAAAAATATTCATTTTTTTATTTTAATAAATAATTTTTTGCAATTAAATTAAGATAAATATGAGATGTATCCAAGTAGAAATAAGGTTGATAAGAAAATATTTTTCTTTGCACGTAAAGTTTGTTGGATTAGTTTTATTGCTTTTATATTAATTATTATGTTATTTTATCTAGTAAGTTTATTAGATTATGGATTACAGTTTAATTCTAAATTAAACGTAAAGAAAACTGTTGGAAACATATCTAAGCCAATTGCTGAAATTCCGCCGTTACCAAAAGAGCAATGGGAGTATATTGATTCCTTACCTAAGAGAAAAGTTGAGGTAGAACCTAGGAAGCAAATACTTTCTCAGGTTTCTTATATTATGCAATGCGGTGCATATAAAACATTGAAACAAGCAAAGGCTCGTAAACTTGATATAGCATTCCATGGTATTCAAAGTAATATTCATAAGAAAAAAGATAGCAGTTTGTGGTATTGTGTTGTGCTTGGACCATATGAACTTAAACGACATGCTGAACGAGATAGGCATCGTTTACAACGCAATAAGATCGAACCTTGTGAAATTTGGAAAGCAAGAATAAAATAATCATACAGCCTGATAAATTTGAAAATTTCTTTTAGAAGGATAAAGTCCCGATTATTTTGAAGTTATTAGTAATAAAGATTATTTAAATCGATAATTTTCCCCTATATAAGTTTTTATTGGAGGAGTGATGTAATGAAACGGATAGCGTTATTTCTGGCAACTAATGTAGCTGTTGTTTTAGTGCTTAGTATTGTTTTAAATTTTATATATTCAGTGGCAGGGATTCAATCTTCTAGCATGATTGGTTTGCTTGTTTTGGCAACAGTATTTGGTTTTGGTGGTTCTTTTATCTCTTTATTTCTTTCAAAGACAATGGCTATTCGTTCTGTGTCTGCTTCGGTTATAAAGAAACCTCGTAATGAAATGGAGCATTGGTTGTCTGAAACTGTCACTTGCCAAGCTAAAAAGATGGGAATCGGTATACCAACAATAGCTATTTACAAAGCTGAAGATATGAACGCGTTTGCTACTGGTGCTAAACGTGATGATGCTTTGATTGCTGTATCAACTGGTCTGTTGAATAATATGACGAAAAAGGAAGTTGAAGCGGTATTAGCACATGAAATCAGTCATGTAGCTAATGGTGATATGGTTACTATGACATTAATTCAGGGAGTGCTTAATACGTTTGTAATTTTCTTTTCTCGTTTTATTGCCAACATTGTTGCTTCAAATAATAGTGGGGAAGGAGAAGAAACTGGACCTAATATGATGGTTTACTTTTTTGTTTCTTTAGTTCTTGATTTAGTATTCGGTCTTTTAGCTAGTATAATTGTTATGTGGTATAGTCGTCAACGTGAATTTCGCGCTGACTCTGGTGCAGCAAGTTTAGTTGGTAAAAAAAGCATGATTTCTGCATTGCAACGTTTAAGAACAAATCCAAACTCTAAACTTGAGAGTTCTATGGCAGCATTCGCTATCAGTGGAAAGAAATCTGTACTTAGTTTGTTAATGAGTCATCCTCCGATCCAGAGAAGAATTGATGCGCTTCATTTTAATAGCAGCAATTAATGTTGTTCAGCTAGCCTTTTTACTTCTTGTTGTTCAGCTAGTCTTTTTGCTTCTTGTTGTTCAGCTAGTCTTTTTGCTTCAGATTTGTATTGATATTTTGTTTTAAAATCATGATCAATAATCATAGCTTCAAGCATATTTTCAGATTTTTTAAAGTTTAATCTGGATGTTGATATGTCAAAAACTATCTCTTTCGATAAAGATATAAACAGAAACACATGAAGACCAATTGATATAGCAATAGGTTTTAAATGAATTTTTGTTTTTTCTATGATATATCATGAAATAATGAACTTTATTCCTTGATATCTGTTAATAATCCAACTTTGCTAATCCCAGCATAACGTAAGGCTTCCAGCAAAATAATAATTTTTGAGTATGGTGTTAAAACATCACCACCGATAACTACTATTGAACTTGGTTGAATTAGTAATTCTTTTTTTACTCTCAAAATTATGCTTTCAATTGAAAAATCTTGTTGCAATTTTTTATTATTAACACTCAATCCTAACTGACCTTTTTGATTAATTTCTATAACAAGAAAGTTAACATCTTTTTCCTTTAGTAATGCAGAAGCAGATTCAGCGGCCATATTTGGTAAATCTACATCAACCCCTTTAAAAAATAATGAAGATGATGAAACCATAAAAATAATTAGAAGAACTAACATAACATCAATGTATGGAACAACATTAATCTCAGATATTATCTTTAAATTTCTAGTCTGACTATACATTACTGTTCCTGTGCTAACATCACTAAACGATATAAAATGCTATAGAATTCTTCTAAAAAAATACTATAACTATTTTCAAGTTTACTCACCTGAGTGCTAAAATAATTGTAAGCCATCATGGCTGGAATCGCAGTAAAAAGTCCGATTCCAGTAGCAACGAGTGCTTCAGCAATACCTGGAGCCATCATTGTGAGACTTGCATGATTTGTTCCTCCACCTAAAGAAATAAAAGTGTTCATAATACCATATACAGTTCCAAATAGACCAATATAGGGACTTATAGAAGCTATAGTAGCTAAAAATCCAAGATCTGTTGATAATTCATTAATTCTTTTCGAAAGCACAATACGCATTGAACGCTTCGTACTTTGCATTATAAATTCAGGAGAATTAGAATTTGATTTACGCAGTCGAATAAATTCTCTAAAACCTAAATAAAAAATCTCCTCAGAACCTGAAATTTTATCTTTACACTTTTTAACATCCTGGTAAAACTTAAAAAGGTCTGCTAAACTAGATCCAAATTTATCTTCAAAAATATCTTCATGTTTAAATGCTTTAAATAAAATCATGCTACGTTTGATAATGAGAGTCCAAGAAACAATTGATAAAAAAACAATATAAATATCACTATTTTTACCAGAAAACTTGCTTGTAAAAATAAATCAATAACTGAGAAATGAGTTATCATCTGTAATTAACACTCCAACAATGGCTAGAATTTGCTTAATCGCATACTTTCAAAAAATAAAAACAAATAACTGCCTAATAATAATTTTTATGCTACATTCCACAGAAGTTTTAAAAAATTTTAATAATGAATGATGCATCTTGCTCTGCATGAAATGACAATAAAAACGAACATTGTATTTGAAACAAATCAACTATTTTATCTATATAAAAGAAAACAAAGATACTTTTACATCGTTTTTTTTAATCCAAGATGGAAATAGGCCTTTTCTGTAGCAACCCTCCCCCTTGGTGTACGTTGGATATAACCTCCTTGAATTAAGTATGGTTCTAGAACATCTTCTATAGTATCTTTTTCTTCAGCAATAGCTACTGCTATATTATCAAGTCCAACAGGCCCTCCAGAAAACTTAGTTATTATTGTCAATAATAACTTTCTATCCATATAATCAAAACCTTCTGTATCAACATCAAGCATATCAAGTGCTTGAGAAGCTAAGTTTAAAGAAATATGACCATTACCTTTTACTTCAGCATAATCCCGAACACGACGTAATAAACGATTAGCTATACGAGGTGTACCTCTAGAACGACGAGCAATTTCTAAAGCACCTTCAAGTTCTATTGAAATACCAAGATAATTTGCAGAACATAGTATAATATTCTTCAAATCCGCTACGTGATAATACTCTAAACGTTGAGTAATACCAAAACGATCACGAAAAGGTGATGTTAAAGATCCTGCTCTAGTAGTAGCGCCAACTAAAGTAAACGCTGGAAGATCAATTTTAATTGACCGAGCGGCTGGTCCTTCGCCTATCATAATATCTAACTGATAGTCCTCCATTGCCGGATATAAAACTTCTTCAATGATAGGATTTAAACGATGTATTTCATCAATAAACAAAACATCATGTTCTTCCAAATTAGTTAAAATTGATGCTAAATCCCCTGCTTTTTCAAGTATCGGTCCAGAAGTAGAACGAGTATTAACTCCCATCTCATTAGCTACGATATTGGCTAAAGTTGTTTTTCCTAAACCAGGAGGTCCAAAGATTAATAGGTGATCAAGAGCTTCATCACGTAATTTTGCAGCTTTAATAAAAAGTTTCATTTGAGAACAGACATGTTTTTGTCCATGATAATCTGATAACTTTTTAGGACGGATTGAGTCCATAACAATATCTTTTCTTTTAGAAAAAGAATTATCTAGTCTTATTAAACGTTCTGATTCAATCATTATATCTATCCTTAATCAATAATTGGAGTATAATACATCTATCTGTAAAGCAAATACTTCAACTCATTGATTTTAGAGCTGCATAAACTAAACATTCACTTGTCATATCTGGTTTTGCAATCTGAGATACAATTTTTGATGCCTTCATTGGTTTATAACCTAAAGCTAATAAAGCACTAATTGCTTCTTCTTGAGCATGAGCATGAACTTGAGACAATGCTAATTTTTTATTTAAAGCAGATTCATTTAATATAGAATTAATTGGTCCTTCAAAATTCCCATCTTTAAGGCGATCTTTCATTTCTAAGATTAACCGTTTTGCCGTTTTTTTACCTACACCAGGAAGTTCTAATAGAGCTGAAATATCTTCTCTTGCAACACAAGAAATAAATTGACTGGCTGACATTTTATAAAGAATGTTCAATCCTAACTTTGGTCCGATACCATTAGTTTTTATTACTTCTCGAAATAAAGCCCGCTCTTTTAGAGTATTAAATCCATAAAGCAACTGAGCATCTCCTCGAATGATAAAGTGAGTATAAATAATCACCTTTCTCCCAACATTTGGGAGATTATCAAAACAACTGATTGGCATTTGCATTTCATACCCAACACCATTCACATCCATTAATAACTCTGGCGGTCGTTTCTCAAGAAGGATTCCATGAAGACGTCCAATCACAATAAACCTCTCTAAATTAAAAATCAAAGATATTTTCTTTTCTTTGATATATGAAGGTTATTAGATAATAAATTAATAGTTTTATGTGTATGTGCATGACAAATAGCTACACCTAAAGCATCAGCAGCATCAGAATTTGGCTTTTTAGTTAATTTAAGTATATGTTGAACCATAGTTTGAACTTGATTTTTTTCAGCACGACCTGTGCCTACTACTGCTTGTTTAATTAAACGTGCAGCATATTCATATATAGGCAATTCTAAATTTTCGGCTGCAACAATTGCTGTTCCTCTAGCTTGACCTAGTTTAAGAGCTGAACTTGCATTTTTAGCGATAAAAATTTGCTCAATCGCAAATACATCAGGTTGAAATTTAGAAATAATTTCGGTAATTCCAAGATATATTTTTCTTAATCTTCCCGATATTTTTTTTCCTTTATTTAAAATACATCCACTGTCTAAATAAAAAAGGTTAGGACCTTGTTGATCAATAAGTCCATACCCAGTAGTACGAAAACCAGGATCAATACCTAAAATAATTGACATGTAGTAATCCTTTAACTTGCTGATATTAGATGTTTTTCTTTTTATTTGATACAGACAAATTCAATTCTTCAAGCACTAATGATTTTATAAAACTTGGTGCACTAGTCAACAAACAAGCTGCTGAGGTTGTTTTAGGAAATGGAATAACATCACGTATATTTTCAGTACCACAAAGTAGCATGACCAAACGATCTAAACCAAATGCAATACCAGCATGAGGTGGAGTACCAAATCTCAAAGCATTCAGTAAAAAACCAAATTTTTCTTGTTGTTCATGTTTTTTAATTCCTAAAAGTTCAAAAACTGCTGATTGTATATCTCTATTATGAATTCGAGCAGAACCACCACCTATCTCATAACCGTTCAAAACCATATCATAAGCACTAGAAACTATAGAAACAGGATCAGTCTTTAGTTCTGTTACGCTTAAATTTTCTAGAGGCGATGTAAAAGGATGATGCATAGCATAAAAGTTACCTTCATTATCCTTTGAAAACATCGGAAAATCTATAACCCACAATGGAGCCCAGATAGAATAATCTATTAATTTAAGGTCCTTACCTAATTTAATACGAAGAGCACCTAACGCTTCTGTAACAATATTTTTCTTATCTGCTAAGAATATAATCATATCACCAGATTTAGCTTGAGTGCGATCTAATATACTATTAATTATTGCATCACTCAAAAATTTAGCGACTGGTGAACGAATAGCATTTTTAATACCAATACGCAAATCACCAATTTTCATCCATGCTAAACCCTTAGCACCATACATTTGAACAAATTTAGAGTAATTGTCTATTTTTTTACGACTCAAAACAGCACCACCAGGCAAACATAGAACTGTAACACGACTATTTATATCATTAGCAGGAATTGAAAAAGTTTCAAATGTAATACATTTTACAAGATCTGCAATATCAATTAACTCTAATGGATTACGTAAATCAGGTTTATCAGAACCAAAACGACGCATTACTTCACTAAACTTCATCACTGGAAATTTACCTAAGTCAATACCTAGTAATTTTTTCCACATATTACAAATCATTTTTTCAGTAATTGCTTGAACATCTTTTACTTTCATAAATGAAGTTTCAATATCAATTTGAGTAAATTCTGGCTGACGATCTGCACGCAAATCTTCATCACGAAAACATTTAACAACTTGATAATAACGATCAAAACCAGATATCATAAGCAACTGCTTAAATAATTGAGGAGATTGAGGTAAAGCATAAAAACTACCTTTTCGAGTACGGCTTGGTACCAAATAATCACGAGCACCCTCTGGAGTTGCTTTTGTTAGTACTGGTGTTTCAATTTCTAAAAAACCTTTGGCATCTAAAAAATTACGCATAAACCTTGATGCTTCAGAACGCAGTTTTAAACGTTTGTACATTTCAGGACGGCGTAAATCTAAATAACGATATCTTAAACGCTGTTCCTCTGAGTTGTCTTGCTTAAAATCAATAGGCAAAGGTTCACTTCGATTAATTATTTTTAACATTGTAGCAAGTAACTCAATTTCTCCAGTTGGCATATCCTCATTTATCTGTATTAAAGGACGAACACGAACAATACCTGTGATAGCAATACAAAATTCATTACGCAACTCATTAGCAATAGAAAAAATCTTAGCAGTATACGGTTCAATAACAACTTGAACAACACCAGAGCAATCTCGCATATCAATAAAAATTAGTCCGCCTAAATCACGACGAGAATGAACCCAGCCACAAAGTTTTATAGTTTGTCCAACAATCGATTTATCAAGTTCACCAGAATAATGAGTACGCATTAAAAATCTCTCTAAAATATAATCCTTTAAATATCATACATTTTTATGAACATTCTCACTACTGAATAAGAAAGGTTAAAGCTAGTCTAAAATAAATATACATGACTTAATCAATTATAATATATTTAAAATATCGAAAATATTCTTTGTATTTAAGATGACAATATTAAATAATCTGCCATATAAATTACCTTTCAAAATATGACAGACAGCAATGGATATGAATGACAATAAAGACACTCTTTTTTCAACATTAGTTGATAGAGTTACTGACTTTACTTTTAATGAACAAGTAGCTCAAGTCTTTCCAAACATGATTCAACGTTCTATTCCAGGATACAATAATATTATCTCAACCATTGGTATATTGGCAAAACGCTTCGCTAAACCCTATTCAAGAATATATGATCTAGGTTGTTCATTAGGTGCCGCAACGATTTCAATGCATAATCAAATTAATCAAAAAGGATGCCGGATTATCGCAGTAGATAGTTCAAATGCCATGGTACAACGTTGCAAAGCGTATCTTAACAAACATCAATTAACTATTCCAATTAAAGTGATTAAAGCAGATATTCGTAATGTTAAAATTACTAATGCTTCCGTTGTTGTACTAAATTTTACACTACAATTTATTAATCCAAAAGATAGACAAAGCTTACTCGAAAACATCTACTCAGGTCTTCGTTCTGGTGGAATTTTAATTTTATCTGAAAAGTATATTTTTGAAAATGACGTTTTAAATAAACTTTTAATCAAACTTCACCATGATTTTAAACGCAAAAATGGATATAGTGAACTAGAAATAAAACAAAAGCTCATCGCACTTGAAAATGTAATATATCCAGATTCAATAAAAACCCATAAAATACGATTTAAGGATATTGGTTTTTCAAGCAATGAAACTTGGTTCCAATATTTTAATTTTGGTGCTATGATTGCAATTAAATAACTTTCATTTATATTCATTTAATATGTAAAAATGATTAATTTTTCTAGTTTTTATGAAGTTATCTCTCAAACTACTTCTCTTCAACCTTGGTTAAATACTTTACCTAAACAATTAACATATTGGATAAATGCTAAGAACTCAAATTTTAATCATTGGATTAAAATTTTAAATAAAATTCCGGATACCATACCGGATAATATTGACTTAAAATACTCAGTTTCTATATCTAATAATCACATGATAAATGCAGGAAGGCTTAAACAAATAGAACAATTATTAAAAAGTCTTTCTCCATGGAGGAAAGGTCCATATTCTATATATGATATTTATATTGATTCTGAATGGCATAGTGATTGGAAATGGAATCGTTTGCTCCCACATATATCAAACCTAAAAAATCGTGTAATCTTAGATGTTGGTTGTGGCAATGGTTACCATCTCTGGCGTACAGTAGGTGAAGATACTCAGTTGTCTATAGGAATTGATCCTTCTCGATTATGTTTTATTCAATTTGAAGCAATTAGAAAACTACTTGGGAATGATCAACGAACTCACCTATTACCTTTAGGTATTGAGCAACTTCCAAAACTTAAAGCTTTTGATACGGTTTTTAGCATGGGAGTATTATATCATCGTCGGTCTCCTATTGATCATCTTATTCAACTTAAAGATCAGCTTAGATCAAAAGGTGAATTAGTTCTCGAAACGCTAGTAATTGAAGGAGATCAAAATACAGTACTTTTTCCAGTAGATCGCTATGCTCAAATGCGCAACATATATTTTATTCCTTCAGCATCTGTATTGAAAATATGGCTTAGAAAAACAGGATTTAAAAACATACGAATTGTAAATACACAAACTACGAACATTAATGAACAGCGTCAAACCAAATGGATGATGCATAATTCATTATGTAACTATCTAGATACTAAAGATTCTAGTAAAACAATTGAAGGCTATCCAGCTCCAAAACGAACAATATTAATTGCTAACAAACCTTAAATATCTTAATAGATACTGACCGTTACGTTAAGATGAAACAAGCATTTTATTTTAGTCGAAAGGACGAATTTGCAATTCATATCTATTTTTATAGTAAAACAAAATAGATCCATGATGATTCCAATCTCCAAGAACAATTCTAATTTTATTACCTTTGTCTGTATTTAATTGATGAATGTTTGGTATATGCGTATGACCATGAATCATTAAATCAACATTATGTAAATCAAAAACTTTTTCAACCTCACTAGCTGTCACATCCATAATATCCAATGATTTAAACTTCTTTTTTCCCCTAACATTAGATTGAATTTTATTTATAATAATCCTCTTAAAATATACAGGAATGCAATTAAATAACCATTTCAACCAGGGTTTTCTAACTTTTTGTCGATATTTTAGATATTTTACATCACGTGTACATAAAGTATCACCATGTAAAATAACTGCTTTACGATCATATAAATCTATAACTGCTTCATCTGAAAGTAATCGTATTCCTGTATATTCGGCAAAACGTGTACCAATTAAGAAATCTCTATTACCTCTAATAAAAAAACATGGAACACCTGAACTAGTCAATTTTTTAAGCTCATCTTTAATTAGTGTAGCAAAGCTGGAATTATCATCGTCGCCAACCCAAAAATCAAATAGATCACCCAATACATATACTCTATCAGCTTTAGAAGCTTCTTCACGCATAAACCTAATAAAACAATTAGTAATTTTAGGCAATAAAGGTGTTAAGTGAAGATCTGAAATAAATAATATAGTCATGATAAGAGTCGTATACCAGCTAGCTGATCCTTCAAATAAAATTATTCAAATAAGTAATAAGTTTTAAAAAACTAATAATAATTGTAGAGTATACAGATAGAAATAGTAGATAAAAAACACCTCTAATGAAAAAAAACCTTAATCACTAATAAAAATGTCATGCTAAGAATATATAACACACTAACAAAACAAAAAGAAAAATTTAAACCGATTTCTGATAATAAAGTTGGGATGTATGTCTGTGGGGTAACTGTTTATGACCTTTGTCATATTGGCCATGCTCGTACGTTCTTATCTTTTGATATAGTCTCTCGCTATCTACGATACCTAGGTTATGAACTGACATTTGTAAGGAATATTACTGATATTGATGATAAGATCATTAATCGTGCTTCTGAAAATGGTGAATCATGTAAATCTCTTACTCAACGCTTGATTTCTGAAATGCACAATGACTTTGATAAATTAAATATTAATAGACCTGATATTGAACCTCATGCAACCCAATATATAAAGGAAATCATAAATTTTATCAGAAAATTAATAAAGCGTGGTTTCGGTTATATAGGTAATAATGGAGATGTTTTGTTTGATGTTAGTAAGTGCCATCATACTATTAATTATGGAAAACTATCAAATCAAAATCTTAAAAAGTTACGGATAGACATTACTATTGATACTCAAAAAACGAAGCGTAATCCACTAGATTTTGTATTATGGAAAATGTCAAAACCTGGAGAACCTGCTTGGAATGCACCTTGGGGTATGGGACGTCCAGGTTGGCATATTGAATGTTCAGCGATGAACTCTGCAATTCTAGGTAAGCATTTTGATATCCATGGAGGCGGATCTGATCTTAAATTCCCTCACCATGAAAATGAAATTGCACAATCATGCTGCGCAAATGATACTCAGTATGTAAATACTTGGATGCATACTGGCATGATGATGATTAATCAAGAAAAAATGTCTAAATCTCTAGGTAATTTCTTTACAATCCGTGAGTTATTACAACAATATAATCCCGAAACTTTACGTTATTTTTTAACATCAGGACATTACCGTAAGAAACTTAACTATACTAAAGAAAGCCTAAAACAGGCAAATTCTTCTTTAAAACGCTTATATACTTCTTTACTAGATTTGAATATGGATATCCCAATCAGCACTAAAGATGAAAAATATTATGCAACTCGTTTTATTAATGCGATGGATGATGACTTTAACACGCCAATAGCTTACTCTATTTTATTCGATATGGCTCACCATATTAATCAACTTAAAACTAATAATATCTATAAGGCTAGTGCTCTTGGAAATTTAATGCTTAAACTTGCAAATATAATTGGTATTCTTTACCAAAAACCAGAAACTTTTTTAAAAGGAAAGAAAAAGAATATAAATAAAAATCAACTTTCAGAGATTGAAACTCTTATTAAACATCGTAATGATTTACGTGCTTTAAAAGATTGGGTTAATGCAGACATAGCACGAAATAAACTAGAGCAAATGGGCATTATTTTAGAGGATACAAAAACAGGAACAAATTGGCGTCGAAAATAATAATAATACGCTAATAATTTTAAATTTTAAAAAATAAAAAGTTAAACTAAATAATTATAGTAGCAATAAAATAAACAATTAACGAGAACGGAAAACAATGCGACCTTTCGATAAGTCATAAGGAGTCATTTCAACAGTTACTTTATCTCCAGTAAGAATACGAATATAATTTTTACGCATTTTACCTGAGATATGAGCAATAACAAGATGACCATTTTCTAATTCAACGCGAAACATTGTATTTGGCAAAGTATCAAGAACAGTGCCTTGCATCTCAATTACATCTTCTTTAGCCATTTTATCCTCTTCTAAATTAATTTTGGTAAAAACAAGTGCCTTTACAGACACAATTTTTCCGTTAAAATATACTCTGAATGGTATTTTACCTTTGCTAGAACTGATTTACCAGTTTTCTCATAAAAAACAAATTTATTATTTCTCATTAAGTTATTATTTATTATCAAATAAATAATTTATATAGATATAGAACTAAACAGTTAAGCTCTCAGTATTAAACTAGTATGAGTACGGCTAAGGTTATAATTAGATATTAGTTCTCATAAAAAACGAATTTTTATGAGAATGGGAGTGCGAAGTTTTTCTTATTTAAATATCTTTTTTAAAAAAATCAAATGCTTATATACTAATATTAATAATATCTACTGAAGATTACTTCAATGAAAAACCTTATTTTACAACCTATTCAAAAAATCAATGGCGAAATTCAATTACCTGGTTCAAAAAGTATATCCAATAGAGCATTATTGCTAGCTGCTTTAGCTAAAGGTAATACTCGTTTAATTAATCTTCTAGATAGTGATGATACTTATTATATGCTAAATGCTTTATCTAAATTAGGTGTTTCCTATCACTTAACCAAAAATAAAAAAAAATGCGAAATAGAAGGATTAGGTAAAGTATTTAGTACACCTAAAGGGAGGTTAAACCTTTTTCTTGGTAATGCAGGAACAGCAATGAGACCATTGACAGCAATTTTATGTTTGAGTCAAGGAGAATATATATTAACTGGTGATAAGAGCATGAATAAACGTCCCATCTTTCACTTGGTTCAAGCTTTGCATAAAATAGGGGCTAAAATTGAATATTTAAAAAATAAAGGGTATCCACCTATAAAAATTACTGGTAATACTTTAAAAGGAAATTGTATTTTTATTAATTCTTCTGTTTCCAGCCAATTTTTAAGTGCTATTTTAATGTTAACTCCTTTGATAGAAAAGAAGATTATTATAAAAGTTGAAAATTATTTAGTATCAAAACCCTATATAAATATTACATTAAATATCATGAAAATTTTTGGTATTAACATAATTAATAATAATTACCAAGAATTTATAGTTCCTAAATACCAATCGTATATTTCTCCTGGTGAGTTTTTAATAGAAAGTGATGCTTCATCAGCATCCTATTTCCTTGCTGCTGGAGCAATTAAAGGTGGAAAAGTTAAAGTTAAAGGTATCTCTAAAAAGAGTATTCAAGGTGACATTGAATTTGCTTATGTACTAGAAAAAATGGGGGCAAAAATTGAATGGGGGGAAAATCATATCATCTCTCATGTTAGCCAACTTAACGGAATAGACATGGATTATAACCATATGCCAGATTCTGCTATGACTATTTTGATAGCAGGATTATTTTCTGAAGGTATAACTACTGTACGCAATGTATACAACTGGCGATTGAAAGAAAGTGATCGTTTATTTGCTATGGCAACAGAATTAAAAAAATTGGGGATTACAGTTAAACAAGGAAAGGATTATATTAGTATTAATCCAGCTAGATGGTTTAGGCATATTGCTATAAATACATATAATGACCATCGAATTGCCATGTGCTTTTCTTTAATCGCATTAGGTAGTATGCCTATAACTATTAAAAACTTCACATGTGTATCAAAAACTTTCCCTAATTACTTCGATGAATTACTTAAATTAACCTGTTAGAATTTCTCAGTAATGAACACCTTTTTTTTATATTAAAAAACAGCACTTTTTTAATAAAAGAAGTTTAAAGAACAGGATTTTCAGAAAAATATTTATTTTAAAAATAACAGTACACTATTATTAATTGATAGAAACTTATCTTATATTATTCCTTAAAGGTATTTGAATTATGAGTAAATCACTCGTCGTAGTCGAATCTCCTGCGAAAGCAAAAACCATAAACCAATATCTTGGTAAAGATTTTATCGTAAAATCTAGTATTGGTCATGTTCGTGATCTTCCAAAAACAGGAAAAAGTTATTCAGGAAACAAAACAGATACCCTTTCTACTAAAGGGATGACTATTGAAGAAAAAACACGAATTAAAAAAGAAAACAAACAGAATACTCTGATTAAAAAAATAGGTATTAATCCATTTCACGGATGGACAGCAAATTACCAAATCCTTCCAGGTAAAGAAAAAATTGTATCTGAATTAAAAGAATTAGCAAAAAATGTCGACAATATTTACCTTGCAACTGATTTAGATCGAGAAGGAGAAGCTATAGCTTGGCATCTTCAAGAAATTATCGGAGGGGATAAAGGTCGTTATAAACGCGTAGTATTTAATGAAATTACAAAAAACTCCATTCAACAAGCATTTAAACAACCTATTGACTTAAATATGAATGGAGTAAATGCACAGCAAGCACGTCGATTTATGGATCGTATTGTTGGATTTATGGTTTCACCTTTATTATGGAAAAAGATTGCTAGAGGTTTATCTGCAGGGAGAGTTCAATCTGTCGCAGTCAAAATTTTAGTCGAACGAGAGCAAAAAATCAAAACATTTATTCCAGAAGAATTTTGGGATATTTATGTGAATACATTAACTAAAAATAATAATTGTCTTTGCTTGCAAGTTATAAAAAAAAATAATCTAACTCTAAAAGTAGCTAACAAAGCTGAAACTAAATTAATTACTAAAATATTAAAAAATGCAGAATACGAAGTTTGTAACCGAGAAGATAAATCAACTTTAAAAAAAGCACCTGCTCCATATATTACTTCGACATTGCAACAAGCAGCAAGCACAATATTAGGATACAGTGTCAAAAGGACTATGATTTTATCTCAAAAACTTTATGAAGCAGGTTACATCACGTATATGCGTACTGACTCTACCAATTTGAGTGTTGAAAGCATAGAATCGGCACGTAAATATATTGTTAATGAATTCGGGAAATCATATTTACCAATTAAATCTAACATATATAATAATAAACCAGGTGCACAAGAAGCCCATGAAGCTATTCGTCCTTCAGATATTACAGTCCAAGCTCAGAAATTAAAAAACATGGATCAAGATGCATGTAAATTATATACATTAATCTGGAATCAATTTATTTCATGCCAAATGACAGAAGCTCAATATCATTTAACAAAGATTTATGTAAAAGCAGAAAAATATATATTACAATCTAAGGGGCGAATCTTAAAATTTGATGGATGGACACGTGTTCAACGCCCATTTGGAAAACAAAATGAAGAAAAATTACTTCCAACAGTTCAGATTGGAGATAAATTGAAATTTAATCATATAAAAACCAAGCAACGTTTTACAAAACCACCAACTCGTTTTACCGAAGCCTCTCTTGTTAAAGAACTTGAAAAAAAAGGAATTGGTCGACCATCAACCTATTCTGCAATTATTTCTACTATTCAAGAACGTGGTTATGTGAAATTAGAACAACGCCGATTTTATTCAGAAAAAATGGGAGAGATTGTTACAGATCGTCTAAATACTAGCTTTGTTGATTTAATGAACTATAATTTCACAGCTAGAATGGAAAAACAGCTTGATCAGATCGCTGAAGGTAATGCCAATTGGAAAACTATTCTAGATGGCTTTTTTAATGATTTTACTCATGATTTACAACGAGCAGGAAAAGATATCAAATATGGTGGAATGAAACCAAACTATATAGTAGAAACTAATATACCATGTCCAACATGCACACGACCAATGGTAGTTAGAATAGCATCAACTGGAGTATTCTTAAGCTGTTCTGGATATGAATTATTACCAAAGGATCGTTGTAAAACCACAATTAATCTGAGCAAAGAAAATTGGAATAACAACATCTTATCAGAAGAATCAGAAACTGCTGCTTTGCGAGCTAAAAAACGTTGTCAAAACTGTAAAATGGCAATGGATGCATACTTTATTGACGATAAACATAAAATACACCTTTGTGGAAGCAATTCATCATGTACTGGCTATATTATTGAAATTGGACAATTTAAAGGACAAGGTTATTCTGGTCCTCTTATTAAATGCGATAAATGCAATGCTGATATGCTACTCAAAAACGGTCGATTTGGGAAATATATGGACTGCACTAGCAGTGATTGTAAAAATACTAGAAAAATTTTAAAAAATGGCGAAGTAGCACCGCCAAAATTAGAACCAATACACTTCCCTGAACTACCTTGCAAAGATTCAAATGCTTATTTTATATTACGTGATGGTGCTTCTGGTTTGTTCATGGCAGCAAGTAATTTCCCAAAATCTCGTGAAACAAGAGCCCCATTAGTTAAGGAACTAATTAACTTTAAAGAGCGCCTACACTCTAAGCTTTTGTATTTAACATTGGCTCCAAGTGAAGATCCTAGTGGTCTTTCTACAGTAATTCGTTTTAGCCGTAAATCAAAAGAAACCTATGTTCGTTCCGAATTAAACGGAAAACCTTCTGGTTGGAGTAGCTTCTATATTGAAGGAAAATGGGAAATTATGGACACACGAAAAAAAACTCTAAATAGAAGCAAATAAACCAAGAAACTATTTAGATAAAAACTGTTAACCTCGAAAAACAGACATAAAGAAAGCAAATAAAATTATTATCCGGTTTTAAAAAAACTATTTTTTTCTATAAACAACTGCTTAACCGTATTAACTATAGCTTGAGTTTGAGAATCAAATTCAACATTAATTCTATCACCTACCTTACGTTTGCCAAATAAAGTACGTTTTAATGTTTCAGGGATTAAATGAACACTAATACATTGACCTTCAATTTTCCCTATTGTTAATGAACAACCATCTAACGCAATATAGCCTTTCTCTAAGACATATGGCACTGAATATAATGGGACTGTAAAGCAAATAGTAAGATTATTCTCAGTTTCAATAAGTTTATCAATTTTACTTGTAAGTGAAATATGTCCAGATATACAATGGCCACCAATTTCATCTCCAAATTTAACAGCTCTTTCTATATTCACCAACATTCCCTCAGTTAACTCACCAAGATTAGTTAACCTAAGGGTTGTTTCTATTATATCAAATGAAACTAGATTACCATCAATGTGAGTTACTGTTAAACAACAGCCGTTATGGGCAACAGAATTTCCTACCATAAGACCATCGTTCATCATTCCTAATAATTCAATAGTATGAGTTCGAAAGTTCTTTTTTTTCTCAACCGAAACTAACTTTGCCATACCTTGTACAATACCAGTAAACATTTTAAAAAATCTGCAAGTTTTCAATAGCACTAAGTATGACATTTTTTTATTATTCTAATCAAGATTCATAAGAAGTAATATTCTATATTTTATCAAACTTTAATACCTGCGAATTAGGAAGAAGCACTATGCATAGCTATAAAAATGAAATGTATAATTTAATTAAACTGGCTGTGCCTGTATTAATTGCATCTATTTCGCAAACTAGTATGAACTTTGTTGATACAATTATGGCGGGGGGCGTAAGTACTATCGACATGGCTGCTGTTGCTATTGCATCTAGTATTTGGTTGCCTTTGATTTTATTTGGTGCTGGTTTATTAACAGCTTTAGTACCAATAGTAGCTCAACTGAATGGTTCTGATCAGCAAATTAAGATACCTTTCGAAATACAACAAGGGATTAGCCTTGCTATTATTTGTTCTATTCCGATTATTATGATTCTTTTGCAAATAAGAACAATTTTAGATATCGTAAAACTTGAACCATTAATAACGATAAAAATTAGTGGTTATATATACGCAATGATATTTTCTGTACCTGCCTGCTTATTATTTCAAACTTTGCGTAGCTTAACTGATGGTTTATCTCTAACAAAACCTGCTATGGTTATTGGAATTATTGGATTAATAATAAATATCCCAATAAATTGGATGTTGGTATATGGTAAGTTTGGTCTTCCTAAATTAGGAAGTATAGGTTGTGGTATAGCTACTTCCATCGTTTACTGGTTAATGTTTATAATGTTATTAATTTATATTTTAATATCTAAACGTATTGCGCATATCCAATTGTTTTTTCATTTCTATAAACCAAGAGTACAATCAATTATAAAGCTATTTAAATTAGGGATACCAATTGGGGCTGCAACATTTATCGAAGTCACTCTATTTGCAATAGTTGCCTTATTTATAGCTCCATTAGGACCTAATGTAGTTTCAGCTCATCAAATTGCAATTAATTTTTCATCATTAATATTTATGTTGCCAATGAGTATTGGTGTTGCAGTTAGCATACGTGTTGGTCATCAGCTTGGAAAAAGAAATCTAAAAGGTGCAAAAATTACTTCAAAAGTTGCTGTTACTATTGGATTTTTTTTAGCACTGATAACAGCAATATCAACTATAATATTTAGAGAAAATATTGTATTGCTTTATAGCAATAATAATACAGTGACAAGCATTGCTATGGAATTATTGCTATTTGCCGCATTTTATCAATGTACAGATGCTATTCAAATTATCTCAGCAGGAGCTTTACGTGGATATAAGGATATGAAAAGCATATTTAATCGTACATTTATCTCATATTGGATACTTGGCTTACCAATAGGTTATATCTTAAGTATGACGAATATTATTGTGGAACCTATGGGAGTCCATGGATTTTGGATTGGGTTTATTATAGGAGTTTCATCAGCAGCATTTCTTCTTTCTTTAAAATTACACATGATACATCATAATAAATCTATTAAATTGAAATTTATATCTAAATAATTAAACTTAATGGACTAAGTCTTACTTAAAAATCTAATAATAAAAGTTAATCTAAAGATTATAAATAATAAACTTAAATTAAAAGACAATAAATTCTGCTTAGTACTAATACTCCAACTATAATAGAGAAAACAATTATGAACATTCATAAAGTAGAAAAAAGCAACACAGTTTTAACATTAGTAATTATTGGAAATTTAGATACTAATAATAGTCGTTTAGCACAAGCATGTATTGATGATATTCTTACTAAAGATACACACAATGAAATTGAAGTAGATTTCAGTAAAGTAAAATTTTTAGATTCATCTGGCATAGGTGCACTTGTCTATCTTTATAAACGCCTTATTGAACGTGAACGTAATATGTATATTAAAAATGCAACAGGACAACCGTTAGAATTTATGAAATTACTACGTATTAATCAAGCAATCTCTATTAGTTAGCTAATTAAATCAACTATAAAAGTTGTAAATCATTTGGTTGTTTTAAGATGTATGTCAACTCAATAACTATATCGATGATTATATGGATTTTTTTCTGCTCTGGATGTAGTAGCCTTTTCAATTTAGCAAATAACAAACCAGAGAAGAATATATTATTTAAATCCTTAAAATATGAATCTGATGATTTTTTAAAAGAAACTAATGAACTTCAATTAAATTGGGAAATGAACAAATTGCATCTTGATATGTTAATTCAAAAGGGAGCTAAATGGTGCTTTCCTGCCATAGTAACTCAAGCAGTTATCACACAAGACAGAATTGCTCATGAATTAAAAGATAGCCTATTAATAGATGCAGCAAATGGGATTTTAATCCAGCATAACCGCCTTAACCAATTAGAATCTCGTCTTAATTATGTCATATCAAAAACCAGCTGCCAGCCTCCACTACAGCAAGATACATTTAATCAAAAAATAACTGTTATTAAAAAAATCTCCAATATTCTTAATTCTGATAATCAATTTGCCCATGATTCAAGTGAAATTAACCCAAAATATATGAGAAAACTCGCTGAAGCTGCTAATTTATTGCTAATTCATAATTATCTTAACTTATCTATAACTGGTCATTCAGATTCAACTGGTAATAAAAAATATAATGAACAACTATCTATGATGAGAGCTACACAAGTAAAACGTTATTTGTGCATCTTTGGTCTTGAACCAGAACGAATTATTACTCATTCACTTGGAGAATCTGTACCTCTATTTAAAGGAAATTCACCTGAAATTAATTTAGCAAATCGTCGTGTAAGTATAGAAATCATCCCAGATTGGAAAGATGCTTTTAGTATGCTAAAAAAGGACGACTATGAACTTAAATAAAATATTCCTTACTACGTTTTTAAAGTTGATGCTATTTCTTAATTTAGTCCATGCTTCATCACAAGAAAAAATAGTAAAAATTGGTGATTTGATCCAAGTAGATCTACCTGGAGAAATCACTTTCAATCGTAGTTTTCAAGTAGATAAAAGAGGTCGAATTTATTTACCTGAAGTAGGTTCAATTTATGTTGCAGGTTATAATGAAACACAATTAAAAGATAATGTGATAAAAATATTACAAACAACCTTTCGAGATATTTCTAATGTCAAAATATTTATTGCAAAACAACAAATTCTTATTTTTATACAAGGTTACGTAAAAACTCCAGGAGAATATGTTTTTCCAGATAATACAAACATTCAAATGGCTATATATAAAGCTGGAGGATTACGGCCAGGGGCTCAACTAGATAGTATGCTGATTAAGCGTTCAAACACTAAAATACAATTTAACTATAAAGCTTTTTTAGATACTGGTAATGAATCTCAATTGCCTATTTTACAACCTCTAGATATACTGTTTGTTCCTGCCTCTCCTCTTGTAAGTAATATTGAATCAATTTTTAACCATGGAAAAGAAGATTTTGATGATATTAAAGATGAACGAAGTGCCATTAAAGTATTTGGCGAAGTAAACTCACCAGGTTCATTTTCATATAAAGAAAACATAGATCTTATAGATATACTCATGAGATCTGGTGGAGTGACGCGTTATGCTACAATTGAAAAAATTCGTATTATTAGTAATAATTCACCAAAATTATTTAATTTGAAAAATTATCTAGATACTGGAAATACATACTTGCTTCCAAAATTAAACCCTGGTTCAACCGTTTTTGTACCAAAACAAGAAGATGAAATAAAGTCAGGTTTTAATACTATCTATGTTATGGGGGAAGTGGCGAATCCAGGTGCTTACGAAAGTAAAGATGGAGCAACCTTTATAGATATTCTTGCTAATGCAGGTGGGCCTACTCGTTTTGCTGAAACAAGACAAATTCGAATTATCAAAGAAAATCAAAAGGTTATCAAATTTGATCTTACAGCTTACACCGAAGGTTTAAAAGACTCAGTTATTCCTAATATCGCTCCTGGAGACTCTATCTTTGTTCCTGAAAAAATAGATATAAACGAAAAATCCTGGTTAAAAGTTTCATCTAATAGAGCTGTCAACGTTATTGGCCAAGTTATCAATCCAGGTCGAATCGAATGGTCAGATGAAATGAATCTAATTGACCTGTTAGCTCATGTTGGTGGTCCAACTCGTAATGCAGATACAACAAAAATTGAAGTTGCAAATATCGATAAAAATATACATCTATTTAATCTAGATGCTCATATAAAAAATGGAGCTCCTTTATCAAGTTTACCAAAAATCACTGCAGGAGCTATTGTAAGAGTTAGAAATTTACCACAAGATCCAAAAAATAATAAATCTCACTGGATACAACAAAGCTCAAACAAGTCAATATATATTTTAGGTCAAGTAAATTCACCAGGACGGTATCATTATACTAAAGAAATGAATTTTCTTGATATTTTATCAGCCGCAGATGGTCCTAATAAGGATGCTGATATTCAAAATATTCGAATTACACATCGTGATAAATTATATGCACAAGTTAGCAAACTAGACCTATCACTTTACTTTGAAACAGGAGATGAAAGCTTGCTTCCTAGAGTAACCATGGAAGATATAATCTATATACCAGAGAAAAATCGTAACTGGATTGAACGATCAAAAGAATCAACAGTACGAGTATTGGGAGAAATCCATAAACCTGGTCGTTATGTATTTAGAAACAATATGACAATCTTAGACTTATTAGCAGAAGCAGGTGGTCCAAATAATCGTGCACATTTAGAAAAAATATCCATTATCAATATGTCATGTTGTCAAAATCAAGCTCGTACTTTTAATTTTATTGAATTTACTAAAACCGCTAATATAAGCATACTACCTGCTTTAAGAGCTGGAGATACAATTTATATTCCAGATCGTAGAAATAGTTTTTTAGAAAAAATACGCCTTGGATTAAATGATATTATTCGTCTTAGCACAACAATTGCTTTATTGAAGTCACTATAATGACTATTCCTTCTACTCATGCAGAAATAGAACAAATATATTTAACTACAGAACTTAGCAACTGTAAATCCTTGTGTATTACCGCTTGCCAATCAGGAGATGGTGTAACTTCTATTGCTAGTGCATTAGCTGAACGTTATTTACTGGCAGGATATAAAACTTTATTAGTTGACCTTAATATGTTCCATCCAGCATTTCGGAAATTAAGTCTACATTCAGGAAAAACAATAAAAGAGCATTGGATTGAAGATAGTTACAATCACCGTTTATTTACTGGGATAACGATCCCAAATGACTCATCAAAACAACTAGCATATAAAGACCCTTCTGTTATGAAAGGATTAATAGAAAAATGGCTAAATCACTTTGAACGTATTATTATTGATACCTCTCCATTATTAAAAATCAATCGAAATAATATTCCAGCTCAAAATGTAGCAAGTGCTTGTGAGAAAACAATATTGATAGTAAGAGGAGGGATTACTACAATTAACCAAATAGAAACTGCTATTTCATTACTTAAACTTGAAACAATTTCATTGCTTGGAACTGTACTTAATAAAAAAGAACAAACTCCCTTGAATCAAGAACTCATATGCACATTCAGAAAAATACCATTCATTTCAAAAACTCTACGTGATAAAATTGAATCGTGGTTACTTAAAAATACATTTCTATCTTAATCTACTTCAAGATAATAGCAATGTTACCTTTGATAATACTACTAGCTGAGCAGATAAAATAGGCATTGCTATAAAACAAATAAATTAATTATTAAAAAATAAATTGATAATAAATACTATACTTGCTGATTGCTATATAGCAAGATAGAAGATATTAATCTCATCTTAAAAAAATTTATCGAACTATTGTGACTAAAAGTATAGAAATGCTTGAATTTAAATCTTAAAAAATAAGATTATCTAAGTGAACTAGTAAAATTAAAAAACTTTTTAATTCGAAATACTAATAAAGTAATCTCCTTTTTATATAAACTTCAGATAGTTGCAAAGCAATCTATTAAATTATCCATAGACAGAAGAAAACTAGGATTTAAACTTATCTTTTTATCAAAAGATTTAATTGTAAAGTAAAGATGAGGTCATGCAATCTAAAGTACTATTAGTGGAAGTGTTCTAGGACACTTGCTATTTTTTATAGAAAATACATACAAAATGAATTCTTTGAACTATTTCATGTTTTACAAATTGGAACTTTTACTCCTTTAGGTGCAATAAAAGAAATTAAAGTTAATGTTCATATTACATATACTACTAATCGTGTTTCCTTTACGGGAAGTTATTAAAGAAGGAAGATTTAGAGAGGATTTTTATTATCATAACGCCTCGTACCAGTAGAAATTTCTCCTTTGAGAAAATAGGAGATAACCTAATAATCTTAGCTAATTGTTTTCTTAAAAAATATGATAAAGAAAACGAAAATAAAGTTTCAGTAATTGATCAAGAAATCTGCTTCATTACTTATGAGTTACTCATGACCTAGCAACATAAGACAGCTACAAAACGTCATATGTTATGTTGTAGTTCATTAATAATGAAACAAATCAAAAAATATTTATCTATGATTAAATCGCATCATAATATTAAACTAATATGGAAAATAGAAAAAGAGAACATTCAAAATGCTATTAATTATTATGATGGAAACATATTAAATACTTCTAGAACTAAGCCCTTTTTCTGTTTACAGAAAAAAACAGGAATGAAATCTAAAAAATATGAGCAAGATACAATATAACACTAAAAAAAAACATAAAGTGTGGCTTCTGATCGATAGTTTAATTTATGGTGGAATTGAAAGTCATGTATTAGAGTTAGCTAAAGGATTAAAAGATCACTCTATTAATGTAACAGTCGTGTTTATTTCACATTATAATAAAACAACCATACTAGATCAAAAACTGAAAATAGCCTCTATACCTTACTTTTTTGCAAATAAAAAATTTCCAGCATTAAATCATTTTGTATCTCTTAAGATAGCTATTAAATCTATATTACCTAATTTGATCCATACTCATGGCTATAAAGCAAATTTATATATTAGAACTATTAGGTATTTTTTCAAATATCAATATATCAAACAAATTTCTACTTACCATGCAGGTGAAAGAGCGACAGGAAAAATACGGCTATATGATTTATGTGATAGGTACACTGCTTGCTTATCTAGTGTGTGTTTAGCTGTTAGCAAATCTATTCAACAAAAACTACCTACTACTCATTCATATGTGATTAATAATTTCATTTCACTTAAAAATATAACAAAATCTAAAGGAACTGAAATAGCTTTTGTTGGTCGATTAAGTCATGAAAAAGCTCCAGATAGGTTTGTTAACCTTGCAAAACAATTTCCAGAAAAAATATTCCACTGTTATGGAACTGGTCCTATGAAACAAACAGTTCTCCTTAGCAAACCAAATAATCTTATAATCCATGGCTATCAAATAAATATGCATAATGTATGGAAAAATATTAGTGTACTTATAATATGTTCACGTTATGAAGGAATGCCTATGGTAGCACTTGAAGCCATGGCTCGAGGTATTCCGGTCTTTTCATTGAAAGTTGGAGATATGGCAGCACTTATTCAATCTAAATACAACGGATTTCTTGCTAAAAATATCGAAGAACTCAGTCATCACTTAAATAACTGGTTTATAATGTCTGATAATGCACAATTAATTATCCGTCAAAAAGCTATAGAAACCATTTATAAATTTTATTCTTCTAAAAAGACTATTCCAAAAATTTTACAAATCTATCAAATTTGAAAAATAATATAATGAATATCTTTATCTTCAAATTAGCCTTCCATTCGCAATGAATTGAAATAAAAAATAATATTAAACTTAAAGTAAATAAATGAAAAATAGCAAACATATCTTATTTGTTCACTATGGTGAAAATTGGATTAGAGGTAGCGAGCAATGCCTATTAAACTTAATTCAGCATATCAATAAAAATGATTATACTCCATTTCTATGGACAAATAATAAAACTCTTCATATTAAAGTTAAAAACTTGGGATTCTGTAGTAAATTAAGCAAATTTTTAATTCTTTTTGGTTGGAAAAGCCCCAGGTTTAATTTTCTGCTTTGGAAAAAACAAATTGATTTCGCTAAAAAATATATTTTTGATAAAAATATAGATCTAGTTCATGTTAATAGTGCTGCTCCTTGTCAATGGATGATTTTTCCTGCCAAATCAATGAATGTTCCAATGATTACACAACTTCATAGTGATTACTCAGTATATGAAAGAACTACATTAGGTCTTCATCTATCACCTAAAATAATTGCAGTAAGTAAAGCTATTACAAACCAACTAATTTCTGATGGATACCCAAAAGATCGCTTATTTGTAATACCAAATGGTATAGATATAAATCATTTACGTAAAAGTATAAAAATTGATATAAAATCTAACCTTTATCTACCAAAAAATAGTTTTATTTTTACCACCATAGGTTCACTAATTTATCGAAAAGGCATAGATAGAATTATCATTGCAATAGATCGATTAATACTAAAATATCCATATATTCACCTAATAGTTATTGGTGATGGACCACAAAATAAAAAATTAAGAGAACTTACAAACCATTTAAATTTGCAAAATCATATACACTTTATTGGTAATAAAAAAAATCCTCAGAAATGGTTACTGGATACAAATGCTTTTGTACTTGGATCCCGTAAAGAAGCTTTTGGTTTAGTAATTATTGAAGCTGCATTGGCTGCAGTACCAATAATTGTTCCTAATGAAGGAGGAATTCCAGAAATTATTACTCATAGAAAAAATGGGTTTTTATATAAAAACTCTGGTATCCAACCATTAATGAAAACTATGCAATATATTATTGAAAATCCTAAATTAGCACTAAACATAGGAATAGAAGCAAAAAAATACGTATTAAAGAATCATTCCATTACTTATAATACGAAACAGTTTGAAACTATTTATAAACAAACAATTGAAGAAAACTATTCAAAAAAAATTTATTTTTGGAAGATTTTCTATCCATTAAAAACTTTCTTTTTCAATAAGTTTAAGTTAATGAAAAAATATGTACTTTAGTCACTATTTAATCTTTGACCCAATTCCATTTTCTGGTGGGTCTAAAATTGCAATACAAAACATAATAGCACTAACTAACTCTAGCAAAAATAAATTCACTATAGTTACTATAGATAAAAAATTTTGGAGAAATGCACCTTTTTTAAAAAACAAGAAAATATGCATACATCAATTTCCAAACTTTCTATATTTAAGTCAAAGCAGCTCTTATTTCGCATTTTTGTGCCAGCAGTTTTTCTTTACTTGTGTGCTTCTTTATAAATTACTACGCATATCACGTGTTAATTACCTAATTGGAAATTCTAGCCCAGGAGTTGACATAGCCATATATTTAATACAACTATTTATAAAAATCCCTATCATACAAATAGTTCATGGAAAAGTAGCAACTTCATACTCAATCGGGTACTGCCTTACTAGAGCGAAACAAGTATTTTACTTGCCCTCAACAAAAGCAAGCCTATCCAAAGCTATATATCATTACCTAAAAAAACAAAAAAAAAGACTTAAATGCCAACAGATATTAGAAAGTAAGAATTTTCAAGAATTTATTAATGGCATTCCAAAAGATCGCTGGCCATCTCAGTGCCAATATAGCTTGCCTGTATTATTTTGGAGCGCATCATTATTACAATGGAAAGGCTTAGAATTACTTATAAAATCGGCTGACATGTTAAATTTCCCAAAACTATTAACTACAAATATTTGTTTTATCCGTCCAAAACATATAAATTTACCTATTTCTAAAGCTCCGATACCTATAAAAAACTTTCACTGGTACGAACAACCGAAAAATCTAGATTCTATTCGACAAGCTAGTAATATATTCATTTCAACAAGCAAAGAAGAACCATTTGGACTATCTATTTTAGAGGCTATGGCCTCAGGGATGTGTGTGATTATACCTAAGGATGGCTCTTATTGGGATTTGATTTTAACTCACAATATTAATTGTATTAAATACTTAAAAAATAATGCAACTTCGCTTAATAACGCTATTTTATATGCCAGTAGTAATATAGATACTATACAATCTATAGGACGAGCTGCCTTCAATATTGCTAATCTGTACCAAGCAGAATACACTTATAAAGCAATTATCAATTATTTAAATAATCAAAGAAATACAAATAATTACCTTGACTCTAGAACATCTTCCAATTCAAAAGAGTAATATAAAATGCACTTTCTACATAAACAATTCCAGCCTATTAAATATATGTTTGTTTATGCTGCAAGTATATTATTAACCAAAGGAATGTCACTCATAATGCTTCCAGTTATTTCTAGTTATTTCACACCTACACAATTAGGAAAACTAGAGCTTATTGCAACAACATCAACCTTTCTTTGTTTATTATCTGGATTTGCTATGCAAGAAAATTTATATCGTTTTGTTGGGTATAAAAAAAACCAGAAGAGAGATTTAAAGAAACTAATAAAATTTATTCTAATTCACTTACCTTATCAACTATTATGGCTATGCTAATTTTAATTCTATTATTTAGTATTCCAGAAGCAAGCTATGCATTTAATCGAATAGAAATTATATTTATTTGTCTTGTACTCTGTTTTGAAACAGCACTTAATATCAGCACTTCATGGCTTCGATTACAAGATAAAGTTTCTACATTTTTTATTGTCAGTACATCATGTTGCATAATACAAATAACTGGCATTATCCTTGTTCTCAAGATATATCCAGATATCACATTATTTTATGTAGTTGGTGTTTTATCTACATTTATTCAATTAGTTATACTTCACTTTATCAATCAATTTCAATGGCAGTGGAATAGCTTTAAGGAATTAAAAATACTTTTGAGGTACTCTACTCCGTTAATGATATCGACAGTAATTACATTTGGATTAACAGGAGCTGAAAAATGGATAATAGGCTATTCTACTTCAATGGAAAATCTTGGATTATACTCTATTGCAACTAAATTTTCTCTTGCAATGTGTATCTTAGTGCAACCATTTGGAATGTGGTGGATACCAAAACGTTTTCAGTCCTTAGAGGAAAAGGGTAAATTGTATACAGTTAAAATAACGCAATTTGGAATACTTTATATTTCTATCCTATCTATTTTTACAGCTTGCACTAGCCAAATATTTATTCAACTCTTACTAGAGAAAAGTTATCATAATGCTTGTTATTTAATTATAGGAGCAGTCATTATTGCATTTTCTAAGGAAATAACTAATTTTATTAATATTGGCATTCTCAATAGTAATAAAACTCACTGGATATTGAAAATTGATTTGATTTCTAGCAGTATAGGGCTTGCCTTATGTTATACAACAGTATCGTACGGAATAGTTGGAATTCTTTTATCTGTGGTGTTTGGCCAAATATTACGAGCTTTATTAATATTTTATTTTAGCCAAAAAATATTACCCCTTCCTTATCAAAGCTTTCCTTTAATAATCATTCTGTTAATAACTGGTCTATGCTTATTATTAAGTTTTTTTTACAAAAAAATCATTGTACTTAGTCTAATTTTCATTATTGGAATTACTGCTAGTATTTTCGTAGCGTATTATAGTGCTTTTTTTACAGGCATTAGAATATCATCTCCTTACATTTCTAAGAAAAAAAATACCAATGAACTATAGCTTCTCATTAAAATTAATTATATTTAGTACTATGTTTTTTTTCTGCTTTATTATTACAACTACATGGTATTTTTTTCCTAATCCTATAATCCCTATTGCAATTAGTTTAATCCCATTAGGAGTAATTTTTATATTTAATCAACCATTTTGGTTAGTAATTTTATTTATTATATTTTCTTTTTTTAGGATCCATGAAGCTATTCCTATTTTATACAGTCTAAAAATCCCTTTATTTCTATCATTTTCATCATTATTTTCTTTATTCTGGCATATTTTTATAAGTAAAAAAATTAAATTATACTGGCATTCTTCATTGACTTGGTTAGCAATTTTTTGGGGATTAACCACAATAGGTATATTTACAGCTTCCAATATAGAATTAGCAATGAAAATGTTTAAAGATATATATTGGAAAATAATTGCCATGACTTTTTCCGTTATATGGTTAATTAATAAGGAAAAGCATATTGTACAAATTTTAATATCCATAATTTTTTCTGGAACTTTAATAGCAATAATTACACTTTATAATTCAATAAATGAAATTGGATTAGTTGAAAATACTAGAGTTACCATTGGACGTAATATAGGTTCGATGCTAGGTGATCCAAATGATCTTGCTTTAGTATTGATGCTTCCTTTAGCTTTTTCTATTAGCTTACTAATTACTAAAAAAAAAACATTTTTCGTATCTATTATTGCTTCAATTTCAAGCATACTATTAATACTGGCAGTTATGTCAACACAAAGCAGAGGCGGCTTATTAGGTTCTATATCAATACTCCTATTTTATGCCATTAAAATTATACCTTCTAAATTATTTCTAATTTTATTTGGAATCGTAAGCACCTCCTTCTTTTATTTTATTTCTGGAATACACAATAGAATTTCAGGAGGAACTCTTGAAGCAGGAATAGGAAAATCAGTAATAGGTCGACTACTTGCCTGGGAAGCAGCTTATAAAATGGCTATAGATTATCCATTCACTGGAGTAGGTCTTAATAATTTTCTTCCAAACTATTTTTTTTATACTTCATACTGGGATGGTTCAAACCACGCTGTTCATAGTACTTGGTTTGGTGTATTAGCTGAAACTGGTATGCTTGGTTTTTGTATATTCATAATGTTTATTTTTTCTGTTATTAACACTGCGAGAACCACTCTCACTAATATAACTAAAAAACAAAAATCAGTTGAGACCACTTTATTAGTAACTGCTAATGCTATTTATGCAGGTTTTATTGGAACTATAGTTTCTTCTACTTTTCTGACACAAGGATTTAATTGGCCAATTTACCTTCTTTCAGGATTGACTATAGCAATTTCAAATCTAATACAAAATAGTTCTCACAATCAAAGTCATATAAAAAATAATATAATTCATTGAATAAAAATATTATTTATATAGCTAAAAAATGTAAGCTGTATTGCACTATCTACTCCACATATTTTGAATAAAAGACTATATTTAATTTATATAATTATGCTCAACACCTTACAAATTTTATTTAATGCGCCGAACTTTAAAGAAGAGTAACATGATTTTATTGTTACCAAAGTAATGTTTTGAAAAAAAATATAATCCTTCTCTATATGTTATAAAATTCAGAAAAAGTAATAAAAAAATAGAGAAAGCTATTGAACTTGGAGTATTTTAAATGAAACGAGATCTAATTGTCTTTGGCGAAGATTTTAATGGTCTTCCTTCTAGTACACAATATTTAATTAAAAACCTTTCTCACAACAGAAAAGTTTTATGGATAAATTCTATAGGTTTACGTCAACCAAAACTAAATTTAATAGATATAAAACGTTCCTGTAGTAAAATTTTTTGCAAAAAACAAACAGATTCATTACTAAAAAATATTACTGTAGTTAATTTAAAAACTATTCCTGCACCACATTCTATTCTTGGTAGAAAAATTGCAAAATATCTTATGCTTTATCAACTTAAACCTATTTTAAAACAATTGCAGTTAAATAAACCTATTTTGTGGTGCTCTCTACCAACAGCAGTAGATTTGTGTGGTTACTTAGGTGAATCCAAAATAATCTATTATTGCGGAGATGATTTTAATTCTTTAGCCGGTGTTGATCACAATTCAGTAATAAAACATGAACAAAAAATGATTAAAAAAGCGAATCTTATCTTTTCTGCAAGTAAAGAAATCTTACTTAAGTTCCCAATTTCTAAAAGACAACTACTACCACATGGAGTTGAATTTAAACTTTTTAACACCCCAGTTCCAAGAGCTATAGATTTGCCTAATAATGGTCGCCCTACAGCAGGTTTTTACGGCAGTATATCAAACTGGTTAGATTATGAAATGCTTGACAAGGTTACTAAAAACAATCAAAACTGGAATTTTGTATTTATTGGTCCACAACAATTAAAACCTTCTCTACTTCCAACTTACAAGAATGTATACTATTTAGGTAAAAAACAACACCACCAACTTCCTCAGTATAGTCAACATTGGAATGTTAGCTTATTACCTTTTAAACTTAATCCACAAATTTTATCATGTAACCCTTTAAAATTAATGGAATATTTAGTTGTAGGGAATCCAATTATATCTACTCCATTTCCTGCATTAACCCCATTTAAACACTTAATTAATATTGTTAAAAACAGCGAAGAAATGTCCCGAGTTCTTTTAAAGCCTTTAAAAAAAACCAGCATAATATAATTAAATATCATTCTTGGAAAGAACGAAGTATCTTTGTTGATTCAATCTTAGAAAGAATATGAATAAATTTAAACTAATTGTTATTATCAATGCCGCTTGGAGAAGACGTTATTTAATTTTTCTACCTGTTTTTATTTTTCCTTTTGTTGGCTACGCTATAGCATATTTAGCACCAACAACTTATCATTCTCATACCAGTATGCTTATTCAAGAAACGGCAAAAATGAATCCATTTTTGCAAGATATTGCTGTTTCCACTATGTTACAAGAACGTTTAAATGCACTAGGAACACTATTAAAAAGCCGTCATATTATTCATTCTGTTGCATTAGAACTGGGATTAATAAATGAAACAATGACACCCAATGAGATAGAAAAAGCTACGAAAAAAATATCAAAAAGTCTTACTGTTACTAAATTAGGGGAAAATTTTTTAAAAATTGAACTTGAATCTAATAAACCTGAAGGGATGAAAGATCTTTTACAATCAATAAGTAATCATTTTATTGAACAACTACTATCCCCAGAACGTTCATCAATCCAAGATTCTGGCAATTTTTTTAAATTTCATATAAATAAAAGAAAACTAGAACTTGAAATTGCTGAAAATGCATTAGCTAAATATAAAAACAATAATATAAATTTAATACCAGAAAGACAAACAGAAATTTTAATAAGATTAGGTAAACTTAAACAGCGATTATCTGAAAAACAGTCGGAATTTTCTGGAACTAAGAAAAATTTAAATACTCTCGAACATCAATTATCTAACACAAATCCTATTGTTAAGAAAATAGAAGAAAAAATAATAGCAATACATAGTGAACTTGCTTTATTACGATCTAAATATACGGATAATCATAGCTTAGTTAAGATGAAAAAACAGGAATTAGAAAGACTAAAATCTAAACGATTTAAGCTATTAAAAACAAACCAATTTATAGATAATGAACAATTGCATGATCCCATAAATAGCAATAAATTACAAATTTTAAGGAATAAATTTGAATCTCTAACCGAAGAAATAAAAAGTTTAGATAAAATAATTCTTGACTTAGAACAAAAAACAAATAATTTTTCCAAAAATTCTAAAAAATTAGATCGTTTAGTTAGAGATGTTAAAATAAAACGTCAACTTTATAATGAACTCATAGAACGTTATGAAATGGCTCAGTTAACGGAGTCCCTTGGTATGTTTGAACAAAATAAACGTGTAAAAATTATCGATCTTCCATTTACACCCAGTGTACCATCAAATTTTCCACCTATTGTATTTATACTTGCAGGGGGTCTTTCTGGTTTTATCCTTGGCATTAGTTTAGCAACTATTACAGAATTATTGGATACATCAATTAGAAGAGTAGAGCAATTAGAATTATTAACTGGAGTTCCAGTTATTACTAGTATTCCTAAAATTATCTGATTAATTATAATTATCCTAATAATTTTTCGAATTGTTATTCAATTCTACTTCTTAAAAAAAGAACACATATAAAAAAAGGGATCTAACTACAAGTTTAATTATATTTGATATATTGGCATGTTTAATGCCATAGTTAATAGAATATATTTTTAATGTAGAAAATATTAATATGCAAGATACGTTATATAAAACAAAAAGGAAGGTTGTCCATGTTGTACAGCATTTATCTTTAGGCGGATTAGAAAACTTAACACTTGACTTACTAGATTTTTCTCAACCTTCATATGAAGTGATTATTATAAGTCTTGAAGGAAATAAACGACAAGCGATCTTAAATTGGCCTCGACTTAAAAAATTTTCAAACCAAATTATATTTCTTGACAAACCATTAGGGATCAGCTTCCGTATACTAATAGACTTAAATAAAATATTTTTCTATTTAAAACCAGATATTGTTCACACCCATCATATAGGGCCTTTATTATATGCTGGTCTTGCTGCTCACTTATTAAATATTCGTGTAAAAATTCACACCGAACATGATGTTTGGCACTTAGATAACTATAAACATAGGCAAATACAGAAATACCTATTGAAAATCTGCAAACCAATCCTGGTAACAAACTCCAATAAAGCAAAAAAAACTTTGATAGAAAAATTTTCATATCCAAATATAATAACTATTAAAAATGGAATTGATTGCAAAAAATTTCAACCAGCTAGTAAAATTTTAGCTAGAAAAAAAATGGGCTTCCCGGAAAATAAAATATTAATTGGTAGCTCAGGAAGACTCGAAAAAATTAAAGGACATGACCTGATAATCAGAGCTATCCCACTTTTACCCAAAAATATTCACTTAGTAATTGCTGGGCAAGGATCTCAATACAAAAATTTAAATAATTTAGTTCATAAACTAAACTTAAACAAACAAGTAACATTTACAGGATTACTCAATAATATGCCTTGTTTTTATCAATCTTTAGACTTATTTTGTCTTCCATCATATTTAGAAGGATATCCTTTATCTCCTTTAGAAGCTCAAGCATGTGGAATCCCTTGTGCAATAAGTAATGTTGGATCATCAAAAGAAACACTTTGCCCTAATAACGGGCAACTTATCGAAGCTAATAATATTTTAGAAATAACAAAAGTTCTAAAAAAAATGCTAAATAATCCAATTAATATTAATCCACGAAACTTTATTTTAAAAAATAATAATATAAGAACAATAGTCAAGCAGTATGAATCATTGGCTTGGAGAGCTTAAATAATGGAATCAATTTTAGTAGCTATTTGGATTATAAGTATTACTTTAATTATTTATCACCATATTGGTTATCCTTTAATATTAAAATTTTTCGCTATATACAAAAACCCAATAAATCAAACAAAGGAAATAAATATATCAAGAGGTTATAGATGCATTGAACAAGATAAATTTCGTCCATCAATAACAATAATTGTTCCTGTTCACAATGAAATGCGTTGGATCGCCGATAAAATACGTAATCTAGCAATTATAGATTATCCCAAAAATAAGCTTAAGGTAATCATTGCATGCGATGGCTGTCAAGATAAAACCATAGATATCGCAGAAAAAACAATAAGAGAAGCAATTTGCCATGATACTAATTTTGAAATTAGAAAATTTAATAAAAATCATGGGAAAGCTTCATTACTTAATAAAATAATGCATTCCATTTCAAGTAATATTACAGCATTTAGTGATACTTCATCACTAATCTCAATTGATGCATTACTAATTGCTGAACAAAATTTTGAAGAAAAAAAATAGGATTTATTAATAGCACCTATTATCTGGTTAATCAAAATAATATAGGTGAAACAACATATTGGCAGTATCAAAATCAGATTAAAAATAATGAAAATAGTTTGGGATTAACTATTGGTGCTCATGGTGCATTTTATCTATTCCGTACTCACTTATTTGAAAATTTTAAAGATAATACTATCAATGATGATTTTGTTTTGCCTATGGAAATTATAAAAAAAGGATATCGTGCTAATCGTGAACTGAGAATTACTGCAATTGAATTAGAAAAAACAGACATAAATAATGATTTTAAACGTCGAATAAGAATTTCTGCAGGTAATATGCAACAAGCTATTCAATTTTTTAGCTTTATTAAACCTCAGTATAAAGGGATTGCTTTTGCTTTTTTTTCAGGAAAAATTTTAAGACTTGCTGTTCCTTACCTAATGATTGTTTGTTTAATTAATTCAATAGCCCTTATGGGAAATATACTATTTATTATTATTTTAATCATACAAATTTTAGTATATGCTTTAGCTTTGCTAGGCTATCTATTTCCAGGTTTTTTTCAACATAAATTTTTCCTGCTACTAGTCTATTTCGTAGTCGGACATTATGCAAACTTTATCGGTGGAATACGCTATTTACTTGGATTGGAATCTAAAAAATGGACAAAAGTAAATAGTTAAGGAATCTCAAATGAGCAGAAAAAAAATAATTCGTATGTTAATAGGTTATCTAAAAAGAAGTTTTGACCTTTATGTGTCTTGTTTCGCTTTAGTATTACTATTACCAATAATCTTGACAATTTCTTTAATAATCAAAATAAACTCAATTGGGCCTGTATTTTATAGAGAAATGCGAGTTGGAAAGTTAACAAAAGAAAAAATTACACTTTTTAAAATCATTAAGTTTCGAACTATGTATCAACACTCTAAAGCACATCATGACCCACTATGGACAACAAAAAATGACCCTAGAATCACCTCTTTTGGTAAATTTTTACGAAAAACTCATCTTGATGAAATTCCACAATTTATTAATGTCATAAAAGGAGAAATGTCTATAATTGGACCAAGACCAGAATCTCTAAGTTTCTATAAAAAGCTTGATAAAGCTATCCCTTTTTTTTCTGATAGAACCTACCAAGTAATACCTGGTATTACAGGGCTAGCGCAAGTAAATCAAGAATATGATACCTGTATTGAAGATGTTATTCGTAAAGTTGGATTTGATCATAGTTATGCACTGTCACTATCTTCTTTTCAATCTTGGATTGCTATGGATATAAATATCATAAAAAAAACAATTCTAATCATGATTAATGGGCATAGACATAGACGTTAGAAATCTTTATATTCGTTATATATTTACAATAATCTTGATAAAACACATATGCTAAATCAAAAAATGGAATTGTCTAAATTAAACCAGAATATTTTTGATCATCTTTATCTTGATATAATTGAATTTCGTAAAACCTTTGATCTGCCAGTTTCAAAACCATTAACCTTAGATGAAAAATCTGATAAATTGCATAATTCTCTTGCTATTGAGGAATTAACAGAGCTTGCACAAGCTGAAAATAAAATTGAACAGGCAGATGCCATTATTGATATCGTATACGTTTTAGTTGGGCGTTTAGTTCACCTGGGTCAATCTAAAATAAAAGATAACTTAACAATCAATTATTTAATTGATTTATTGTTGAGCGTATCAATTAATCTTGGCATACAATTTCTTCCTTGCTGGAATGAAGTGCATCTAAGCAATATGAGTAAAGCATGTCGAAATAAAAAAGAATACCTGGATACTAAAGCATTTTATAAAAAACAAGGCATAAAATTAATTGGTATACCTAAAGATAATTATATTATTGCTAAATGTTCTGAAGATTTTATAAAAAACAATCAAATTATTCTCAAAAATAAAATAATAAAATCAATTTATTATCATCCAGCTAACTTAGCATCTATCATTCAGAAGTAGGGATTCGATAATGAAAATACCAACTTGGGATCTTTCTATTAGCTATAATGGATTAAGTGATGAAAAAATCTTTAAAGATATCGAACTTATTGAAGAATACATAAAAATGCTACAACTTCATGTTGGTAAGCGCAATACTGTATTTACGATGCAAAATGCTATACAAAACTTAGAATCAGCAAAAAAATTGTAGAAACAATTGATACATTCTCTAACTGTTATATTTCTGTTGATTCTACTCATGAAAAAGCTAAAGCTATATCGGATTATATTGCAACTTTAAGCTCAAAATTATCACAATCTTTTGAACCATATAAAAATATTCTAATTAATGAAAATGAAAAATTTATAAAAGAAGTTTTAAATCATCAAAATAATAATATTTCAGGTCAAACATTTCAAATTAATCGGTTACGAAAACAAGCAGATATTCAACTACCAATATCTGAAGAACAACTTCTTCTAGCTATGCAAGTAAATGGAAGAGATGCTTGGGGGAGGTTATATGATAATTTAACTGCTTCAATACAAGTAACATTAAAATTTAATGATGGTAACACAGAAAAAATGGGATTATCTAATGCTGTAAGTATTCTTTATAGTAATGATTTTGAAAAACAAAAATCCGCTTGGCTGGCAATACAAGATACGATGATAACACATAAAGAAAGTTTAGCTTCAATTTTAAATGCCTTAGCTGGTTGGAGGCACGTAGAATATAAAAAACGTTCAATAGTAAGAAATATTCACCATTTGGATCATAGCTTACATGAAAATTTAATCTCTAGAAAAACACTAGATACAATGATGTTAATTACAAAAAACAATCGAAAAATTGGACAAAAAGCTGGGAAATTAATGGCAAAAGTTCATGGTTTAGATACTATGAAACCATGGAATTATCTTGCATCAATGCCTATTATGAATATGAAAAAAAAGTTTACTCCTTTAATGAAGCTATTGAACTAATCAAAAACGCTTTTAGAGAAATTAGCTTAGAAATGGCAGAATTTGTTGAGACTATGATTATTAATGGCTGGATTGATGCAAAACCAAGCGATAATAGACGCTTAGGAGCTTACTCTACTCAACTTGCTTCAAGCCGTTCTCCACTTATTTTTATGACCTGGGGAGGTAGTCTCTCAGATTTAATCACATTATCTCATGAACTCGGACATGCTTTTCATAGCTGGGTTATGCGTGATATGCCGTTGTGTAAAACCAACTATCCAATGACATTGGCAGAAACAGCTTCTATTTTTTCTGAAAACATTGTTCGGGATTACCTGTTTACGCATGCGCAAAGTAATAAGATAAAACTTGAAATGTTATGGGAAGAACTTTCTGCTTGTTATGGACTAATGATTAATATTCCAATGAGATTTGAATTTGAAGATGCTTTTTACCAACAACGAAAAAAAAGAGAATTAACTGCACAACAACTGTGCATTTTAATGACCAAATATTGGAAAAAATGGTATGGAGATTCAATGAGCGAACCTGATCCTTATTTTTGGGCAAGTAAATTACATTTTAGTATTTCTGAAATAAGTTTTTATAATTATCCATATCTATTTGGATATTTATTTAGCAATAATCTATATTCAAAATTCAATGAAAAAAGAGATGGATTTAATCAAGATTATATCCATCTCTTAAAAGACACTGGAAACATGACAGTAGAGAATTTAGTTAAAAAACATTTAAATATGGATCTATCTGAAAAACAATTTTGGCAACAAAGTATTGATATAGTAAGAGATAAAGTGAATTTATTTGAATCATTACTTAATAAAGTTCATCTTAATTAATTTATATAAATGAAATCTTCTCTTCACATCTTACTAGATAACTTAAATCTAAAAATACAATAACTTTAGTTATACATAATCCAGATTACATAGAACACTTTACTATATTCAATCGAGGAGATGTCTTTGGTTATGATATGATAGAAATAAGGGCAGCTCTTACAGAATATTAATTCCTAGATTTATTATTTCTGATTAGTAAGTTTAGTTTAAATAAAATTATTTTCAGATAAAATAATTCTTAATGTTCTTCGCAATACTTCAGCAGCACCCCATAATAATTGATCTCCAACAGTAAATGCATTTAAAAAATTTTTACCTATTGACATCTTACGTAACCGACCTACAGGAATTGACATAGTTCCTGAAATTTTAGCGGGAGTAAGTTCTTTAGCAGTTATATCAGGCTCATTTGGAATTACTTTAACCCAATCATTATGGGTTGAAATAATCTCCTCAATTTCATCTAACGGAACATTTTGTTTCAATTTAATAGTTAAAGCTTGAGCATGACAACGCATAGAACCTATTCGAACACAAGTACCATCTATCTTTATAGGAGACATTTGTAAATCTAAAATTTTGTTGGTTTCTCTAGCTATCTTCCATTCTTCTTTACTTTGTCCATTGTTACAATTCATTCCAATCCAAGGAATCAATGAAACAGCAAGCGGAACATGAAATTCTTTAGTAGGAAATGAAGATGAACGAATAATCTCTAAAATTTTTTTATCAACATCTAAAATTGAACTCGTTAGATTAATATCCTCTGAAGTAATCTGATCAGTCACTGCAATCATTTGTAAAAGTAGTTCTTTCATATTCTTAGCTCCTGCTCCAGATGCAGCTTGGTAAGTCATGCAACTTATCCAGTCAATCATCCTTTTTTCATATAAACCACCTAATGCCATTAACATTAAACTAACTGTGCAGTTAGCACCTACAAATGTCTTAATACCAGAATAAATACCTTGCTGAATTTGAATTAAATTAATTGGATCTAAGACAATGATTGAATTTTTATCCATACGTAGAGTAGATGCAGCATCAATCCAATATCCTTTCCAACCGGACTGACGAAGTACTTTATATACTTTCTCTGTATAATCATTACCTTGACAAGTAACAATGCTATCTAGCTTTTTTAAGCTATCAAAATCAAATGCATCTTTTACTGAGCCAAACTGTTTATAAAAACTAGAAGGAGAGATAGTAATTTTTGATGTACTATAAAGTATAGGCTCAATAAAATGGAAATCTCCTTCTTCTTTCATGCGCTGCATCAATACTGATCCAACCATTCCACGCCATCCTATTAAACCTACTTTCATTTTTTACGTTCCATTAGTATATTTCTAGTTTTTTAGTAAAAATAAAAATCATAGTTAGTAATCTAAAATCCTATAAATATAACTGCATCATCCTTTAATATTTCTCCTCATTTAATAATCTACTAAATAGATATAAAAAGTTAGTAAATTTAGCATTATCAAATATCCAGATTGTATTAATAATTTCGCTTATCAGTTTAATAGCAATTTAGACAAATAACCATCATTAGTATAAAAGTTATCAATTTCTCAATTAACTTAATATTATCAAACCTAAAGGATTCCTACATCATTAGGATTGTTTAATGAAACAAGAAACTACTACACCCTATCTAATATTGATATTCTACTATTTTGATCTAATTTCCTTAAATTTCTCAAAACTATTTTAAGCTTATCTTCCATCGGTGCATTAATTTCTAACCACTGTTTAGTTTTTGGATGAATAAAAAGAATTCTAGAAGCATGAAGAAACAAACGATCCAAACCAATTGTATTTATGTAAGAATTAAAAGATAGTGAACCATACTTACTGTCGAAAGCAATTGGATGTCCAACATATTGGCTGTGAACACGAATTTGATGAGTTCTTCCAGTGATTGGAGTTGCTTGTATTAAAGTAGCTTTGGAAAACTGCTCTATAATTTTAAAATGAGTCTTGGATGGTTTACCTTGAATATCAACATGAACAACTCCATTACCTTTATTTTTTAACAATGGTGCATTTACTATCTTGCAGTTAGTATCCCATTTCCCCATCATTAATGCAGAATAAAATTTCTTAACGGTTTTTTGTCTAAATTGTTCTTGTAAACTACGTAAAGCAGAACGTTTTTTAGCAATTAATAAAATACCAGAAGTATCTCTATCAATACGATGAACTAATTCTAAAAAAGAAAGATTAAGATATAATGCTCTTAGTGATTCTATAATACCAAAACTCAGTCCACTACCGCCATGAACAGCTGTTCCTGAAGGCTTATTAAGAACCATAATGTGATCATCTTCTAAAAGAAGATGAGATTTTAATTTTTTAATCTCATTTAAGTTACTAATTGTAAACTTCGAATTTTGTTTTTCACTCCTAATAGGAGGAATACGTATTAAATCATTTATCTGTAATTTATATTTAGGTTTAATTCTTTTTTTATTAACACGAACTTCTCCTTTCCTAATAATTCTATAAATTGTGCTTTTTGGAATTTTTTTAAAATAATTACACAAAAAATTATCTATACGTTGACTAATTCTATTATTATCAATTTTAATAAATTGAACTTTCATTTTCTGTATTCACCTGTAGATTTTATTTGTATAATTATCTTTACAAAATAGGAAATAAAATATAGGATCGGCCTGCCTTTCAAGTGTACCATTGTATTGTACTGCTAGTTTCTATTTATAATAGGGTAGATTCCTATTGCTTTAAAACACTGCTATGATCGGTGGTTAAATCTGATTAAAAATTGATAGTTTATAAAAATACCAAATAATAAAACATTTAGTGTTGTGGTCTCAAGAATAACGTAAAATATAATCAAACTTAGTCATCTTGCTTAATTCGTAGTCATCATAATATATTTATATTGACTTTTCCTAAACTAATTTGAAAAACAAGCACTGTCGTTTGAAGTATAAATTTTTTCATATTTATGGCATCTCTTCTAAATAGAGGAATTCCAATATTGTAAAGATAATAAACGAGTAAAAGCATTAAATATAAAAAAGATAATGAGATTTTTAAATGAAAAGAATGTTAATCAACGCAACTCAAAAAGAAGAATTACGCGTTGCACTGGTTGATGGCCAACGACTATTTGATTTAGATATTGAAAGTCCAGGTTATGAATCTAAAAAAGCAAATATATATAAAGGACGCATTACCAGAGTTGAACCTAGCTTAGAAGCTGCTTTTGTAGATTATGGTTTAGAGAGACAAGGCTTCCTTCCACTAAAAGAGATTGCTCGTGAATATTTTCCAGATGATTATATTTATCGTGGTAAGCCAAGTATTAAAGAGATTCTTTCTGAAAACCAAAAAATTATTGTACAGATAGAAAAAGAAGAACGCGGTAATAAAGGAGCTGCTTTAACCACATTTATTTCTCTAGCAGGCAGTTATTTAGTTTTAATGCCAAATAATCCCCGTGCTGGTGGAATTTCAAGAAGAATAGAAGGAAATGAACGTACTCAACTTAAAACAGCCCTCAATACGCTTAACCTGCCAAAAGGAATGGGATTAATCGTACGTACTGCAGGTGTAGGGAAAAGTGTGGAAGAACTTGAATTAGATCTAAATATTCTACTAAATCACTGGGGATCAATCAAACAATCTTTTTGTTCAAATCCTACTCCATTTTTAGTTCACCAAGAAAGTAATGTAATAGTTCGAGCTATTCGAGATTATTTACGTCACGATATCAGTGAAATTTTAATTGATAGTAATACTGTCTATAAACGTGCTTTAGAATATATTCGACTGGTCCGACCTGATTTTGTTAATCGAATAAAAAAATATAAAGGTGAAATTCCTTTATTTAGCTACTATCAAATCGAAAGTCAAATTGAATCAGCATTCCAACATGAAGTTCAACTACCTTCTGGGGGATCAATTATTATTGATACAACAGAAGCACTGACTGCTATTGATATTAATTCAGCTCGCTCAACTAAAGGAAACGATATTGAAGAAACAGCATTAAATACCAATTTAGAAGCTGTAGGAGAAATTGCAAGGCAATTACGTTTACGTGATTTAGGGGGGTTACTTGTAATTGATTTTATTGATATGATGCTTTTGCGCAACCAACGTGCGATAGAATATCATTTACGTGATGCTGTTCGCCTAGATCGTGCTCGTGTTCAGGTTGGTAGAATTTCTCGTTTTGGTTTACTAGAAATGTCTCGTCAACGTCTAAGCTCTTCATTAGCTGAGGCAAGTCATCATGTTTGCCCACGTTGTACAGGTACTGGAGTTATTCGTGATAATGAATCTTTAGCACTATCTGTTCTTAGATTAATTGAAGAAGAAGCTATGAAGAGAAATACTGAAGAAGTGTTGACTATTGTTCCAATACCTATAGCATCTTATCTTTTAAATGAAAAACGCTCCTCAATAAATTATATCGAAAAAAATCAAAAAGTTAAAATTATAGCAATACCTAATTCAAATATGGAAACCCCTAATTTTAAAGTTATTCGTTTACGTGATGGAGAAACATGTGATCTTCCATCATACTTAGTTCCGAAAAAACTTGACATATTCAAGCATGCTGAGATACAGGAACCCAATGTTGAAAACACTATCCAATCAAATTTTATTTTACCAATCAAAACAATAAAAAAATCTGAAAAAGAATCATCTAAAAATAAAAAAAATGGAATGAATATAATATATCGGATTTTTTTACTATTTAACAATGTATTATTTTCTAATACTAAAAAAAATCAATCTAAAAGCAAAACAAAAGAACAACGTTATCGTAATAAACAGGAAGATAAAAAACATCAATTAGTAACACGTGATAAACAAGGAATATCTAATAAAGAAAAAAAACAAACAAATCGAAAATTTAAACAGGAGCATCGCAATAATTATTATCATGATGGTAATAAAACCTCTGTATTTACAGAAAAGAAACCAAGGAGGACTCTAGAATCTAATCTCAACCATATAAAATCTCAAGCAGAAAGAAAGATGACTTCAGAAAAAGAACATCGTAAGAACTTAAGTAAAAAAAATACAGAAAAAAACAAACAGAAACAATATCAAACAAACTTATTTGCTAAAGAGAGATGCCTATATTTTGGTGGAGTCTCATCACCAGAAATAGCTATGGGAAAAATAATGTTGTGTTATAAAATATATTTTAATCAAACTAATAAAAATCAATATAAAAGAACAATTAAATCTAAAAAATTAAATAACACATCTAGTACAAATCAAATTTTTTTCAGAGAGCAGAAAGAAATTAAAAGAACTATTAGCAATAGTTTTTCTTCTATACCTTCTCAATCTAAAGGTGCAGGAGGCCATACAGCTAGCAATCAATCTTATTCTCCAGTTACTAAACCTGATAAATGAGAAAAATACCCGATAATTTCAAGGACAGTTTAGATCTAAACTGTCCTTGAAATTTAGTATTGTATTTAAAATATGAATCTTATAGTAGTATATTAAAGCTCTAGAGCTATTATTCCTGATAAAATATTAACCAATTAATTTTTTTTCGACAAAATTCCAGTTGACTAAAGCCCAAAAAGCATTCATATAATCTAAACGAACATTTCTATAATCAATATAGTAAGCATGCTCCCACAAATCTACAGTTAAAATCGGAGTAGTCTCCTTTTCTTTTAATGGAGTTAAGGCATTAGACGTATTAATAATCTTTAAAGAACCATCTGTTTTGCTCACTAACCAAGTCCATGATGAGCCAAAATTATTAATAGCGGATTCAGTAAATTCCTGTTTAAATTTTTTAAAAGAACCAAAAGTAGTAACGATAGAATTCGCTAAAAAACCTGTCGGTTGTCCTCCTGCTTTTGGTGCTAGACAGTGCCAATAAAATGTATGATTCCAAATTTGAGCTGCATTATTAAAAACACTACCAGAAGAATTTTGTATTATTTCTTCCAAAGTTTTATTCTCAAATTCAGTACCAGAAATAAGAGCGTTGAGTTTAGTTACATAAGTATTATGATGTTTTCCATGATGAAAATCTAACGTTTCAGATGAAATATATGGTTCCAAAGATTTTTTTTCATAAGGAAGATCCGGTAATTTAAATACCATAGTTTAATTCTCCAGTGTACTTTGTTATTATATTTCGAAATAGTATGTTTAGTATTTGAATTTCTTTGATTATAATGTATTTTTTTCTATATTAAAACAATTACTAAATTATATATGAACCTGTTTAAAGGAATTAATTAATAACAAGAGAAAATAATGGAAACTATCGAAAAAATCAAACAACAAATTTCAACAAATTCAATACTTCTCTACATGAAAGGCTCTCCGGAATTTCCAGCATGTGGTTTTTCTTCTAAGGCATCTGAAATATTGATAGCATGTGGAGGAAAATTTTCACATGTAAACGTTCTTCAAAATCCAGATATCCGTTCTTTGCTTCCTTCTTACGCAAAATGGCCTACTTTCCCACAATTATGGATTCAAGGTAAATTAATCGGAGGTTATGATATCATGTTAGAAATGTTTCAAAAAGGTGAACTCCAAAAACTTATCCAAAAAAACAATAAATGAAAAACTCTGAACTGAAGATTTTCTAAATATTATTTTTTCATAACTTGGAATTAGATGGTAACAGAAAATTCATATTGAATACAAAGAAATAACAACTACTATTTATTATTAATAGATATGCATTTTTAATCTGAAAAGTTATTAAACTGGATAATTTTTAGAAGGTCTTGTTCAGTTTTAATTTGTATCCCTAATTTTCTAGCCTTGATCAATTTATTAGAACTAGGTGATTGACCAACAAATAATATATCAGTTTTCTTAGAAATAGTATGTTTTACAAGCATTCCATGTTTTTCTAAAGCATATATTATTTTTTTACGAGAGCAATTATAAAAAAAACCAGTAATTACAACAAGTTGCTTGTTTATTTTTTTTAATTTTAACTTATTATCTGTTTGCAATTCCACTTCTGGCCAGGTCACACCTAATTTAATTAACTCTTTTATAACCTGTTGATTTTCGTTTTGTGCAAAAAAAACTACAATAGAACTCGCAATTGCAGAACCGATACCAGGAACCTTTAGCAACATTTCATTCGATGCTACTTGAATTTTTTCTAAAGTAAAGAAATTTTTGACTAAAATTCTAGCAGTTCCTTCCCCTACTTTTCTAATACCTAATGCATATATGAAACGGATTAAAGAGGTCTTTTTTGATTTTTCTATCGCTGTTATTATATTTATCGCAGACTTTTCTCCCATGTTATCTAAACTAGTAATTATTTCCTTTGAAAGTTTAAATAAATCAGCTGGATTTTTAATTATTTCTTTATTAACAAGTTTTGCAATTAGGGTACCACCAAGACCATAAATATTCATTGCTTTTCTAGATACAAAATGTTTCAACAATTCCTCACGCTGAGCATAACATGCTAATCCAGCAGTACAACAAATAGCTCCACCCTCTAAGTGTTCAAGTTTTGAGTCACAAATTGGACAAAATACAGGAAATTCAATATCTTTCTCTTTGTTTGTACGACATTCAAATACAACAGAAACAATCTGAGGGATAACATCCCCTGCTCGTCGTATCACCACTGTATCTCCTATTTTTATTTTCAATCGAATTATTTCATTAATATTATGCAGCGTTGCACTTTTTATCATCACACCACCAACAAATACAGGCTCTAATTTAGCAATTGGTGTAATGGTACCAATTCGACTAACCTTAAATTCAATATCGATTAATAATGTTACCTTTTCCTGTGCTGGAAATTTATAAGCAATTGCCCAACGTGGCGAACGAGCAATATTCCCTAATTTCTCTTGTAACTTAATATTATCAATTTTAATAACAATACCATCAATTTCATAAGATAGATTTTTCCGACGATATAAAATATCTTGATAGTAAGCTTTTACCGAAACTAAAGAATTTATCAGACGTACTTCAGAACAGATAGGCAATCCCCATTCCTTAAGTTGAAAAAAACGTTGATAGTGACTATTTGATAATCTTCTACCTTCGATAACTCCAACACCATAAACATAAAAACTAAGTGGACGATTAGCTGTTATTCTAGAATCTAACTGACGTAGACTACCTGATGCTGCATTACGTGCATTAATAAAAATCTTTTTACCTTGTTGAACAGCATCTTCATTTAGCTTTTTAAAGCCTGATTTTTTCATAAAAACTTCACCACGAACTTCTAATCTATAGGGCCAATTATTGCCATTAAGTCTTAAAGGAATTTCAGAAATAGTTCGGACATTTTCAGTGATATTTTCACCAACTTTCCCGTTCCCTCTTGTTGAACCTTGAATTAAGATCCCATCTTTATATAATAAACTTACTGCTAATCCATCTATTTTTGGTTCACAACAATAATTTTCTACACTAAGAAATTTATCACGAAAACGATTATTGAACCTATTAAGTCCTTGTTCATTAAAAACATTTTCTAAAGATAACATCTCTATTTCATGTATTGTTTTATTAAATTTATTTAATTCTGGAGAACCAACTCTTTGACTAGGAGAATCTATAGTGATTAAGTTAGGATTTTTTTTTTCAATATTTAAAAGCTCTTGCATTAAAAAATCATACTCAGCATCCGAAATTTCAGGAGAATCTTTTAAGTGATAACATAAGGAATGATGGTGTAAGGCTTTTTTTAATCGAATTAATTTAGATTTTATTGATTGAGACATAAATTACTCTAAGTTTAAAATAACTTCTCTAAACAAAAATAAATACTAGAAATAATTACTATTTAGCTTGCATTGTAATTTTGAAATCTTGAATTTGCTTTCTATAAGCTAGCAAACGGTCTGGAGTCATTAAGTTGCGTGAATCATCTAATACGTTACCCCCTAAGTCATCAGCAACTTGCTGAGCAGTTTTTAGCATGAGTTTAAAATTTTGATGTGCTTCCCAAAAACAAGGCAAAGTCATAAAAAAAGAAAGTCCAGGAGTCTTAAAAGTATTGAAGTCAACGTTCTTAAATGTTCCTGGTTTTATCATGTTAGCAACACTAAACAATGACTTACTATTCTTAGATAAATCGGAATAACGATGGAAAATATCCATATCACCATACAAGAGACCATTCCTTTCTATGCTTGCAAATAGTGTTCTACCAATGAAAGGTTTATCACCAAGAGAGTGAACATTTATAATAATTACCTCAACATCAGATTCTGAGGTATCTTGAACAGATGGAGTATTAAGAATATCTGAAAAAGGAGTATTTTGAATAGTTTCTACAGATGGACTTAACTCCAACGATTTTGAAGCATTAGGTTTTTTTACTTTAGATTTATGATTAGTATTATGTACTTGTGATAAAACTGTTCCTTTCCCTTTCTTTTTAGTTGTATTACTCAAATTGATGATTGACCGATTATAAAATCTAATACGAGTCCCTTTTTTCGTTGAAAAACCATGCACTAATAAACCAATTATAGCTAGTGCGCCAACAACAATAAGTACTAATCGCAATTCGTGCATTTCCTTCTTCCATATGTTTTTTGCTTTATGAAATTGATTCAAAAGCAATTTCTAACTTTTATAGTATAGGTAAAAAACAATATATGAAATAGAAAATTATAATTACAACGCTACAAAATTGGAAATCAGATATCGCTAATCTATCGACTCTTGCTCTACCTATCTTTAAATAAAGTTCTAAATATTTTCTCAATCAAGCAAATTTAATTACAACTAATTTTTATTGCTAAATAGTATGCTAAGTATATACATATCTTTCATATCTGATTTAATGATTATCAAATTATTTATAGTAATAAACAATGCATAAGAGTTATGACTATACAAAACTATATTATATAATCAACTTCACTTTTGATTAAAAACTGAAATTTCTTGAAAAAATGGTTATTATCTTTATGAAAATTTGAAATACCAAAGTAAAAGAAACCTATAGTTAATAGATTACTTCTAAAAGAAATTAACAAGTTTAAGTGTTTTTTTACCTTCTGTGACGTAGCATCGGCATTAATTTTTTTACAATTTTAAATAAACATGATAAATCATTATAGGCTTACAATAGTACTAAATATTACTACTTTCGAAACCTAAAACAAATAGTAGTTTTAATTATAAAATATGCTACTCTTCCGCCAAGTAAGAAGGAACTAGCTTATTTAAGAGAGCTAAATTTAAAGTAAGAAGGAACTAGCTTATTTAAGAGAGCTAAATTTAAAATCAATCGGGGTATATAATAATGTATGAGAAACAAGTAGAAATCACTGCCGAAAACGGTTTTCACACTCGTCCTGCTGCGCAATTTGTTAAAGAAGCTAAATCATTTGATGCAAATATTACTGTAACTTCTAATGGAAGAAGTGCTAGTGCTAAAAGCCTATTTAAACTACAAACTCTTGGATTAGTAAAAGGAACTGAATTAACTATTGCAGCAGAAGGACCACAAGCTCAGCAAGCTGTAGAGCATTTAGCCAATCTAGTAAACAAGCTACACTAGACTTTTTTTCAATGTATATAAAACTCATTTCTAATAAAGGTATTTTAGCTATGCTAAATAAAAATAGAAAAAATGTATATACCTCGTAGTTAGTATTTTACATTCTCTACCGTCTATACAATTAACCAATTTAAGGTAACGCTATGATTTCAGGCATCCTAGCATCTCCAGGTATTGCTTTCGGTAAGGCATTACTCCTCAAAGAAGATGATATTTCCCTTAATACACGCTCTATCTCAAACGATCAAATTAAAGTTGAAATTCAACGCTTTTTTGACGGACGTAATAAATCTTCATCACAATTAAAAGCGATCAAGCAAAAAGCACTTGAAACATTTGGTGGAGAAAAAGAAGCAATCTTTGAAGGTCATATCATGCTTCTTGAAGATGAAGAATTAGAACAAGAGATTCTGATACTTATTGAACAAGATAAAATGCATGCTGATAATGCTATTCACACCGTTTTTGAAAAACAAGCATCTACACTCGAATCTTTAAAAGATACATATTTACAGGAACGTGCGATAGACATTCGCGATATAAAAAAACGTTTTATAAAAAATGTTCAAGGTAGCGATATTATATCTTTATGTGACATCAAAGAAGAGGTTATTTTAGTAGCACATGATCTTACTCCCTCTGAAACAGCACAAATCAATTTAAATTACGTCATAGGATTTATCTGTGATATTGGTGGTTCTACTTCACACACTTCAATTATGGCTCGTTCTCTAGAACTACCAGCTATTGTTGGCACTAATAATATTACAGAACAAGTCAAGACTGGTGATATACTAATACTTGATGCTATAAATAATAAAATTATTATAAACCCATCTGAAAGTGAACTTTATGAAGCAAAAACAATCAAAAATATATTTATAGAAAAACAAGAAAAATTAACAAAATTAAAAACTCTTCCAGCCAAAACTTTAGATAATCATAGAATAAAAATATGTGGCAATATAGGAAGTCCTAAGGAATGTGATAATATAGTTGATAATGGAGCTGAAGGTATTGGCTTATATCGTACTGAGTTTTTATTTATGGACCGTAATTCTTTTCCAACTGAAGAGGAGCAATATATAGCATACAAGCAAGTTGCAAAATTAATGAATGGAAAATCAGTAGTTATCCGAACTATGGATATTGGTGGTGATAAAGATTTAGCGTACATGGATCTACCAAAAGAAATGAATCCATTTCTAGGACTACGTGCTATACGAATTAGTTTAAATCATCGTAATATTTTACGTGATCAATTACGTGCCATTCTACGCGCCTCCATATATGGGAAATTACGAATTATGTTTCCTATGATTATCTCTGTTGAAGAAATTCGTGAGCTTAAAAAAGCAATTGAAGAGTATAAAGTAGAGCTTTGCAGTGAAAAGTATAGATTTGATAGAAAAATTGAAATTGGTATAATGATTGAAACTCCAGCTGCTGTAGCTATTTCATCGCACCTAGCAAAGGAAGTTGATTTTTTTTCTATTGGAACAAATGATTTAACTCAATATACATTGGCGGTTGATCGAGGAAATGAGTCAGTATCGCATTTATACGATCCATTATCACCAGCAGTACTAACTATGATCAAACAAGTGATTGATGCTTCTCATTCTGAAGGTAAATGGACTGGTATGTGTGGTGAACTGGCAGGAAATGAACAAGCAACACCACTATTACTAGGTATGGGATTGAATGAGTTCTCAATGAGTGCAACTTCTATCCCAAGAGTAAAAAATGTTATCCGAAATTTAAAATTTAAAGAAATGAAGACAATGGCAAAGGATATCCTTTCTTTCTCAACATCTAATGAGATTAAAACTTATACGGAACAATTTATATCTAAAAAACTCAGATAAATCTACTAATATTAAATCATAAGAAATATGCTAGGGGAAAAAATAAACATTGGGAGGAACATGACATAATGAGTTTTTTAAACAAGATAAAAAACCTGGTATCAGATAGTAGTGAACATGTTAATTTTACTGAAATAATTGCACCTCTATCTGGCAATCTTGTAAATATAGAAGATGTACCAGATGTTGTTTTTGCTGAAAAAGTTGTTGGTGACGGCATTGCTATTAAACCTATTAATGAAGAAATGACATCTCCAGTTGACGGTATTATTGGTAAAATCTTTGAGACAAATCATGCTTTTTCTATTAAATCTAACAATGGTATTGAGCTATTTGTTCACTTTGGAATTGATACAGTTGAATTAAAAGGTAAAGGCTTTAAACGTATAGCACGAGAAGGACAATTGGTAAAAGCGGGGGAAACAATTATTGAATTCGATTTGCCATTTCTAGAAAAACAAGCTAAGTCTACTTTAACTCCAGTCGTTATTTCTAATATGGATAAAATCAAAAAATTGCATAAATTTTCTGGTCCTGTAATTGTCGGTGAAACTTCAATATTACATGTAATATGTAAATAATATTTTATTAACATGAAACACGTTAAAAAGCTAGTGGAGCACTGTTTTAGATTGTAGTTACGTATGTTCTACTAGCTTTTTAAGACTATGAATTCATATCGTTTATAGACCTAAAGCATACCTTAGTGCCCGTTTCTTAATAATTTTTGAACTATCAATAAACTTAATCATAGCATTTCTCGCAATTTTTAATGGTAAAATATCATTGCCAAACCCTTGATAAAGTAATTCTAAACCATTTTGCATTAGTAAATTATCAAATCGTCGTTGCTCCTCATATTGTGAAAACAAAACTTCATCTATTTTAACTTTATCACTTATTTTTAATAAAGAAGAAACATCTTTGAAACCCATATTAACTCCTTGACCAGCTAAAGGATGAATTGTATGAGCTGCATCACCAACCAATACACACCTTTTATTTAAGTATTTCCGAGCATGGGACCTTAATAAAGAGAAAAACCCTTTTTCCAATACTTGGATCTTTCCAAGATTTTTAGGGAAATGTTCCATAATTTCAAGACATAATTGCTTTGAATTCATAGAAAACAGTTCTTTAATACGATTTGGTGAATCATACCAAACCAATGAGGCATGGTTCCCACATAGTGGCAAAAATGAGCGAGGACCGCTAGAAGTAAAATACTGCCAAGTAATATCTTGCTGAGATAATTCAGTCTTTACATTAATACAAAGACAATATTGTCGATAATCCCAAGCAATAATTCTAATATTAGCTAATTTTCTAACTAAAGAATGGCTACCATCAGCACCAATAACCCATTTAGCTATAAGTTTTTTTCCGGATTCTAAAAATACTCTATTATTAGAGCTATTGAATTCTATGTGTTTAAGCTTGTCAGGGCAAGAAATCACTAAATTTTCATATTTAGAAAATTGTTCTAACAAACCTAATTGAATTATTCGATTCTCTATAATATAACCGAGCTGGGATAAACCCATAATTTGACTATCAAAGCAAAGTCGATTCTCTGAAAACTCCCAGGTTTCTAATCGACGATAAGGACATACTCTCATATCCATAATTGTATCCCAAGCACCAATTTGCTTTAATAATTGTACTGATGCCTGAGAAATAGCAGAAACTCGAAGGTCCATCGGTTGATTAGCTATAAATTTATCTAATTGATAATGTTCAACTATCATAACCTGGCGACCTTGCTTGGCAAAACCTAATGCAACAGCAGTACCAATCATACCACTGCCAATTACAATTATATCATAATGAGTCATTTTCAATTCAGAACTTTTGCTATAATAAGTTTTAATTTTAATTATACCACTTAATTATTTAGAACATAACAATCAACATATCACACGAAACAATTTAGAGTTATCAAAAAATTTATTTTTTATAACTTTATACATATTATGCTTATAATAAATTGAAATTAAAATGGGAATAAAATGAACAAAAAACTTCTAGTTAAAACCTGGGGCTGTCAAATGAATGAATACGATTCATCAAAAATTATTGATCTACTTAATGTCAGCAACAATTATGAATTAACTGAAAGACCAGATGAAGCAGATGTATTACTACTAAACACTTGTTCTATCAGAGAAAAAGCACAGGAAAAGCTTTTTCACCAACTTGGACGTTGGAAAAAGCTAAAAAACAATAAACAAGGTCTAATTATAGGTGTTGGTGGATGTGTTGCCACGCAGGAAGGAGAGAATATTCGAAAACGTTCACCATTCGTTGATATCATTTTCGGTCCACAAACATTACATCGGCTTCCTAAAATGATTGAAGAATCTATGAATAATAAAATACCTATCATAGATATTTCATTTCCCAAGATTGAGAAATTTGATAGTTTACCTGCTCCTCGTACAAAAAATGCCACAGCCTTCGTATCTATTATTGAAGGATGTTCAAAATATTGCAGTTATTGCATAGTGCCATATACTCGTGGTGAAGAAGTGAGTCGTCCAATAGATAATATAATCTTTGAAATTAATCAATTATCAGAACAAGGGGTACGTGAAATAAATTTATTGGGACAAAATGTTAATGCCTATAGAGGATTAACTCATAGCGGTAAGATTTGTTCATTTGCAGAACTTTTACGTTTAGTAGCTTCAATTCGAGGAATAGAACGTATTCGTTTTACTACAAGCCATCCAATAGAATTCACTGATGATATTATTGCTGTTTATGAAGACACACCTAAAATTGCCAGTTTTTTACACTTACCAGTACAAAGTGGTAGTGATAAAATATTAACTATGATGAAACGCTCACACACTGTTATTGAATATAAATCTATTATTAGAAAACTGCGTGAAGTTCGCCCAAATATACAGATCAGCTCTGATTTTATTGTTGGATTTCCTGGCGAATCAGATAAAGATTTCGAAGATACGATGAAACTTATAAAAGATATCAATTTTGATATGAGTTTCAGTTTTATTTTCTCACCTCGTCCTGGAACACCTGCGTCGACTTATCCGTGTGATATCCCTGAACAAGTTAAAAAAAATCGATTATATAAACTACAAAAAACAATTAATAATCAAGCAATTAACTACTCTAATCGTATGCTTAATACTAAACAACGAGTACTAGTGGAAGGTTTATCTAAAAAATCTTCTGACTATTTATGTGCTCGAACAGAAAATAATCGCGTTGTGACCTTTAAAGGTTCTTTAGATTTGATTGGTCAATTTATTGATGTGAAAATTACAGATATATTATCACATTCTCTTCAGGGTAAACTCATTAACCAATGATGTTTTGGTTAATGAGTGGTTGTAATCAATAAATTATTTATTGATAAATAATTTAAAACAATTAGAACACCAGCATAAATTTCTTGAAATGAAAGTGAAAACAAGCAATGACAATCAAACTCGATCTACAATTAGCTGTTAAAAACAATAATGGACTTCCTTCTAAACGCACTATTTATCTATGGTTAACAGCTTTGATAATAGAACCTTATAGCGAAATCACCATTCGCATTGTAGACTCAAAAGAAATCCAAAATTTAAATTATCAATATAGAGGGAAAAAAACATTAACTAATGTACTCTCGTTTCCTTTTGTAGCTCCTCTCAATATAAAATCAAACCTATTAGGTGATGTAGTAATTTGTAGACAAGTAGTCGAACAAGAAGCCATTCAACAAAATAAACCTTTAATGGCTCACTGGGCTCATATGATTATACATGGAAGCCTGCATTTATTAGGTTATAATCACATCAAGGATAATGAAGCTAAAAAAATGGAATTTCTAGAAACAACTATTATAAAAAAAATAGGCTTTGCAGACCCGTACCTCTAATAATACAAAGTAAGGGAATAAATTTATATTAAACATAATGCTTTAAATAAGAGTATTTAAACTTTAGAGAGAATAATGAACGAAGATAACTCATCCTTTTCCACTGAAAAAAAGAAATTAAAATTTACTAATTGGAATAGGGAATCTTTCTTTAAAATCCTAAGTATTTTTCAAGGTAAATCTGAAGATCTTTCAAAGTTAGTAGATACAATTCGTGATTCAGAAAAAAATAATATAATTGATCATGACACGCGTGATATGTTAGAAGGTGTTATTCAAATTTCAGAAATGCGAGTACGGGATATTATGATCCCGAGATCACAAATGGTTACTATAGATAAAAACAATGATTTAGATACACTAATAGCATTAATTACTAATGCGCAACATTCTAGATATCCAATAATTAGTGAAGATAAAGATCATGTTGAGGGTATACTATTAGCTAAAGACTTACTTAAATATTTAGGTTCAAATAGTCCTAATTTTAATATAGAGCAAGTCATACGTCTTGCTGTGGTAGTTCCAGAAAGCAAACGTGTTGATCGCTTACTTAAAGAATTTCGTAAAGAACGATATCATATGGCTATTGTTGTAGATGAATTTGGTGGAGTTTCAGGTTTAGTTACAATTGAAGACATCCTTGAAGAAATTGTTGGTGAAATTGAAGATGAATTTGACAATGAAGAAGGAGTAAAAATCAAAAAATTAAGCAAGCGAACATTTTCTGTAAAAGCATTAACTACTATTGATGAATTTAATAATATGTTCAGCACCCATTTCAGTGATGATGAAGTCGATACAATAGGTGGTATAGTAATGACAGCATTAGGGCATTTACCATCCCGTGGAGAAGTGATAATAATTGATAATTATAGCTTTAAAATTACATCAGCCAATAACAGACGTGTGATACAACTACAAGTTACTATTCCTGAAAAAGAACCATCAATAAAATTATCTAAAACAACTCCTTAAATTATAAAATAAAACATGACCTCAAACCTAACTACTTTGCTAGTGAAAACTATTTCAGCTGCTTTTGTTGGAATGGTAGTAACTTTATCTTTTTCTCCATACAAAAATTGGCCTCTTGCTATTATTAGCCCTTTATTTCTATTTTTACTTCTAAATAAATGTTCTGAAAAATTAGCACTATTAATTGGTTATGCATGGGGTATAGGAGAATTTTCAACAAGCATAAGCTGGATACATTCTAGCATTTACAATTTTAGTGACATGAATAAATTTACTAGTCTTTTTTTAGTAATATTACTAATTGCTTATCTCTCTACTTATTCTGCTTTCTTTTCTTGGACATTAAATAAGTTTTTTTCAAAAAATAATAAGATACGTTTTTTTTTAGCGATACCTTCACTTTGGTTAATTTTTGATTGGTTACAGGGTTGGATAATGACTGGTTTTCCTTGGCTGTGGCTAGGATATAGTCAAATTGAATCTCCACTAGCTAACTTTGCTCCTTTAGGAGGAGTAGAATTTATAACATTTATAGTTATTCTTTGCTCTTCATCCATAGCATTTTCTATTATACAAAAAGTTTGGATAACCTTACTAATCCCAATTGTAGCTATGATGACTGGATGTATTCTAAATAACATAGATTGGGTAACAGTAAATCCTAATAACGTAACTAAAATTGCTCTCATTCAAGGCAATATAGATCAAACTACTAAATGGTTGCCCAATCAACGATGGCCAACAATTATTCAATACACTGATTTAACTCAAAAAAATTGGGATTCAGATATAATTATTTGGCCAGAAGCTGCAATTCCAGCTTTTGAAGATGAAATTCCTTTATTCCTTCAATACCTAGATCTATCTGCAAAAACTCATAATAGTTCAATTATCACTGGTATACTAAGTCGAAGTGAAGATAAGATTAAGCATTATAATAGCATATTGGTAATTGGAAATGAAAAACCAGAAAAATATGATCGTAATTCAAATCAACGTTATAATAAATATCACTTACTTCCTTTCGGTGAATTTATTCCATTTAGAAATATTTTAAAACCATTTGGAGCAATTTTAAATTTACCTATGTCCTCTTTTAGCCAAGGTAATTTTATTCAAAAGAACATAAATATTAATGGCACATATATGGCTCCAGCACTTTGCTATGAAATTATTTTTAATGAAAGACTAAGAAAAAATATCACAAATGATACAGACTTTATTCTTACCCTTTCAAATGATACTTGGTTTGGAGACTCAATAGGGCCATTTCAACATATGAATATTGCTCGAATGCGAGCTAAAGAACTAGGAAAACCCTTAATTCGCGCCACCAATAACGGAATCACAGCAATAACTGATCATAATGGTAATATTATAAAAAAAATTGCTCAATTTAAAACAGCAGTGCTTAAAACAGAATTAACTTCAACGTACGGAAAAACACCTTATACGTTTATAGGTTCTTGGCCTTTATATATATTAGTATTTCTAAGTTTATTTGTTAGTTTCTTTAAACAATATGCTCCTAATCTAAAGCAAATAGCTCATTTCAAGTAATATTCAGATCTAATAGACTTGTTTCTTTTGAAAGTAAAATATAGTATTACTATATTACCTAACTTTAGATGTTCTGAGTAAAAAACTCTATCCTATTCCATACTAATAAATTCCAAACAGATCGGATTCTACTAAATGCAAGAGCAATATAATCCACATCATATTGAAGAAAAAGTTCAAAAACACTGGGAAAATAATAAAACCTTTGTAGCTAAAGAAGATTTAAATAAAGAAAAATTTTACTGTCTATCAATGTTTCCTTACCCAAGCGGTAAACTTCATATGGGACATGTACGCAACTATACTATTGGTGATGTAATATCTCGTTTCCAACGATTGCAAGGAAAAAATGTAATGCAGCCAATTGGTTGGGATGCTTTTGGTTTACCAGCAGAAAATTCGGCAATTAAAAATAATATAGCACCTTCTAAATGGACTTATAAAAATATTCAATACATGAGAAAACAACTTAAACGTTTAGGATTTAGTTACGATTGGAATCGAGAATTTTCAACATGTACACCTGAGTATTATCAATGGGAACAAAAATTTTTTGTTATGCTGTATAAACAAAATTTAGTCTATAAAAAAACTGCATTAGTAAACTGGTGTCCAAATGATCAGACTGTTCTAGCAAATGAACAAGCAGAACAAGGACTATGTTGGCGTTGTGATACTCCTATTAAACAAAAAAAAATCCCTCAATGGTTTATCAAAATTAGCACATATGCAGAAGAAATCCTCAATAGTTTAGAATATCTTGACGGTTGGCCTGAAATGGTAAGATCTATGCAACGTAACTGGATTGGTCGTTCTGAAGGAACCGAACTTTTTTTTCCAATAAAAAACAAAAAAACGATACTAAAAATATTTACCAAACGCCTTGACACTATCATGGGGGTAACCTATATCGCTATCTCTACGGAACATCCATTAGCTGAAAAAATATCAAAAACTGACTGTAATTTATCTACATTTATTAAAAAACTGTTTAATACTAGTACATTAGCTGAAGCTAAATTAGCAAAAATGGAAAAAAAAGGAATGTTCACTAACTTAAAAGCTATTCATCCATTAAATGGTCGTGAAATACCTATTTATGTAACTAATTTTGTTTTCATGAACTATGGAACAGGTGCAATAATGGCAGTACCAGCTCATAATCAATGTGATTATGAATTCGCGATTAAATATGGATTAGCGATCACTCCAGTAATTAGACCAGAAAATGGAAAAAAAACATATACTCGTAAGAGACCGTACACAAAAAAAGGCATCTTATTTAATTCAGGCGAATTCAATGGCCTTACTTCCTTCGAAGCATCTAATGCAATTTTAGAAAAACTTAAACTAGAAGGTAAAGGAAAACAAACTGTATACTTCCGATTGCGTGACTGGAATGTTTCTCGTCAACGTTACTGGGGAGCTCCTATTCCGATGTTAACTACAGAAGATGGTAAAATTCATTCAGTATCTACTGAAGATCTACCAGTGATTCTTCCTGAAGAAGTAATAATGAAAAATATAAACACTTCATATAATAAAGATTCTAACTGGGCTAAAACAACTTTAAAAGGTCAATCTGCAATACGTGAAACTGACACTTTTGATACTTTTATGGAATCATCTTGGTACTATGCCCGTCATTGTTCTCCAAAAGCCAATGATATTATTGAATCAGATAAAGCAAACTATTGGTTACCAGTAGACCAATATATTGGTGGGATAGAGCATTCCTGTATGCATTTACTGTATGCTCGTTTCTTTCATAAATTGCTACGTGATAATGGCTACGTAACATCTGATGAGCCATTTAAACGACTGTTATGTCAAGGCATGGTTTTATCTGATGCATTTTTTTACAAAAATGATAAAGGTAATAAGGAATGGGTTAAACCTTCTGAACTTACAATAAAACGTGATAACAAAGGAGTTATTAGACAAATTATTGATAAAAAAGGCAGAAAAATTGAACATTCAGGCATGATTAAAATGTCAAAATCTAAAAAAAATGGTGTAGATCCAAAACAAATGGTAGATAAATACGGTGCTGATACTGTTCGTTTATTTATAATGTTTGCTTCTCCAGCTGAAATGACACTCGAGTGGCGCGAATCTGGTGTTGAAGGAGCTAATCGCTTCCTTAATCGCATGTGGAAATTAGTACGAGAACATATAAAAAGAGGCCCTATTGAAATAGGAAAAGTTGCTAAACTCTCTAGTAATCAAAAAAAAACACGCCGCGCTATACATAGGACTATTATTAAAGTTAATGATGATATTGAACGAAGACAGACATTTAATACTGCTATTGCAGCAATTATGAAGCTAGCGAACCAACTAAGTAGATCTCCTAAAGATAATATGCAAGATCGTATTATTCTTGATGAAGGTCTAAAAGCAATTGTGCTTATGCTATATCCAATCACTCCACATATTTCTTATGAATTATGGAATAAACTAGATAACTCTGATATAGATTTAGCCAAATGGCCAAAAGTTGATGAAAAAGCATTAATAGAAGATGATACGATCACTATCGTAGCTCAAGTAAATGGGAAATTACGTGCAAATCTAATCGTCTCCGCTAATTCGAGTAAAGAACAAGTAGAGCAGTTAATTTTAAATCATAAAAACATTGTTAAGTTTATTAATACTAAGAGTATCAATAAACTAATTTATATTCCAAATAAACTTATAAATATCGTAACAGACTAACATACTTATCTATATGATCTTTATCAGCATATACAATTACAATGTAAAAAATCACTATCAAAACAGAGCATAATTAAATTCTAATAAAAGAAGTTAGCATACGATGTATTCCGTTGTATTAAAAATAATTTGTATTGTTTTAACTACAAATATAATTTCTGCTTGTGGTTTCCATTTCCGTAATAATGAACTATCTTCAGAAACATTCAATAAAATATCTTTAATAAGTTATAATCAAGACAGTACATTTACTCGTGCACTAAAAGAACAATTACGTATAAACAAAATTCTTATTGTTCCAGAAGAAACTAATATACCTAGTTTACATATACTTAGTGGAACAATAAATAATCAAAACTTATCTCTATATCAAAATATGCATATTGCAGAGATGGAACTAACTTTTTTAACCAAGTACAATATTACAATTCCTGGATTAACATCTAAAACTTTGTCTACAAGAGTAACTCGTAGCTATCTAGATAATTCTTTTACACCATTAGCTAACTTAGTAAAAAAAAACATGATTAAAAACGAAATATATCAATTAACTGCAATTCAAATTATACGTCAAATAGCTAGTTTAAAAGCTAATATTAATGCAAATAAAAAAAAGGGATTACCAACCTATAATGAGAGTTGAAGCAAATAAATTACAACAATGCTTAAATAAACAACTTTACTCTATCTATTTATTACTTGGTAATGAACCATTATTGATTGAAGAATCTCGAAAAGCAATTCATCAAAAAGCAAAAAAAGTTGGTTTTAATGAATTTCAATATTTTAAGATCGAACGTCAACTAGATTGGAATCAAGTGTTTAATTATTGTCAATCATTTAGTCTTTTATCAAATAAACGTATTATTGAACTAGAAATTTGCGAAAAAAAAGAAGAAATTAATAGAGAAGTAAATACCTTAATTAAAATGATGAATAATGATATTCTATTAATTATACACAGAAAAATACTGTCTAAACTGAAAGAAAACCAGCAATGCTTGAATCCACTTACATCTAAATGTTGTTTTATACATTGCTTTACGCCTGATATTCATCAATTCCCTCAATTTATTCAAGCTAGATGCAAAGTACTCGGTTTAAAAGTAGATAACCAAACTATAAAAATGCTAGCTCAATGGTATGAAGGTAATCTATTTGCGCTTTCTCAAAGCTTAGAAAAGCTTATGTTAATTTACCCAGACTGTAAAATCAACGAAACTCGATTAAAAGAATCGCTTAGTCATTGCAACCATTTTTCTTCTTTTCATTGGATTGATGCCTTACTTTTAGCAAAACCGAATCGAGCTCAACGCATTCTTCGACAATTAAAAAATGAAGGTATAGAAGCAATCGTTCTTATTAGAATTATTCAAAAAGAGCTATTAAAATTATTACAAATGAAATATGAGCTTAACAACTCAACTTTAATGCAAGTTTTTGATAAACATAAAATATGGCGTTCTAAACACCATGTTTATATTTCTGCACTGTCAAGACTTTCCTTTAGTATTCTCAAAATGCAGATAAAATTGCTTATACAATGTGAAATGGCAACTAAAACTACAGTTCAACACTATGTATCTCCTTGGTCTATATTACAGGAACTTAGTGTAAAACTGTCCATATATAAGTGAATATACATATAAAAAATAATTGGAATTAGACTACATCTACTATATCTTGATTATTGTTCAAGTAATAAAAAAATCTGCTGAAAGCAGATTGTAAACCACTGATATCTGTTATTTTCATCGAGATTCATATGTTACGTAAACGCACGACAATTCGTGACTATCAAATAGAACTACAATATTTTAAAAAATCTTCCATAGTATCTTTTATTGTTATTCTACTATTAACATGTTTATTATTATTGAACCTATATGATATTCAGATCAATCAATATCAAGATTATCAAACCCGATCTAATGATAATAGAATTAAAATTGTACCTATTTCACCTAATAGGGGGTTAATTTTTGATAGAAATGGTAATTTACTTGCAGAAAATCGTCCTGTGTTTCAACTAGAAATTGTACCAGGAAAAGTTAAAGATATAGATTATACGATTGCAAAACAACAACAAATTTTCCCTCAAATCACTTCTGAACATATTAAAGCATTTAAAAAAGAACAGCGACAAAATCAAAATCTAAGATTCAAATCAATACCATTATTAACTCAATTAACACCAGAACAAGTTGCTAAATTTTCTGTTAATCAACATAAATACCCTGGAGTTTCAGTAAATGCTAGTCTTAAACGTTACTACCCATACGGAGAAGGAGTAACCCATATAATAGGTTATATATCAAGAATTAATGAAGAAGATATGAAAAAACTTATTCGTGAAGGGAAAAATACCAATTATCAAGCAACAAGAAATATTGGTAAAGTTGGAATTGAACGGTATTATGAAGAAATTCTTCATGGAACTTCAGGTTACCAAAAAGTAGAAGTTAATAGTCAAGGAAATGTTATTCGAATTTTAAAACATGTCCCAGCAATCCCAGGTAAAAATATTATTCTAAACCTAGATATTGAACTTCAGCTATACATATATAGATTATTTAATGGAAGGAAAGGTGCTGCTATTGTACTAAATCCTAGTGATAATAGTATACTTGCCATGGTTTCAAGTCCAAGTTATAATCCAAACTTATTCGTACATGGTATATCCAATAAAATATACAGTTCTCTTATTGATAATAAAAATAGGCCATTGGTAAATCGTGCAACTCTTAGCATATATCCACCAGCTTCTACAATAAAACCATTCATATCAATTGCAGCACTAGAGGAAGGGATTATTACGCCAACTACAACTAGAAATGATCCAGGGTACTGGAACATTCCAAATTCTAATGCTAAACCATTTAGAGATTGGTTACGTTTTGGACATGGTGAAGTAAATATTTCTAAGGCAATTGAAGAATCAGTAGATACTTTCTTTTATCAAATTGCTTATACTATGGGTATTGATAAAATTTCAAAATGGATGATGATGTTTGGTTTTGGAAAATATACTGGCATCGATATTTATGAAGAAAGTAAAGCGAACATGCCAACTCGAGCATGGAAAATGGATCGCTACAACGCCCCATGGTATCAAGGTGATACTATTCCAGTTGGAATTGGACAAGGCTACTGGACTGCTACTCCAATACAAATTTCTAAGGCTACTTCAATATTAGTTAATCATGGCAAAGTAATGGCTCCGCATTTACTACGGACAATAATTGATAGTGACCATAATTCTAATTTAACCAAAATTTCTAAAATCAAAACCTATCCATCAATCAAAGGTATACCTAAACAATATTGGAATATTGCAGCTGATGGGATGAAACTTGTAAACCACGGAAAAAAAGGAACAGCTAGAAAGGCATTCAAAAATACAAAATATTTAAGTGCTGGAAAATCTGGTACTGCACAAGTATTTACTCTTTCTGAAAATGAAGAATATAAAGCTGAAGATTTAGAAGAACATTTACGTGATCATGCTTTATTTACTGGTTTTGCACCTTTTAAAAAACCTAAATTTATTGTTACTGTAGTCTTAGAAAATGCTGGAGGTGGTTCTAGTCATGCCGGCCCATTTGTTAGAAAAATATTTGATCGTGCTATTTTAGGAAAAGAAAAAGATCTTAAAGACTAATAATAATGCAACTAAATACACTACATGGTCCAAAAAGGACTGTTTTTCAAAAATTACATATTGATCTTCTACTATTTCTTGGGATTCTATTACTTATAAGTTTTGGTCTTATTGTTATGTATAGTGCTAGTGGACAAAACTTAGCTATAATGGTTCGTCAATTGATAAGAATTCTATTATCACTAGGAATTATGCTGTTTTTAGCACAGATATCACCAAAAACTTATGAATCTATTGCTCCATTAATGTTTGTTGTTGGTATTGTTTTATTATTTGGAGTACTTCTTTTAGGTGAAGCAACTAAAGGAGCACAGCGTTGGCTTAATCTTGGATTTGTTCGTTTTCAACCTTCAGAACTTTTAAAATTAGCTGTACCACTTATGATTGCTCGATTTATAGGAAATAAAACCTTTCCTCCAACATTTTATACTTTATTAATTTCATTAATAATAGTTTTTGTTCCTACAATGCTAATTGCTAAACAACCAGACTTGGGTACTTCTATGCTAATTGCTGCATCGGGAATGTTTGTTATTTTTCTCTCAGGTATAAGTTGGAAAATTATTGCAGCTACATTATTGAGCATAGCTGCATTTTTACCAATACTTTGGTTTTTCTTAATGCTAGAATATCAAAAAACGAGAGTAAGAACTTTATTTAATCCAGAGTATGATCCTCTTGGTGCTGGTTATCATATTATTCAAAGCAAAATTGCAATTGGTTCTGGTGGTATTTTAGGTAAAGGTTGGTTACAAGGAACACAATCACAACTAGATTTTCTTCCAGAGCGCCACACAGATTTTATTTTTGCCGTAATTGCTGAAGAATGGGGGTTAGTTGGTATTTTAGGTCTTTTTTTTATCTATCTATTTATTATTGGTCGAGGACTTTATCTAGCAAGCAATATACAAACTGCATTTGGTCGTATGATTACCGGCAGTATTATACTAAGTTTTTTCTTTTATGTGTTTGTTAATATTGGTATGGTAAGTGGAATTCTACCTGTAGTGGGTGTTCCTTTACCACTAGTTAGTTATGGTGGTACATCAATGGTCACGTTAATGTCTGGTTTTGGCATTTTAATGTCAATTTCTACACATAAAAACGCTTTTTCAAAAATTATATAATAGATTAATATGAAACAAAAATATTTTTTTTTACTTATTACTATAATAGAAATATTACTTTTATCTGGCTGTTTACACTCTAGATCCCGATATAGTATTGATAATGATCTGGCTCCTAAAAAACCTATATCACTCCACCATATTGAAGACGTAGTCCCAAGATATGAATTATATAGTATAGCTGGAAATAAAAATTATACCTTAAATGGCAATAGTTATTTAATTATAAAAAATACTAAAGATTTTTCTGAACGAGGAATAGCTTCTTGGTATGGGGAAAAATTCCATGGTCACTTAACTGCAAATGGTGAAGTATACGATATGTACTCTATGTCAGCAGCGCATAAAACATTGCCAATTCCAAGTTATGTTAAAGTTATCAATTTAGATAATGGTAAATCAACTATCGTACGAATTAATGATCGGGGACCATTTCTGAAAAATCGCATTATTGATTTAAGTTATGCATCTGCATCTAAATTAGATATGATAAAATCTGGTGTTGCTAATGTAGTTATTGAAGCAATAACTATAGATGCACCTCCTAAAGATATGCAACAAAAAACAAAATGCTCTTATGTAATCCAACTGGCTGCATCACAAGATAAACAATATTTAAAAAATTTATCTGAAAAATTGAAAAATAGATTATTAATAGACAATTTTATCACACACAATAAAAGAACATTTCGATTTTTTTTAGGACCGTTTAACAATTATATATTAACTCAAAAAACTTTAGAGCAAGTAAAAGTACTTGGTTATCACTCAGCATTCATAAAAAAATATAATTGTTAATCTAAGTAAAAACCAATACTAGTTTCAAATATTATTTCTGTTAGAATACAATGCAAACTTAATAATTACTAGCTAACCAATATACTCATGTTAATTATGAAAAAAATCACTTTAATAAAATCTGTTTATAGCATTTCTACTTTTCTTTTTTCAGCATTAGTTACTGCCCATATTATAGTACCTGATGCTCCAACAATTGCAGCTAAAGGCTATATATTAGTTGATCATCATTCAGGGAAAGTAATTACAGAAAAACAAATGCACACTAAATTACCTCCAGCAAGTTTAACTAAAATAATGACTAGTTATATTATAGGACGTGAACTTGAACAGGGTAACATTTCTAAAGAAGATGATGTTATTATCAGCAAAAATGCCTGGTCTAAAAATTTTCCTAATTCATCAAAAATGTTTATAGAAGTAGGGAATATAGTTAAAGTTAGAGATCTTAATCGTGGTATTATCATACAATCTGGTAATGATGCATGTGTTGCCATTGCTGAGTACATCTCAGGATCTGAAGATTCTTTTGTAGATTTAATGAACGCTTGGGCAGATTCCCTTGGTATGCTTAATACCCATTTTTCTAACTCTCATGGACTGGATAATTCTGACCTTTATTCAACACCTTATGATATAGCATTACTCTCTTCAGCTTTGATTCAAGATTTTCCTGAAGTATATAAAATTTATTCAGAAAAAAAATTCACTTATAACGAAATTACTCAATATAATCGAAATAGTCTGCTTTGGGATAAAAGTCTTAATATAGATGGCATCAAAACTGCTCATACAAATAATTCAGGTTATAGCTTAGTTACATCAGCTACTCAAGATAAAATGCGTTTAATTGCTGTTGTGATGGGAACTGAAAGCAATGAAATTCGAAAATCTGAAAGTAAAAAGTTACTCAACTATGGATTTCGATTTTTTGAAACAATTTCACCACATCAAGCAGGAAAAGTTTTTGTTGAAGAAAGAATCTGGATGGGTAAAGATAACACTGTTTCTTTAGGTGTTGATAAAAATACTTACGTAACTTTACCTAAAGGAGAAGCTAAAAATTTGAAAGCAAGTTTTGTACTTGAAAAAGATCTTGAAGCACCAATAATGAAAGGAGAACAAGTAGGTATACTTTACTACGAATTGAATGGTAATAAGATTGCTGAATATCCACTACTTACTTTAAACGAAGTTCAACAAGCAGGACTATTAAGTCGTCTCTGGGATTATGTGGTTTTGTTATTCAAAGACTTGTTTTCTCTCTTAGAAAATGCGAAAGCAACTGCAAGTGAGAATACTGAGAAGACTGGGTGTTGTGCTTCTCATGGTTAATAGTAATTTTTTAGATACAAAATTAAAAGATCTACTCAAGTTCCCGTGTTTATTTACATATAAAGTGATAGGTGATGCAAAACCTGAATTAATAAATCTCATTTCAAACGTGATCAAGTGTTATGTATCCGGTAATTATACTACAACTATCAAACCAAGTACTAAAGGTAATTACTATGCAGTTTCTATCAGAATCGTAGCAGCTTCTATTGAACAAATAGAAAATCTTTATAAAGATTTCTCTGAAATAAGTATTGTTCGTATAGTGTTATGAAAACTGTAAAACTTTAAAATATACTCTATGATAGTTCTAATATTTTTGTATCTACATAATATAAAATAAATTAAAAACAAAAAGGTCATTATTGGAAAATCAAGTTATTATCAAAAAGTTTGGACTGTGTGAGTATAAAAAAATCTGGGGTGCTATGAGAGAATTTACTGATAAACGCACAAATAAAGATCTAGATGAGCTTTGGCTCTTAGAACATTATCCGGTTTTCACTCAAGGTCAATCAGATACAACAAAGCAAGTATTTAATAATATTAACATTCCTTTAATTAAAAGTGATCGAGGTGGTAAAATTACTTATCACGGTCCTGGACAGTTGATTGTATACTTCTTAATTGACCTACATAGAAAAAAAATAAGTGTTCGAGATTTTGTGACTTGTATCGAAAAACTCGTGATTAATACATTAAAAAAATATAATATTGATTCAATATCTCAACCTAATGCACCAGGTGTATATGTTAATAACAAAAAAATTTGCTCTATAGGACTGCGTATTCGTAAAGGATGTTCTTTCCATGGGTTAGCTCTGAATGTCAATATGGATCTTTCTCCTTTCCTGTATATTGATCCATGTGGTTATCACGATATGGAAATGGTGCAAATTAGTCAATTGGGAGGTCCTAAACAATTGAACCATATAGAACAAGAAATCATAAAAGAATTTATTATATTATTTAATTACAAAGATATAATCTATATAAAAGATATAAATCTAAGTACATATACAAACAGATATTTTAGTTTATAAAGTATGAAGAAACGAATTCAAATCAACAAAAACATTAATAGAGCTGATAAAATTGCTTCGATTTCATTCAGAAAGCCTATAAAGATCAAAGAAACAAAAGAAAAGCTTAAAAAACCAAAATGGATGAAAATAAAGTTACCATTAGATAATAGGCGCATTCAACAAATTAAGTTAACAATGCGAAAAAATGGACTCCACTCAGTATGTGAAGAAGCTTCATGCCCAAATTTATCAGAATGTTTTAATCGTGGCACGGCTACTTTTATGATACTGGGTATAGTTTGTACTCGTCGTTGTCCTTTTTGTGATATTACTCATGGTCGTCCTTTCCCTCCAGATCCTGATGAACCTAAAAGACTTGCAGAAACAATTAAAAATATGAAACTAAACTATGTTGTAATTACATCTGTTGATCGAGATGATTTACGCGATGGTGGTGCACAGCATTTTTCAGATTGTACTCGTGAAATTCGTTTATTAAATCCAGGAATCAAAATCGAAATACTAGTTCCAGATTTTCGGGGACGCATGGAAGTTGCATTGAATTTAATGAAAATCAACTTACCAGATATTTTTAATCATAATTTAGAAACAATTCCTCGTCTTTATAGCCAAGTCCGACCAAGTGCAAACTATGAATGGTCACTGAAACTATTAAAAAAATTCAATGAACAAAATCCAAATATTCCAACAAAATCAGGTTTAATGATGGGATTGGGTGAAACTAAAAAAGAAATCATAGAAGTTCTCAAACACCTTCGTAATCATGAAGTAAGCATGCTTACTATAGGTCAATACTTAGCACCTAGCCAACATCACCTTTCTGTTAAACGTTATATTACACCAGAAGAATTTAAAGAGATAAAAGAAATTGCTATTAAATTAGGTTTTACTCATGCTGCATGTGGACCTTTCATACGTTCATCATATCATGCTGATCTTCAGGCAAAGGGAAAAGAAATTACATAAATATAAGTATATGCTATTTATAAAATAATCTAGATGTAAACTGGTAAACGTTTACAAATTTTTAACACTTGTATTTTAGTGGCTTTAATAATAGTTCGATCTCCTATATTATCTAGGATATTACAAATCCAAGTAGCTACTATTTTCATGTCTGATTGTGTAAAACCTCGACGTGTTGCAGAGGCAGAACCAATTCGAATTCCAGAGGTAACAAATGGACTGTTAGGATCATTTGGCACCGTATTTTTATTTACTGTAATATTTGCAGCACCTAACGCCTCATCAGCTTCTTTTCCTGTAATTCCTTTATTTGTTAAATCAATAAGAAATAAATGATTTTCACTAGAACCAGAAACCACTTTATATCCACGAGATAAAAATATATTAACCATTGCTTTAGAATTTAAAATAACACGAGATTGATATTCTTTAAACTCAGGTTCTAGTGCTTCTTTAAAAGCAACAGCCTTAGCTGCAATAACATGCATCAAAGGACCTCCTTGGCTACCAGGAAACAATGAAGCATTTAGCTTTTTATATAACTCGTTACCCCCATTAGATAAAATAAGACCCCCACGAGGACCTGCTAATGTTTTATGGGTTGTTGTCGTTACTACATCTGCATATTTTACAGGACTTGGATAAACACCTGCTGCAACAAGACCTGCAACATGTGCCATATCTACAAAAAAATAAGCACCAACTTTATTAGCTATTTCACGCATACGTAACCAATTACAAATTTGTGAGTAAGCAGAAAAACCACCGATAATCATTTTTGGCTTATGCCGTATTGCTAGAAGTTCCATTTCTTTGTAATTAATTTTCCCTTTTTTATCAATACCATAATGGATAACATTATAAAGCTTGCCAGAAAAATTTACAGAAGAACCATGAGTAAGATGACCACCATATTCCAATCCCATACTTAAAATAGTATCTCCTACATTTAATAAAGCCATATAAACTGCATTATTTGCTTGAGAACCTGAATGTGGTTGCACATTCGCATATTCTGTACCAAATAAAGAACATGCTCGTTTAATTGCCAATCTCTCAACTTGATCTACGTACTTACAACCTCCATAATAACGTTTACCTGGATAACCTTCAGCATATTTATTCGTTAACTGAGACCCTTGAGCTTCCATAACCCTTTGACTTGTATAATTTTCTGAAGCAATTAGTTCAATATGTTCCTCCTGTCTACGTTCTTCGCCTTTCATTGCTAAAAATAGCTCTGTATCATAATCAGAGATACTTACCTCAGGATTAAACATTTTTAAAATTCCTCCAATAACAACTTTCTTGATTTGTAATGACATATAACTAAAAATTCTTAAACTAATCATTGATTTATTATATCACTCATATATTCAGGAAAAAATCTAAGTATATCCAAATTAATGATGAATAAACACGAAGTAAACTAACTTAATAAGTTGCATAAAAACCTAAAAATTTTACCTACTTAATACCTTTAAATTAAATTAATTGTCATTTTTTAATTCTTCATTTAATTGCATTGCAATATATCCTGGTGATTTTGTAGATGCTGAAATCAAATTATACATAGCAGGGATAATAAACAAGGTTATTATAGTTGAAACCCCCATTCCAAAAAAAATAACCGTCCCTACTGAAATGCGACTTTCATGACCAGGTCCTGTTGATAAAATTAATGGCATTGAAGCAATGATGGTTGTAAATGAAGTCATTAAAATTGGGCGTAATCTTCTTTCAGAGGCATTAAGAATAGCTTTTTCAAAGGATAAACCAGAATCACGAAGTTGATTAGCAAACTCAACAATTAAAATCCCATTTTTAGTTACCATACCAATGAGCATAATCATACCAATCTGGCTATAAATATTTAGACCTTGATTTGTTAAAAACAAACCTAATAGACCACCAAATCCTCCTATAGGAACAGTAAAAATTATAACTAGGGGATTAATGAAACTTTCAAATTGAGCTGCGAGAACTAAGTAAGCAACAAATAAAGATAAAATAAATATGATTAAGATATTTGATCTATTCTCTTTATATTCTTTAGATTCACCAGAATAATTTATTGAAATATCACTCGGTATTATCTGAATAGCTTTTTTTTCTAAAAAATTTAGAGCTTGTCCAAGAGTATGACCATTCGAAATATTAGCTGTTAAAGTAATTGATTTTTTCCTATTATAGTGAGATAAGCGATTAGAAGAAGTCATTTCTTCAATATTAGCTATAGTATTTAAAACTACCAATTTACCTGAAGCAGTAGGAATATATATTTTGCTTAGATCCATAACGTTATTAAAACTACTGTCATCTCCACGAAGATATACATCATACTCTTCACCTCGTTCTATGAAAGTTGTCTCGCTGATACCATTAAGCATAACTTCTAATACATGAAAAATATCAGAAACATTAATCCCAAGTGCCGATACACTTTTCTTATCAACAGTGATAACTAATTCTGGTGTTTTCTCTGAATAATCAATGTCTACCCCTTCCATAAATGGAGAAATTTCAGCCTGATATTTTAAAATATTTGCTAATTCTTGTAACTCTACATAGTCAGAACCTGATAGAATAAACTGAATAGGCTTAGTTAAACCACTTGAAAAACTTGGTATAAAAGAGGAAATTTTTACATCAGGAATATCTATAAATGCCTGACGAACTTTATCTAATGCTTGATGAACAGTGAGAATCCTTTTATCCCAATCTTTCAGGATCATAATTATAAAACCAGTCTGATCACCATGAAGCCCTGAAAATGCCGGAGATTGAATACTAAACGACTTCAAAAAATCTTGATCAAGCATAGGCATTAGACGATCTTCAATAAGATTCATACTTGAAGATATCCGATGATAACTACTAGAATCACTCCCCCTAACAAAAGCTAAAATTACACCACGATCCTCTACTGGCAATAATTCTGATGGCAATTTAATACTCAATAAAAAGCTAGCACATATACATGATATAATTGAAAACGGTCCTATCCATTTCCGCTTTAAAATGTATTTTAAAAGATTACGATAATAGAATTCTAACTTGGAAAATTTGTGCATTATAAAGCTAGTCAATGTATTAATTTCGCTGTATACACCTGGTTTTAAAAGTTTACTGCTTAATACTGGTGTTAGAGTCAGTGCAACAAAAGAAGAAAATATTACTGACATGGCTAAAAAAACAGAAAATTCTTTAAAAAATAATCCTACTATCCCATCCATAAAAGAGATTGGTAAAAATACCATAACTAATATTAATGTCGTTGCAATAACTGCGAAACTAACTTCTTTTACGCCTCTATATGCAGCAACTAAAGCTGATTTACCCTGCTCAAGATGGTGAAAAATATTTTCTAGCACTACAATAGCGTCATCTACAACAAGACCAATGGATAAAATAAGTGCCATTAATGTGAAAAGATTAATAGAAAACCCAAAATAATTAGCAACTATAAACGAAGATATTAGAGATATAGGCACTGTCAATGCTGGAATAAAAGTTACACCTAACTGACCTATAAAAATATATAAAACAAAGATAACTAAAGCGATAGTAATAAATAATGTAGTATATACTTCATCAATAGAACGTTTAATAAACAGTGTTGCATCATAATCAATATCTAAACGAGTTCCATCCGGTAAAAATTTCTGAATTTTTTTTAGTTCGTCCTTTATTAAATAAGACACTTCAAGTGGATTAGCATCAGATTGTGTTATAATGGCCATGCTAACGTTAACAGCACCATCACTTTTAAAGCTTGAATTTTCATTTTTATTACCAATGTATACATCAGCTACATCTTTCAAATAAATAGGAATATTATTATGAGCATATTTCACAATTAAATAATTAAAATCTTTAACATGATTATATGATCGCGCAACACGCACTGACATCGTAATAGCATCATTGCTAATTTGACCTGCCGAATGTTCAATATTCTCATTTTTTAATGAATTTATAACATCAACTGTTCTAACTCCTCGAGCAGCCATTAGATCTGGTATGAGTTTTACATACATTACTTTTTGAAGGCCACCAAAAACATGAACAGAACTTACCCCAGAGATTAAATTAAACCGATCTATTAAGACCCTATTTACATAATCAGTCAATAAAAACCTGTCCATTATAGATGAACTTAAATTAATGTATAAAGAAGCTTCAGCTAATCCTTCATCTTTAATAAGAATTGGATCATTAGCTTTATCAGGCAATAAAGGTCGAACACTAGCTAGACGATCACGAATATCATTTATAATAATATTCGTATTAGAGTCGGAGCGAAACTTAATTAAAATACGAGAAAAACCTCTTCTAGTTGAAGAAGTGATTTCATCAATACCGCTAATATTTGATAAATGCTTTTCTATTATAGAGGTAATTTGATTCTCAATAATGCTTGCTGACGCCCCTTTATAATGAGTATTAATAGTTACTGATAAAGTATTAATATCAGGCATCTCACGCACAGGAAGTTTTAAGAAAGAAACGATTCCAAATAAAACAAGCAATAAGCTAAGTACAATGGCTATCACAGGTCGTTTAATCGATACATCGGATAACCACATTAATTAACTTCCTTTTTCTCTAGTACGTCTTAGTTAAGTTCATGAATGATCATTCCATCACGTACTTTAACAATACCTTGAACAATAATTTTTTGACCAATTTGCAAACCTTGTTTAATCAAAATTGAATTATTACCAACATGAGAACCTAAAACCACTTCTGTACGAATGGCCTTAGAATTTTTGTCAACTATATAAACAAAACGTTTAGTTCCTGAATATTCAATAGCTTCAACAGGAATAACCAATGCTTTTATTGGAGAGAAAAGCATATTAACTGACATTAACATACCAGGTTTTAGTTTCATAAAATTATTTTCAAAATGAATTCGAACTGTTAAAGTCAATGTATCTTTATCAATATGAGAATCGATGGCAGTTACTTTCCCAACAAACTGCTCGCTTTTCCAGGCGTTAGTATTTGCTATTACTTCCATACCAACATTAATCATAGATAAATAAATTTCTGGGACTTGTACATCAAGTTGCATTATTGAAAGATTATCTAAAGTAAATAATTTATCACCGACACGAACTAATTCACCTCGATTTAAATCTACCAAACCTATAGTTCCAGAAAAAGGAGCAATAATATGAAACTGCTTTAAAGAAACTTCATGGGCAGCTAAACGAGATTTAGCTATTTCAACATTAGCTTTCTGATAGTCTACTTTGGTTTTAGTTATTGCTCCTTTTTGTAAGAGCTGCTTGAACTCTTTAAGAATACGATTTTGATTCTTAAAATGAACTTTAGCCTCTCGTATCGATTCCTGAATTTTTGAATCATCTAACCGAAAGAGCAATTGCCCCTGCTTAACTACTTGATTTTCTTTAATTGCAATTTCATCGACTTTACCTGTGATTTCAGAAGATATCAAAACAGATTCATTAGATTTAAGTTTACCATATAAAGAAAGGGACTGAGGAATCTCATTAACTTGAACCTGTCCTGTAACCACTGTGATACGTTGAAAATCGTCAAGACTTTTTTTCGCATGAACAGTCAAAACTAAAATGTAGAAAACTAGAAATGTAATGATTTTTTTAATCATGGCAATTATCTACCATAGCGAATTCTATGAATCAAACAAGCTAAATTAAAATCAAAAAAAAGCATTAGTATTTATTATAGATAGGCAGTATACATACAATAGATTGCGACAAAAAAACAAATCCAGACCGATTAGTTCATCATTTTTTAGTCTACAATCAATGTAGTGATGTCTATCGAAATATTTTCACTACTTCATGTTATAGTAATGCATACTATAACAAAAAGCACAAGATTGACTTTGACTTTTATTAAAATTTTTAAATGCTTGAAATAAATCTCATGGATTTTAAAATTTTTAGTTGAAAATTTCATAGGAGGAGCTTTGTCTAAACCAGCGGTATTTTTAGATCGTGATGGTGTCCTTAACGTAGACTATGGATATGTATATAACAAATCCAATTTTGATTTTATTGATAATGTATTTGAGGCAACTAGACAATTGCAATGTATGGGCTACATACTTGTGTTAATTACTAACCAATCTGGTATTGCCCGCGGACTTTTTACTAAAAAAGATTTTTTATCACTAACTACTTGGATGTATAGAAGTTTCCTTAAACATAAGGTAGAGTTTACTGGAATTTATTATTGCCCACATCATCCAACATTGGGTCTCGGAAAATATTTAACACAATGTAATTGTAGAAAACCAAAACCTGGTATGCTTATAAAAGCTCGTGACTATCTAAATATTGATATGAAAAATTCAGTTATGGTGGGTGATAAGGTTGAAGATATGATAGCAGCAAACAGAGCTAATGTAGGAACAAAAATTCTAGTCCGTACAGGAAATCCATTGACTAAAAAAGGAGAAATACTATCTACCAAAGTACTAGATAGCATAAAAAACGTCCCTGAGTATTTGATAAGTAATAAAAAACAATCAACATAATTAGTTATATTGAAAATAATCTAGCATCTTTTGATTGAAAAAATATAAAATTAAGGACGATAAATTTTTACATTATTAAAGCCACAATTCTGTAAATTTATAGCTTGATATAAACTCATTATACCATGTTCGCAATAAAGTAAATACACCTTGTCTTGATCTAAATTTTTAAACTGATTTATTAAACGAAAAAATGGCATATGCCTTACTTCAACATTATCCATTACTAATGGCTTTTTGCTTTTATCATCAGGACTGCGAATATCTAATATAATTGAATCTATTTCAGCTACCTTAACTTGATTGATTCTTGGAAAAACTTGAAAGTTTTTTGATATAATATTACGTATGTTGGTAACCTGAACATCCAAGGTTACTTGTTCAAGAATCGAAAAATCAAATTTTGATTCTTCAATTTCTACCTTCTTTTTTATAGCTTTAACTGTAGGTTTTTTTGAAATAACTCCGCAAAACTCTGGAACAGATTTAGAAAAAACTTCAGTACCAATATCTCTTGCAAGCTTAATAATATCTTCTTTATCCCAATTGATAAGTGGACGAAGAATTAAAGTATCAGTCACACTATCAATACAACGTAAATTTGTTAAGGTTTGGCTAGATACTTGACCAAGAGATTCACCAGTTATCAATGCTTGAATTCCATATCGTTCTGCTAAGATAGCACCAGCACGAATAAACATTCGCTTCAAAATAACACTCATATAACTATTATCAATTTTTTTAAGAATTTCGGTTACTACAGGTACAAAATTTACTGAAAAAAAATTTACTTTAGCTGATGAACCATATTTTTTCCAAAGAAAATAAGAAATTTTTCTTACCATAATTTCATGAATAGAACCATCTAAGTTAAAAAAACAATAATGTGTTTTAGAACCACGTTTAATATGTAAGTAGCTAGATACAGCAGAATCAAAACCACCAGAAATAAGGCTAAGTACATCCTCTTGAGTACCTAAAGGAAAACCACCTAAACCTCGAATACGAGTAATAATTTGATTTAATTTATTATTAAAAATTTCAATACTTATCGTTAAATCTGGTTTAACTAACCTAACAGAAGCACTTTGAATTGATTCATTTAAAAAACAACCTATATAACGTTCTAATTCTACTGAAGTAAATTCATGTTTCCCATGACGTTTAACACGAACAGAAAAAGTTTTATTCTCCATATTTGAACGATGCAACTTTAATACTTGAGTAGAAATATCATGCATATCAGTAAAATATGATTGCTGAACTTGTAATATATGATGAATACCTGGTGTATTTTTTAGAATATTAAGTACTTCTTCAAAATCAAAATTGCTTTTTAACGTTACCTCTATATGATCTCGGCAATTGAAAACCTTAACATATTCTGTCTGACGCTGAACAATAATACGAATATTACAAGTTAAAATTTTTACAAATCGCTTACGAACCGAAGAACTCTTAACAAAAATTTCTGGATGAATCTTAACAATAAACTTCATTCTTTCATTTTAAAATAAAAAGGTTATATACAGAAAATAAAACTAAGGATACTACAATATTTTATACTATTTTAACAAGAACCTTATTAAGGAAACAATGAAATCTCTTCGCTATAGGTAGGTTCACCTTGAAGAATAGCAATTTCAACTCTCCTATTTCTTGCACGTTGCCACTCAGTATCGTTAGGACCTAAAGGATTAGTATCTGCCATTCCTACAACTCTAATCCTCTGGTGAGAAAAACCTGGTACTTTCTCCATATCATGAGCAACAGATACTGCACGTTGTGAAGATAGGTCCCAATTTGAACGATATAGTTCAGAATCTAAAGGCTGATTATCTGTGTGACCTGAAATACGTACAATTCCAGGAATATCTTTCACAAGATTAGCAATACGACGAATTAATGGTTTAAATTGAGGTTGTAAAAAAGCAGATTCTTCAGGAAAAACACCTTTTTCTTGAATTCGAATGACAATCTGTTGTCCTAAATTTTCAATCTCAATAATACTTTTTGAAAGCTCCATGCGTAATGCCATTTTTAGACTTTTTTCAATTTTTTTAGAAAAAATTTCAGACTGTCTATATTTATCTATAGATAGTTTAGATTTAATTCCATCATTTTTAGAATCAATCTCTTTATTACTAATATTGATAGCTTCTTGCATAATTGTCTCAATTGGTGTAGGATTCATTTGGCTAGGTAAAAAATCCTGGGCAATAATACTACTTCCTTTTGGAAGTAGCTCTAGATCTGTTCCTTTTTGTATCCCAAAAGCAAATTTCATTGAACCCGATATTTGCTTGAATTTTAAAACATCCATTTCAGAAAAAGATAATAGCAATACAAAAAAACACATGAGTAATGACATCAAATCAGCAAATGTAGCCATCCATAACGGTAACCCGGCAGAAGTGTTAGATTTTTTATTGTTATCTAGTTTGCTATTCATTATCTAAATCAAAAAATCGCTTGCTTTCATTCAGATAATTTTTTAAATAACTATCTATAACACGAGGATTGTGACCATCTTGAATAGCCAATACACCATCCATAACTAAACAACGATTTAATCTTCCTTGTTCGCGACGAAGAGAAAGTTTATCTGCAATTGGAAGAAAAACCATATTAGATAAAATAGCGCCATAAAGGGTAGTTAAAAGAGCTATTGCCATAGCAGGACCAATAGCCTTTGGATCATCCATATTTGAAAGCATGGCAACTAAACCAACTAAAGTACCAATCATTCCCATAGCGGGTGCAACATCACCAAAAGCACGAAATACAGCTGAACCTTTCTCATGACGTTCATCAGTTAAAGCAATGTCCTTCTTTAAGGTTAATTTAACCACATCAGAATCATAACCATCAACCAATAAATCGATGCCTTTTTTCATAAAACTATCCTTGATTTCAATACTTTCTAATGCTAGAAAACCACCTCTACGTGCTGCATTTGCCATTTCTACTATTTTAACAATTAAATCTTCTGGTTCATCTAGCTTAAATATGAATGCTTTTACCAGCAATTTTTTAGCTGCAGCTAAAAATTGTCTTATAGTAAATTTCATTAATACAACAAAAGTTGAACCAACCATAACAATTAAAATCGACGTAACATCAAGAAACATCATAATACTGCCACCAAGAATCATCGCGATTACAACGGAAGCAATAGAACCAACGAGCCCTATTAACGTCGCTAAATCCACAAAACACCTCTTGCTAAAAAAACTTAAATATACATAAAAATTAACTAAAAATTTATTTATTTATAAAAACTTTAGTTAAACTGATTTTTTTCTATATTAAGAAAAGACAATTTTTATAACTTATTTTAAACTTCATAATTATTCTATTCAATCTTAGATAGTAATATCATAATGTGAAATTAACTAAGAAAATTTATTTAAGTTAAATTTGACCAAAACAAATCCCTAAGGTAACTTTTACCTACTTAGATTAAATATATGTGAATTATGACAAATACAATACGAGAAAACATGTCTTTTGAAGAAATGATTGAAGAACTCAACATTTTAGTAAGCCAACTTGAAGATGGTAATCTAACCCTAGATGAAGCCTTAAAAAAATTTGAAAATGGAATTTCTTTAATACGTGCAAGTCAAAAAAAACTAGCTAATGCAGAACAACGTATCAATATCTTACTAAAAAATGATGATTTAAAATTAAGTAAATTTGATGTTTGCTTAGAAAAATCTTCAGATAGTGAACTTAATCATGATTAAGGCATTAAAATTTTATCAAAAACGAAATCATTCTCAACTTAATGTATGGTTGCAAAACTACATATCTCATAAACATCAAACTTTGACTGATGCGATGAATTATGGATTAATGGGTGGAAAATGCATTCGACCAATCTTAGTTTATATTACTGGTAAAGTTTTAAACTGCTCTTTGGAACAGTTAGATACTCCAGCATCGGCAATAGAATGTATACACGCTTATTCTTTAATTCATGATGACCTTCCTTCAATGGATAATGACAAACTACGCCGTGGACAACCAACTTGTCATATTAGGTTTAATGAAGCTATGGCAATACTAACTGGTGATGCTTTGCATACCTTAGCTTTCACTATTCTTTCAGAAGGAAAACTTTCAAAAAAAGCTGAATCTAATCGAATCACAATGATTCAAATACTTGCTCGAGCATCTGGAGCGTATGGAATGTGCATGGGACAATTTCTCGATCTGGAAGCTGCAGAACAAATGTTATCTTTAAAGGAATTAGAAAACATTCATCGAAACAAAACAGGTGCACTTATTAAATGCGCGATTCAATTAGGTGCTTTATCTGCTGGAGATAAAGGCATTAGCATCATGCCTCAACTTAATAAATATGCTGATGCAATTGGCCTTGCTTTTCAAATACAAGATGATATTTTAGATATTACTAGCAATACAGAAATCTTAGGGAAACCACAAGGTTCTGATCAGGAACGAAAAAAAAGCACCTACCCTGCATTACTTGGTCTCAATGGTGCTATTAATAAATCTAAAACTCTATTAAATGAAGCAATCCAAGCTCTACAAACCATTCCATATAATACAAAACCACTTGAAGAATTTGCAAAATACCTTGTTAAACGAAAAAATTAATTAATCAGAACAAGCTCACACATATGACTCTCGATATTTCTAAATATCCAATATTATCTCTAGCAAATACACCCAGAGAATTACGTAGCCTAAAAAAGGAACTGCTACCGCAATTATGCGATGAATTGCGTATATATCTATTGAATTCAGTAAGTCAATCTAGTGGTCATTTAGCGTCTGGTTTAGGTACAGTAGAACTAACAGTTGCATTACATTATATATATGAAACTCCATTTGATCGACTTATTTGGGACATAGGACACCAAGCTTACCCTCATAAAATTTTAACTAACCGTCGACATCAAATGGCAACTATTCGAAAAAAAAATGGACTTCACCCTTTTCCATGGAGGGAAGAAAGCGAATATGATACACTATCCGTTGGACATTCTTCAACTTCAATTAGTGCTGCACTTGGCATGGCAATTACTCTAGATAAAGAGGGAAAAGATCGAAAAGTAGTAAGCGTAATTGGTGATGGATCGATCACAGCTGGAATTGCGTTTGAAGCAATGAATCACGCAGGTGATGTTCATCCAAATATGCTAATAATACTAAATGATAATGAGATGTCCATATCAAAAAATGTTGGGGGATTAAATAAATATTTAACACAATTACTTTCAGGAAATTTATATACCTCTATTAAAGAGGGAGGGAAAAAAGTATTATCTGGAATTCCACCAATCAAAGAATTAGCTAGACGAACTGAAGAACATATAAAAGGTATGATCATACCAGGGACTTTATTCGAAGAATTAGGATTTAACTATATTGGACCTATAGATGGTCATAACATTAGTGAACTTGTTAAAACAATTAAAAAAATGCGTGATCTAAAAGGTCCTCAATTTCTGCATGTTATAACTAAAAAAGGTAAAGGATACAAACCAGCTGAAAAAGATCCTATCAGTTATCATGGCGTACCTAAATTTGATCTTAGCCAAACTACTTTGCCTGAAAATGTTAGTAAAAAACAAACTTTCTCAGAAATTTTTGGGGATTTTCTATGTGATATGGCGACATTAGATCCTAAATTAATGGCAATTACTCCAGCTATGTGTGAAGGATCTGGAATGGTGCGTTTTTCAAAAGAATTTCCACAACGATACTTTGACGTTGCTATTGCAGAACAACATGCAATTACCCTTGCAACTGGAATGGCAATTGCTGGTGATAGACCTATTGTATCTATTTATTCTACTTTTTTACAACGTGGATATGATCAATTAATTCATGATGTTGCAATTATGAACCTTCCTATTATGTTTGCCATAGATCGATCAGGATTGGTTGGATCAGATGGAGAAACACATCAAGGCGCATTTGATTTAAGTTTTATACGTTGTATTCCAAATATGACAATTATGGCACCAAGCGATGAAAATGAATGTCGTCATATGCTATATACTGCTTATAAACATAATGCTCCAAGTGCAGTCCGATACCCTCGTGGTTATGGCATGGGAACTCAAATTCAAATAAAATTTAGCGCGTTTGAAATTGGAAAAGGTCGTATTATTCGTAAAGGAAATAAAATAGCTGTTTTAAATTTTGGAACTTTGTTGAAAAATGTTCTTAAAGTAGCAGATAAACTTAATACTACAGTTGCTGATATGCGTTTCATTAAACCTCTTGATGAAAAACTTATTGTACACCTTATAGAAAACCATGATATGCTTGTCACCATAGAAGATAATGTAATTGCAGGTGGTGCTGGTTCTGCGGTAGTCGAATATATGATGAAAGAAAAACTTATCAAGCCAGTTTTAAATCTAGGCTTGCCAGATAGGTTTATTGCTCAAGGAACACAAGAAGAACTACATCAAGAACTAGATCTGGATCCAGATGGTATTGAAAAAGCAATTAGAGATTATTTAGTTAAATAGTATATAGATATTTTATATCAGGACAAATTTCATCAATTGAAAGTTTTTTAAAAGCTATCCTTACTTATTATTCATTTAATTCAATAAGATAAACAAACTTAACTAAATCAGTTTACTTATGATATCATAATCAATAACCTAAAAAGGAGCATAAATGCGTGTCACTAAATACCTTCTCTCTACTTTAAAAGAGACTCCAAGTGAAGCAGAAGCTATTAGTCATAAATTAATGCTACGTTCAGGTATGATTCGTCAACTAGCGTCAGGTCTATATACTTGGTTACCTACAGGCCTTCGCGTTTTAAGAAAAGTTGAAAAGATTGTACGTGAAGAGATGAATCATATAGGAGCTATAGAGATTTTAATGCCAATCATGCAGCCTTCTGTGCTCTGGAAAGAAACAGGAAGATATAATGAATTTGGGTCTGAGTTACTTAAAATTTCAGATCGTCATAATCGATCATTCGTACTGGGTCCTACCCATGAAGAAATAATTACAGATATAGTTCGCAACAATATAAAATCTTATAAACAACTTCCATTAAACTTATATCAAATTCAAACAAAATTTCGTGATGAAATTCGCCCGCGTTTTGGTGTTATTCGTGCTCGAGAATTTACTATGAAAGATGCGTATTCTTTTCATCTAAATAAAAAAAGTCTAAATAAAACATATGAAACGATACATCAAACATACTGCAGAATTTTCAACCGTATAGGATTACGTTTTCTTTCAGTCGAAGCAGATACAGGTTCTATCGGTGGTGATAAATCTCATGAATTCCATGCTTTAACGGATATTGGTGAAGATTTGATATCGTTCTCATCTAATTCTAATTATACATCAAATATTGAAAAAGCTTCAGCTTTTTCTCCTATTCTTAGAATGCCTAATGCAACTAAAAAAATGGAATTAGTGAACATAGAAAATATTAACACAATCGAAGAATTAGCAAAACAGCATAAACTTTCAATTGAAAGTTTTGTTAAAATTATATTTGTTAAGGCATCTAATCATGTTGATAGTTCAATTATTGGACTACTTATAAAAGCAACTCATGAATTAAATAAAACTAAAGTAGAAAAGTTAACTGAAATTGCCTTTCCATTACAAATGGCAACTGAAAAAGAAATTTATCAATTAATTGGTGCTCACCCTACTTCATCAGGTCCAGTTAATCTTAAATTGCCATTTATTGTTGATCGTTCTGTTGCATCTATGAGTAATTTCCATGCAGGTGCTAATATCGATGGAAAATACTATTTCTATATTAATTGGCATCGTGATGTAAAACTCCCAAAAGTACGGGATCTTAGAAATGTAGTAGAAAACGATCCTAGTCCATGTGGTCAAGGGAAAGTAATAATTAAACGTGGCATTGAAGTAGGACATATTTTTCAACTTGGTCATAAATATTCAAAATCAATGAATGCTTATCTTCTTGGTTCTGATAGTAAGAAACATATTATAGAAATGGGATGTTACGGTATTGGTTGTAGCCGTGTAGTTTCAGCTATAATTGAGCAAAATAATGATAAATACGGAATTATTTGGCCAGCAGCAATAGCGCCTTTTCAAGTTGCAATTATTCCAATAAACATGCGTGTATTTACACGTGTTAAAATAGAAGCTGAAAAACTGTATATTGCGTTAACTTCTATAAACATTGATGTATTATTTGATGATCGTCTAGACAGAATAGGTATAATGTTATCTGATATTGAACTTATAGGTATCCCACATATTATTCTAATTAGTGATGATGGAATAAAAGAAGGAAAGTTTGAATATAAAAATCGTAAATTAGGTAAAAAAATAATAATAAGCATGGATACTATTATTGAACATATAAAAACACAAATCTTTACAGACAAAAAAACTAAACTTATCCTTTTAAGACTATAACTTACTAGTTACTAGTTAAGATTTTTTCTTGCATTTTGAAACATACGCATCCAAGCACCATTTTCTCCCCAATCTTCTGGAGCCCAAGAATTCGAAATAGTTCGGAAAACTCGTTCAGGATGAGGCATCATAATCGTCACACAACCATTTTTAGTTGTGAGCCCCGCTATAGCATTAGGAGAACCATTAGGATTACTAGGGTATTTTTGTGTATGTTGACCATAATTATCTACGTAACGCAATGATATAGTACCTGAATCTTCAATTGCCAACAAATGTGCTTCATCACGAACTTCCACACAACCTTCAGCATGTGAAACTACAATTGGGATTTGAGATTCTTCCATACCACTTAAAAAAATTGAAGGTGACTTTTGCACTTCTACTAAACTAAATCTAGCTTCAAAAGATTCAGATTTATTTCGTATAAAACGAGGCCAATGTTCAGAACCTGGAATCAGGTCACTTAAATGTGATAACATTTGACAACCATTACAGATACCTAAAGAAAAAGTATTACGTCTAAAAAAATCTTCGAATTGAGCACTAAGTTTCTCATTCAATAAAATTGACTTTGCCCACCCTCCACCAGCACCTAATACATCACCATAAGAAAAACCTCCACAAACTGCTAAACCATCGTAACCTACAAGAAATTTTTGATTCATTTCAATATCACTCATGTGAAAATCAACAGAATCAAAACCTGCACGATTAAAAGCAGCTGCCATTTCAATATGAGAATTAATACCTTGCTCACGCAAAATTGCTACTTTAGGTTTAGTACTAGTATTAATCATAAAAGGAGCAGAAATATTTTCATTAATATCAAAACTTAATTTTACGTTCAAACCAGGATCTAACACATCCTTTTTAATATCATGCTCTTGGTCTGCACAAGCTGGATTATCTCTTAAAGATTGCATTTGATATGTTGTTTCTGCCCAAATTAAACGTAGTTCAGTTCGAGTTCTATCAAGAACTATATGCTCACCAGAAGTAATTAAAAAAGTATCTTTATCTTCAACAGTACCAATAACATGAGAGCACTGAGCTAATCCGTTACTTGCTAAAACATCGAAAACATTATCTAGCTCAGTATTCTTAATTTGAATTACAGCACCTAGTTCTTCATTAAATAATACAGATAAGTTACATTTGCCCAATGGCTTAATATCTATTTTTACACCGCAATGACCAGCGAATATCATTTCAGCTAAAGTAACTAATAAACCTCCATCACTCTTATCATGATAAGCAATAATCTTATTATTTTGTATTAGAGTTTGAATGCTTTGATAAAATCCATTTAAATACGCTGGATTATCTAAATCAGCAGCTTGATCACCTAACTGTTTATATACCTGAGTCAATGCTGTTGCACCTAAACGATTTTTACCATTACCAAGATCAACCAGAATAAGAGAAGTATCACCTTTGTCTATCCTTAATTGAGGAGTAATAGTTTTACGCACATCTTCAACACGTGCAAACGCTGTGATAATTAATGAAAAGGGAGAAGTAATTTCTTTATATTTACCATTCTCTTTCCATGTTGTTTTCATGGACATTGAATCTTTACCGACTGGAATAGTCAAACCAAGGAATGGACAAAGTTCTTCCGCTACTGCTTGAACGGCTCTATAAAGACCTACATCTTCACCAGGATGTCCTGATGAGGACATCCAATTAGCAGATAATTTAATCCGTTTAATATCACCAATATTTGTAGCCGCAATATTAGTAATTGACTCTCCTACTGCTAAACGAGCTGAAGCGACAAAATTTAATAAAGCACTAGGTGTACGCTCACCTATAGATACTGCTTCACCATAATAAGAGTCATAACTAGCAGCAGTTACTGCACAATTAGACACTGGAATTTGCCAAGGCCCTACCATTTGATCACGTACTACAAGTCCACTAACTGAACGATCAGCAATCATAATTAGGAAAGTCTTTTCTGCAACAGCAGGAAGGCGTAAAACTCGATCTAACGCTTCATTAATTTCAATTCCTTTCAAATTAATAGTAGTGTTCTTTACATTTAACACTTCTGCATAATAATGTTTCTTTGGAATTTTAGAAAAAATAACATCCATGGGTATATTAATAGGAGTATTATTAAAATATGAATCCTTTAATTCTAATACGCGCTTTTCAGTTGCGGTACCAATTACCGCGTACGGTGTGCGTTCTCGATTACAAATAGTCTCAAATAGAGGCATTTTATCAGGAGAAACAGCTATTACATAACGCTCTTGAGATTCATTACACCAAATTTCAAGCGGACTCATGCTTGGCTCATCATTTGGTATATTGCGTAATTGAAAAATACCTCCTCTTTTACTGTTATCCAGTAATTCTGGTAATGCAGTAGATAATCCACCTGCACCAATATCATGAATTGATTCAATTGGATTCATATCACCTAATTGCCAGCAAGAATTAATGACCTCCTGACAACGTCTTTCCATTTCTGGATTTTCACGTTGTACAGAAGAAAAATCTAGTTCTCCAGTTAATTGACCATATTCTAAAGAAGAGGATGAACTACCACCAAGTCCAATATTCATAGCGGGACCCCCAAAAAGAATTATATTAGCCCCTATTGAAATTTCTTTCTTTATTACATGCTCATCACGAATATTACCTATACCACCGACAATTATTATTGGTTTATGGTAACCACGAATCTCTTCACCAGCATGAGAATTTACTTTTTCTTCATAGGTGCGAAAATAACCAAGCAAACTAGGACGACCAAATTCATTATTAAACGCTGCACTACCAAGTGGTGCTTCCAACATGATATCAAGAGCAGAAACAATACAACCAGGCTTGCCAAAATCACTTTCCCATGGTTGATGAAAATTAGGGATTCGTAAATTTGAAGTTGTAAAACCAACTAAACCAGCTTTTGGTTGAGCACCAATGCCTGTTGCCCCTTCATCACGAATTTCACCTCCAGAACCTGTAGCAGCTCCTGGCCAAGGAGAAATAGCTGTTGGATGATTATGTGTTTCAACCTTCATTAGAATATGAACTTTTTCTTGATTATAACCATAATGGTGAGTTCTTACATATGGAAAAAAACGTCCAACTTCTGAACCTTCCATCACTGCAGAATTATCTTCGTAAGCAGACAATATATAATCAGGAGTCATTTTAAAAGTATTTTGAATCATTTGAAAAGGTGTTTTTTCTTGCCTTATACCATCAATAATCCAAGTAGAATTAAAAATCTTATGGCGACAATGTTCTGAGTTAACCTGAGCAAACATCATTAATTCAATATCTGTTGGATTTCGTTTTAACTTATTAATAAAAACCTCTAGCAAATAATCTATTTCTAAATTAGAAAGAGCAAGACCTAGGGTAGAATTTAATTTTTCAATTTCAAAACGACCATTACTAAATATGTCTACACTTATGATAGGTGATGGGTTTAATATTTTAAATAATGCGCTAGCTGATTTAAAATTATGGAATACAGATTCCATCATAGGATCATGTAAAATTCCTACTAATGTTGACATTTGTACCTTAGTAAACTTTGAGGAACTTTTCAAATAATAAGCTATACCTCGCTCTAAACGTAAGATCTTACTCAACCCACAATTTTTAGCAATATCTGTCGATTTAGATGACCAAGATGAAATAGTTCCTAGCCTAGGAGTAACAAGAATCAGGAACCCATTGGGTGATTCTTGACGAACATTAGAGCCATACTTCAATAATTTCTTTAATTTTTCAATTTCATCACTATTTAAATCTGAAACTAAATTAACGAAATGAACAAATTCAGCATAGATATCACTCACTGGTACATTTGATACATGACAAAGTTTCATAATTTTACTAATACGAAACTTAGAAAATACTGAGGAACCACGAAAAATTCTCATATAATTAGGTCTCTTATTTTTTTAGTGATAAAACATGTTTGTTCCTACTTATATAAATCTATATTACTGTTTTTTTAGATTGTAATAAATTTTAAAATGCTTAATTTTAGAATAAAATTTACTATTTTATTTACTAATGTTAACTGCGTTAATTAGGAAAACATATTTTGTCTAATTTTATATTCACTCAGCAAGATAAATATTTCATGTATCGAGCAATAAAACTTGCTTCTTTTGCAGAAAAAAAAGGAGAAGTTCCTGTTGGTGCACTGCTGATAAAAAATCAAAGAGTAATAGCAGAAGGATGGAATCAGTCTATTAATAAAAACGATCCTACAGCGCATGCAGAAATAGAAACACTTCGTAAAGCTGGTAAATTACTAAAAAATCATCGATTAATTAATACTACCTTATATGTAACACTAGAACCTTGTCCAATGTGTGTAGGAGCTTTACTACAAGGACGAGTACGACGTGTAGTATTTGGAACTCCAGCTCTAAAAACTGGAGCTGCAGGTACAGTGCTTAATTTATTTAAAGACCATTCTGCATACCACTATACTGACGTAGAATATGGTCTTCTTAAAGAAGAATGTCATATCCAGTTAAAAAACTTTTTTAAACAACGCAGAAAAAAAATAAAGAAAGCCATAGCATTATAACGGGACACAAAATTGTATCATCTAAAAAATGAAACTATAAAAGCAACATTGTGTTAATCCTTACCGTAATTATAATATTACGGTAAATTTTAACTAGTTAAATCATCAAAGAACTTTTTTACCCCATTAAAAAACCCTTCAGATTTTGGTTTATGCTTAGCTTTACCAGCACAAGACTCTTCAAACTCACGCAATAATGATTTTTGTCGAGCACTTAATTTAACTGGCGTTTCAACTACTAGTTTAACAATTAAATCACCAACAGCGCCACTACGAACACTTTTTACACCTTTAGCTCGCATTCGAAACATTCGCCCAGTTTGGGTCTCTGACAAAACTTTAAGATTTACACGTCTATCAAGAGTTGGCACCTCTACCTCGCCACCTAATGCTGCCATAGTAAAACTGACGGGAACCTCACAGTAAAGGTTATTACCATCACGTTTAAAAATATGGTGCTCTTTTACATGAATTTGAACATACAAATCACCTGCTTGTGCTCCTCTCTCACCAGCTTCACCTTCTCCAGATAAACGTACTCGGTCACCAGTATCCACACCAACAGGAATTTTAATATTGAGAATTTTACTCTTTTGTATTCTACCTTGACCGTGACAAATATTACATGGATCTTGAATTATCTTACCTTGACCATGACATGTAGGACAAGTTTGTTGTACAGCAAAGAATCCCTGACGCATTTGAATTTGACCATGTCCATGACAAGTTGAACAATTTTTTGGAGATGAACCGTTTTTAGCACCAGTACCCCGACATGAATCACACTGAACTAGTGTTGGAACCTCTATTTCTTTTGATACCCCACGAACTGCTTCCTCTAAAGATAACTCTATATTATAACGTAAGTCAGCTCCACGATGCTGAGAATGAGCTTGTCCAGTCCGACGTCCTCCACCAAAAATATCACCAAATACATCACCAAAAATATCACCAAAATCACCTTGATTGCTACTATTAAAACCGGTACCCATTCCTCCTTGATCAAAAGCAGAATGACCATATTGGTCATACGACATTTTTTTTTGCGGATCTAGCAAAACTTCATACGCCTCTTTAATTTCTTTAAATTTATCTGCAGCATACTTATCCCCTTGGTTACGGTCAGGATGAAATTTCATTGCTAATCGTTTATAGGCTTTTTTAATATCACGTTCAGATGCATCACGAGTAATACCTAATACTTCATAAAAATCACGTTTTGACATACTATTTGTCACCAATTCCCCGCTAATATAACGACATTATGCATGTCGTTAATTATTTATCTCCAATAAAAAATCGCCTTGTAAAATAGAATATAATAAGAGCATACGGGCGAATGAGTTATTTCAAACGCCCGCATCAAACAAAAATCTGATATATACACGGAGGGGAAAAATGTTTTAATAGTTTACTTTTTTCCGTCTTCTACTTCTTCAAACTCTGCATCTACAACATTATCTTCTTTAGAAGAAGAATTTTTTCCGCTATCAGTTTTAGAACTTTTGCTTGTTTGCTTAGCTTGTTTTTGAGAAACTTCCATTAGTTTTTTTGAAGCTATCATTAAGGCTTGAACCTTAGCATTTATAGCTTCCTTATTACTAGTTTTTTTTGCATCTTCTAATTCTTTAATCGATGCATTAATTTTTTCTTTTTCATCAGAAGAAAGAGCTTCACTAACTTCTTCCATTTGTTTTTGAGTACTATGAATAATTTGATCTGCATGGTTACGTGCAGTTGCTAATTCTTCAAACTTTTTATCAGCTTCTTTATTAATTTCAGCTTCTTGGACCATTTTCTTAATTTCTTCTTCACCTAAACCACCTGATGCCTGAATAGTAATTTTCTGTTCCTTACCAGTTTGCTTATCTTTTGCAGACACGTGTAAAATACCATCAGCATCTAAATCAAAAGTTACTTCAATCTGTGGCATTCCACGAGGTGCTGGCTGAATGCCCTCTAAATTAAATTGACCTAACGACTTATTATAAGTTGCTTGTTTACGTTCACCTTGAAGAACATGAATAGTCACTGCACTTTGATTATCTTCTGCCGTTGAAAAAACTTGATTAGCCTTAGTGGGGATAGTCGTGTTTTTTTCAACTAGCTTAGTCATTATGCCTCCCATAGTCTCAATACCTAGTGATAAAGGCGTCACATCTAATAAAAGCACATCCTTTACATCACCAGCTAATACCCCTCCTTGAACTGCAGCTCCCATAGCTACTGCTTCATCAGGATTTACATCTCTTCTTGCTTCTTTACCAAAAAATTCAGCTACTTTAGTCTGAACCATCGGCATGCGAGTTTGACCCCCAACAAGAATAATATCATTAATATCACTTACAGAAAGATTTGCATCTGATAAAGCAACTGTTAATGGCTCAAGAGATCGCTGAACTAAGTCCTCTACTAAGGACTCTAGCTTCGCTCGAGTTACCTTAACATTCATATGCTTAGGACCAGTGGAATCGGCAGTAATATAAGGTAAATTAACATCAGTTTGTTGTGCAGAAGACAATTCAATTTTCGCTTTCTCTGCTGATTCTTTTACACGTTGCATAGCAAGAGGGTCATTCTTAAGATCCAATCCTTGCTCTTTTTTAAACTCTTTAACTAAATAGTTAATCAAACGATTATCAAAATCTTCACCACCAAGATGAGTATCACCATTAGTTGCTAGAACTTCAAAAGTTTGCTCACCTTCAACATCATCAATTTCTATAATAGAAATATCAAACGTACCACCACCAAGATCATATACAGCAATAGTACGATCGCCAGCTTTTTTATCTAAACCATATGCTAAAGCTGCAGCTGTTGGCTCATTGATAATGCGCTTAACTTCAAGACCTGCAATTCGTCCAGCATCTTTAGTTGCTTGACGTTGAGCATCATTAAAATAAGCAGGAACTGTGATAACTGCACCGTCTATTTCTTCACCCAAAAAATCTTCAGCAGTTTTTTTCATTTTTTTTAGCACCTCAGCAGATACCTGAGGAGCAGCCATCTTTTTACCTCGAGCTTCAACCCAAGCATCTCCATTATCTGCCTTTACGATATTAAAAGGCATAATGCCAATATCACGTTGTACCTCTTTATCTTCAAAACGACGACCGATTAAACGCTTAATTGCAAAAAGCGTATTTGTAGGATTTGTAACTGCTTGACGCTTCGCTGGCTGGCCAACTAAGGTTTCGCCATCTGTATATGCAATTACCGATGCTGTTGTACGCTCACCCTCAGCATTTTCTATGACGCGCGATTTGTTACCATCTAGAACAGCAACACAAGAATTAGTAGTACCCAAATCAATACCAATGATTTTGCCCATCAGGCTATCTCCGAATAAATTTTTATCTTCACCCTTTTCCCATATCCTTTTCCCATACATAGGTACGAGGGAAAAAAGCAATCTGGTAACCCTTAATTTTCAAACAATAACAATCATGTTTGCTTCCATATGGACCATAGATAAGGGCGCATTGAGACTTTTCAAGGGGGAATATTAAAAAAAACCATTTTATAATATCATTATGTTAACTGAGAAAATAGAAACTAACTTCAATAAATATTTAATCTATCTTTTCACTTAAACTATATATTAAATAAATGCATACAGTTTTAAATTTTAAGAATTAGAAATGTTTCACTAGATTCCTAACACCTTGAAAGTAATCAAATCTGATAAAAACAATATTTAACACGGGTAAAAATCAACTACTTTGTCACTACAACCATAGCAGGACGTAGCACACGACCATTTAATTCATAACCTTTTTGCATTACATTCATAATCACATTTGATGTATGATTGCTGTTTTCTTCAATTGACATTGCTTGATGAAATTCTGGATTAAACCCTTCACCCTTTTCAGGGTTAATCTCTTTTAAACCAAATTTAGCAATAACCTCTATAAATGTTCTATAAGTCAATTCCACACCTTCAAGAATTGGTTTTATAAATTCATTTTTAATATCACCTGATTGAATAGCACGTTCTAAATTATCAATAACTGGCAATAACTCTTCTGAAAATTTGTTCAAAGCATACTTATGGGCTTTATTAATCTCAACTTCTGTACGACGACGCATATTTTCTACTTCTGCTTTTGCACGTAGAAGTAATCCTTTCTGTTCTTCTTGTTTGGCTTTACTTGCAAGTAATTGAATCTCTAATTGAGCAATTTTAACCTTGTAATCATTAATTTGAGACTGTTCATTTAATGTAACATTAACATTAGTGTTTTTTAGAAGATCAGCCTCCTGATCTTGTGAATGTTCTTTTTCCTGTTTAGTACTTTTATCTTGAACTTTTAATTGTTCTGATTGTACAGTATTTTCACTTAATTGTTCTGATTGTACAGTATTTTCACTTAATTGTTCTGATTGTACAGTATTTTCACTACTCTTGTTTTCTTCTTTGTTCATGATATCTCCTGAATCTGACATATGCCAGTATTAAACTGCTAAATTTAAATCACACAAAAATTCGCACTAACAGGTGACTTGCATTTATTATGGGGATAAAGATTTTTGATTCAAGTCTAATGAATATGGAAAATTTATGAAAAAAATATTTAATACGATTGCTATTATTGGTAAAGTAAAAAATCAACAAGCAATAGAAACCCATAAGGAACTATATCCCTGGTTAACTTCAATAGGCTACCAAGTTTTTGTTGATGATAGATTAAGTGAAACTCTGCATGATATCGATATACCAAGAAAAAAATTTTTAAATCTTATAGAGCTTGGAAAGAAAGCTGAACTAGCAATTGTCGTAGGCGGAGATGGTAATATGCTTGGAGCAGCACGTGTTCTCTCAAGGTCTAATATTCTCGTAATTGGTATAAATCGTGGCAATCTAGGATTTTTGACAGCTATAGACCCTGAAAATCTTCGATTGATTTTAAAAGATGTGCTTGCCGGAAAATACTTCGTTGAAAAACGGTTTTTATTAGAAACTGAAATTTATCATCATAAACAGATAAAAAGCCAAAATTTAGCACTAAACGAAGCTGTATTGCATTCAAGTCAAGTAGCTCACATGATCGAATTCGAAGTCTATATCGATGATACTTTTGCTTTTTCTCAACGATCGGATGGTCTAATTATATCTACACCAACAGGTTCAACTGCTTACTCACTATCAAGTGGAGGTCCAATTGTATCTCCTGATTTAAACGCTATAACTTTAGTACCAATGTCCCCACATACACTATCAAGTAGACCTTTAGTGATCAATAGCAAGCATATAATAAGACTTATTGTATCTTCTAATAACTATGGTAATCAAGAAATAATCTGTGATGGACAAAACTCCTTGTTAGTATCACCTGGTGATGAAATACTTATCTACCAAAATAGCAATTTTCTACATTTACTTCATCCTAGAAGTTATAACTATTATCATGTATTACGTAATAAATTAGGTTGGTTAAACAAATCATGTTAAAAAAATAGTTATCGAGAATATGTCACTTTTATAATTTAGTATTACTGTTATAATCGGAACACTTTATTTTATTTAAATTCTTAAACTAATTAAGTTGATTTATATAAAAAATACTATTCAGAAGAATTTTAATAGTGATATTTAAAAAATTATTTTTTCTTGCTTATTACTACTCATATCCGTTATCTCATTAATGGGTTGTTCGAGTCTTCAAAGGCTCGTTTACCGCATTGATATTAGGCAAGGCAATTATGTTGAACAAAAATCTGTAGATAAACTAAGATTTGGCATGTCTAAAGAACAAGTTCGATATATTATGGGTTCCCCAATGTTAATTGAAAATAATCACATTAATACTTGGTATTATATCTATTATTATGCTAAGAATCACAATAATCCAGTGCAAAAAAATCTAATTCTGAATTTTAATTCATCGGAAAAACTTATTGATTTTTCTGGGGACTTTGCAATTAATTTATTTTTTAATAATATTTAATTCAAATATTATTAATAGGTTAAATCTTAGAAACACCTTATTTACGATTCTGTTTTATTCTCTTGATTCGTATTTCTTTAGGGTCACCAAGCAAAGGCCGATAAATTTCAATACGATCTTCATTTTGTGCTTTTGAGTCTAATGTTACATTTCGACCAAATATTCCTATTTTATTTTTAAGAAAATTGATTTCTGGATATAATTTTAATATTCCAGACTGCTTAATAATATTTTCTATAGTCATGCTTTTATGAACTGATAAATAAAATACTTGTTGTTCATGAGGAAGCGCATATACAACCTCAACATTAATTATATTAACTTGAATTTTCACAGCATCCATATACCTGTTTAGCTCGTTTAGTAAAAGCATTTACTATACTATTAGCAGATTCAATTAAAAAAGCATTAAATGCTAGTTCAATCAATCTATTTGAAAACTCAAACTCTAATTCTAACTTTACCTGGCAGGCTGTTTTATTGAGCAAAACAAAATTCCATCCCCCTTTTAAAATTTTAAAAGGACCATCAATTAAATTCATGATAATAGAAGAACTAGCAATAAGTGTATTTGATGTTATAAAAGTTTTAGTAATGCCTAATCTAGATACATTAATAGAAGCAATCATTTGACTATCAGAAGATTCAATTATAGAAGAACCTGAGCAACTAGGTAAAAATTCTGGATACCTAGCTACATCTTTTACTAAATCAAACATTTCTTCTACGCTAAATGAGACTAATTCGGAATAACTGACTCGATTCATAATATCTATCCCTCATATTTTTTTAAAAATGTGAAACATATGTTATTTTTATTGATTGTAATGGTAACTACAGAATTTCTTATACAAAAATTAAATCACATGATGGAAAGATTATGATAAAAAAAAAGGGAAAACCCATAGCAATATAATTACTTTTAACAAACAAGCTCAATATGAATATTCTATTAGTGAAGAAATGGAAGCTGGTTTAGCGTTATATGGATGGGAAGTTAAGTCCCTTCGTCATAGAAAAACTAATATTGTAGGAAGCTATGTTTTTATACGAAAAAATGAAGCTTTTATTAGTGGAATGGTTATATCTCCTTTGAATCAAGCATGCTCTCATATAACTAAAAATCCAAACCGTATTCGTAAATTACTGCTGAAACGTATTGAGTTAGATAGCCTATTTGGTTCTATTAATAAAAAAAGCATGACTCTAATAGCACTATCAGTATATTGGGTTCGTTCATGGATAAAAATTAAAATTGGTGTTGCAAAAGGGAAAAAAAGACATGATAAACGTCTTGATTTTAAAGAAAAAGATTGGGCTCGTGAAAAAGCAAGAATTATGAAAAGCAAACTACGTTAATAAAAATAAAAATTCTTGTTAGAAGAACTAGACAAACTATATTTTTATCGGTACCATTTCAGTAGGAGAGAGTATTGGGGCTGTTCCAGGATTCGACAAAAATTTTGAAGTTTGAGGTGCATGTCGTGGGGTGGTTTGCCACGTTAAAAGCCACATTAAAATAGTCGCAAACGACGAAAACTACGCATTAGCAGCTTAATAAACTGTTTATTGCTCTCCCTACTCAGCTTTGGCTCGTTAAGACGAGGATTCATGGGAGATTTAAACTAAAACGCGCTAGCTCAGTATCTTTGCCTGAAAGATAAAGGGTGAAATTAAATCAGGTTAGCCTTTTGTGCAATGCGCTGTCGATTCGCAAGCATTGGTGAATTCTAAAAAATTGACTAAGCATGTAGTGCTGATTATGGATAGTTTTTGGACGCGGGTTCGACTCCCGCCAGCTCCACCAAGACCAAGTTCAAGTTAAAAATCAATATGATACGTTTTTATTTGTTTGAATGTTTTTTTTAAGGCTACCTAGTCATTTTTTTACAAAAACCACTACAAAAAGCGCCATAGTAAAGTTTCCAATAAAAGCTTCCAGTGTCGCCACAAGCTTGGCAATACCAACTGGGTATATGTCTCCGTAACCTAAAGTGGTAAATGTAACAACGCTAAAATAAATTGCGTTTAGAAATTCAAATGCATAACGCTCCCAGCTATTCTCAATATGAGAATGAGATAGATTTTCTATTGCAGCAGTACCTAAGATAAAATATGCAACGGAACAAGACATTATTAAAAACAAGGAAAATAAAATAACTTTCGCTGGAGATTCACCATAACCACAAAAAATATCAACAAGCTTAGAGATGGCTCTGCGTGCGCTAATCAATGGTGTTTGATAACGCCTGAAACGCATTTCCTTTTGAAAAAAGGAGCCAGCTGTTTCAAATAAACCTTGCTTATCACACTGTTTTCTAATATTCCGACATACTTCTTCTGCTTCTTGATAAAGTGAAATGAGGTTTTCATCATTTTTGTTTAGGTTTACTAACACCTCTCGTTCTTGTTTTAGCCCTTTCCCCCAATGAATATTTTCAAGACGAGCACGAGATAAATCGGCACCTAATAAATTACAATTATCTAATTTGGCACAATGTAAATTAGCGCAAACTAACTTACACTTCATTAAAGATGAACCTCGTAAATCTAATCGAAAAAAATGCGCTTGACTTAAATCAGCACGATAAAAATCTGCATTCCGACAAGAAAAACCAAATTGATTTCCTTTATTAACCAAATTAAGATCTACTAAATATGTTCTAGCTAATTGAAAACCATCTAAAGGCCTACCAGTAGTAGCCCATTCTTCAATGTCGTCCTTTATATCGTCATTACTTTTATCAATTAAGGGATCATGCCAATAACATAGGCCAGATCTACCGGATGGTTGATCACAATACCAACCATCAAGGTTTTGATAATTACATCGACCTATTTTTAATTTCATATTGTCCGCCCCATACAGGCGGTAATGTTATATTCAAAATAAACCTTAAAAAAAGAAAATTTAGAATTAAGTTTTTTAAACAAATTGAAAAAGAGGTATACATAGGCATTATAATCATATTAAATTAGCTAAAGTTTGGAATAATACTATTTAAATTATCTTATTTAACTACTTTTTTTATTTAATTTTTCTTCCCAATAACTTGCACCTTTAATACCTAATTTTACTGGATTAAAAGTATACTTAACTATGCCTTTTCTTTTTTGATCTTCATAATCTATAAGAGACTTTATAGCTGGTTTAGAAATGAAAAAAATAATCAGCATACTTACAACGTTGCACCAGGCCATTAAACCAACACCAAGATCACCCATTGTCCATGCCAATTCAGCTTCTTCTAAGGTACCGTAGAACACAGCAGTTATTAACACTATCTTCAATATAGTCATTAACCCTTTAACTTTTATAGTACGATAAATGTAGGCAATATTAGTTTCTGCGATATAATAGTAGGCAAGTATAGTAGTAAAAGCAAAAAAGAACAATGCTAATGAAACAAATAACCTATCTATTCCAGGCAGAGCTCTTTCAATAGCAATTTGTGTAAAAATAGGTCCATTTGCACTAACATTATCTGCTAAATTTTGTATTATAAGTCTACCATCTATTCCATAAACATTATAAGCATTAGTGATAAGAATCATAAAGCCAGTTGCAGAACACACTAATAAAGTATCAATGTAAATAGAAAAAGATTGCACAAGACCTTGTTGAGTAGGGTGTTCAACATTTGCTGCTGCAGCAGCATGAGGACCAGTACCTTGACCTGCTTCATTAGAATAAACACCACGTTTAACACCCCAACCAATAGCTGCTCCAATACCTGCCATCGGACTAAATGCATCATTTATAATCATATAAAAAACACGAGGTATTTCTGAGAAATTTAAAGCTATAACGATAAAAGCTACAATCATATAGCCTAATGCCATAAAAGGCACTGCAATTTTTGTAAAATTTGCAATACGTTTTACGCCACCAAAAATGATGCTAGCAAGAAGAATAGAAATAATTAACCCTGTAGAAAATTTTACAAAACTAAATGTACCAAAAAAACTTTCAATTATTAGAACTGGACCTAATGCAGCTTCTACTGCATGAGCAATACTATTAGATTGAACACCTGGAAGAAGTATCCCACAAGATACAATACTCACAAGAGCAAAAATCCAAGAATAGCTTTTGATTCCTATTGTTTTTTCAATGTAATAAGCAGGACCACCACGAAACTCTTTACCATCGTCTTCTTTATAGATTTGAGCAAGCGTAGATTCTATATATGCTGTAGCTGCACCAAATAAAGCAACCATCCACATCCAAAACATTGCACCAGGGCCACCAAAACCAATAGCTGAAGCAACACCTGCAATATTACCAGTCCCTACACGACCAGACAATGATACAGACATAGCTTGAAAAGAAGAAATACCTTTATCAGAGGATTTTCCAAAAAATAATAATCTCCACATTTCAATAAAATGACGAACCTGAACAAATCTGGTTATAATTGAATAAAATAAACCAGCCCCTAAACATAAATAAACTAAAGCAGGGCTCCAGATAATTCCATCTAAATAATTGATTAATGACTGCATAAACATTTCCCTATTGTATTAATTGATTATCAGGTAATAAGTTAACAGATTTATAATTTATCTAAAAAAAACATTAAAACTCCAATCATTCTATATGTTTTACTCTAGCAAATTTTATTTACAAGCGTAAAAAATAAAGCTGTAGCAATCTTGAGTGATTGATTGATAACTACTAAAAAATGGAAGTAAGTGTAATTTCTTAGGTAAGAATAGATAGGAGTATAGATATATTTAAACATAAAAAACGATAATTTTACTTTTAAATTGAACATTGCTATATAATAAACCAAACGCAATTTTTAATGTACGTCCATGAATAAAATATTTCACCTTGATCAATATATTTTTAAAACTAGATATTTTAAGTTAACTAATTTAGTGATTTAATTCATTCCCATTCAATGGTTGCAGGTGGTTTTCCAGAAATATCGTAGACAACACGTGAAATACCTTCTACTTCATTAATAATTCGATTAGAAACCTTATTTAAAAAATCGTATGGTAAATGTGCCCAACGTGCTGTCATAAAATCAATCGTTTCAACAGCACGTAATGAAATAACCCAATCATATTTACGAGTGTCTCCCATTACACCAACAGAACGTATAGGAAGAAATACACAGAATGCTTGAGAAACCTTGTCATATAACTTAGCCCGATACAATTCTTGTATAAAAATAATGTCTGTTTTTCGCAATAAATCACAATATTCTTTCTTAATCTCACCAAGAACACGAACCGCTAACCCTGGACCTGGAAAAGGATGACGATAAAGCATATTACTAGGAAGGCCTAGTTCTAAACCAATTTGACGAACTTCATCTTTAAATAATTCCCTTAAAGGCTCAACAAGACCCATTTCCATACTATCAGGAAGACCCGCTACATTATGATGAGACTTAATAGAATGTGATTTTCCTATCTTGGAAGCAGCAGATTCAATAATATCTGGATAAATTGTACCTTGGGCTAACCAATTAGCATTTTTAAGTTTTTTAGCTTCTTCATTAAAAACATCAATAAATATAGAGCCGATGATCATGCGCTTTTTTTCTGGATCATGTATACCTTTTAGCGCTGAAAGAAAACGATCTTCTGCATTAACATGAATAATTTTAAAATGGAATTGGCTACTAAACATTGCCATAAGCTCGATAGATTCATTTAAACGAAGAAGACCATTATCAATAAATACACAAGTTAATTTATTGCCAATTGCTTTCTGTACAAGCATAGCTGTTACAGAAGAATCAAGACCTCCTGACAAACCAAGAATAACTTCATCTTTACCTACAAGGTTTTTAATATAAGTAATCGCATTTTCAATAATAAAACTGGAAGTCCATAAACGCTTACAATTACATATGTTCAATACGAAATTTGCTAATATTTTAACACCATTTTTAGTATGAGTTACCTCTGGATGAAATTGAACACCATAATACTTTTTTTCTTCATCTGCTATTGCTGAATAAAAACATGAATTAGTTTCTGCAATTTTAAGAAAATTATCCGGAATTTTAATAACTTGGTCCCCATGACTCATCCAAACATCCTGAATCTCTTTAAGACCTTGAAATAATAAATTAGAATTATTGGTAATCTTAACAGATGCATAACCAAACTCTCGATAATCAGAAGATATAACCTTTCCTCCTAACTGTTCAGCCATCACTTGCATGCCATAACATATACCAAATATTGGGACACCAGAATCAAATATATATTGTGAAATACGTGGAGAATTAATTTTTGTTACGCTTTCAGGACCACCAGATAAAATAATACCGCGAGGATTAAATTGGTAAATATCTTCTTTGTCTGCATTCCAATTCATCAATTTGCAATAAACACCTATCTCACGAACACGCCGAGCTATTAATTGTGTATACTGAGAGCCAAAATCTAAGATTAAAATGCACTGATTAGAAATATTCTTACTCATCTTTAGATAGTCTTATTAAAATTACAAATCAGGATTAAATTGCAGATTGCACTGGAGCTATTTCATGAAACTAACTATAAAATAAAAGAAAAAATAGAGCTAAAATCCACTATAACTACAATATCTATTTAATTATTCTTAATTGAGAATTATATTCTATTTTTGACTTATTAAATAATTAAATCTGATTAAATTATCCCAAACGATAATTAGGCGCTTCTTTTGTAATCTGCACATCATGCACATGTGATTCTGTCATTCCTGCTCCTGAAATACGAACTAGCTGAACCTTAGTACGCATATCTTCAATTGTTGAGGAACCTGTTAAACCCATGCTTGAACGAAGACCACCCATTTGCTGGTAAATTATTTCTTTTAGATAGCCTTTATATGAAATTCGACCTTCAATTCCTTCAGGGACCAGTTTATCAGATGAATCACTAGATTGAAAATAACGATCTGAAGAACCTTGGAACATAGCAGCTAATGAACCCATACCACGATATGTTTTATAAGAGCGACCTTGATATAAAATAATTTCACCTGGAGCTTCATCAGTACCAGCAAACATTGAACCGACCATAACACATGATGCTCCTGCTACAATTGCTTTGCATATATCACCAGAAAAACGAATTCCCCCATCCGCTATAACAGGAATACCATGTTTTTCTGCTACTGATGCAGAATCAGAAATAGCAGTAATTTGAGGAATACCCACACCAGTTACAATCCGAGTAGTGCAAATAGAACCAGGACCAATACCTACTTTAACTGCACTAACACCTGCTTCAATCAATGCTAAAGCACCAGAAGATGTTGCAACATTACCAGCAACAATATCAAGATCTGGATATGCAGAACGAGTCTCACGAATACAATTTAAAACTCCTAAAGAATGCCCATGAGAAGAATCTATAAGCAATACATCAACACCTGCTTTAATCAATGCCTCTACTCGTTCTTGATTATGTATAGTAGCACTAACAGCAGCACCAACACGTAATCGACCTTTAGAATCTTTACATGCATTAGGTTTAGATTCTGCTTTATGAAAATCTTTTGCAGTGATCATACCCGTTAATTGAAACTTATCATTTACTACTAATACTTTCTCTACTCGAGCTTTATGCATTTCCTCTTCAACTTCTTTGCGAGATGTTCTTTCCTTAACGGCTACCAAAGATTCTTTTCTAGTCATAACAGTTTCGACTTTTTTAGAAAGATCTGTAACAAAACGAATATCACGACCGGTAATAATACCGACAAGTTCACTATTGTCAGTAACTACGGGGAAACCAGCAAAACCATGTTTTTCTGTTAATGATATAACGTCTGATATCGTAGCGTCTGGTTGAACAGTAATAGGAGAAGATATTACACCTGTTTCAAAAATTTTTACTAAATGGACCTGCTCTGCTTGTTTTTCAATTGACATGTTTTTATGAATAAAACCAATACCACCTTCTTGAGCAAGGGCAATTGCCAAACGAGCTTCTGTTACGGTATCCATAGATGCTGATACCATTGGAATATTTAACATAATATCCTTAGTAAGCTGAGTACGGAGATCAGCAGCATTAGGAAGAATACTTGATTCTGCTGGGACGAGTAAGACATCGTCAAAAGTTAAGGCCTCTTTTGCAATTCGTAGCATCTATAAATATCTCATAACAAAATTATTCACGTAACAAAAATTAACTAACTTATTGCATCCGTATCATCATCAACTACTGCAACAAAGCTAATTAAATTAGTACGACATTATACACAAAGAAAAATCTGTACTAGAAATTTTTATACTTTTTATTTGCATTTAAATGTCACAGTATGTTAGGTATCTCAAAATTATATTCTAAATAAAAGAAATGAAAATATGCTTTTTTCAACCAATCAGAATATTTTTACTGTATCTCGTCTTAACTCTGAAGTTAAGACGCTTCTTGAAAATAAAATTGGCTTCCTTTGCTTAGTGGGTGAAATATCCAACCTATCCATGCCAATATCTGGCCACTGGTATTTTACACTAAAAGACGCTCATGCTCAAATCAAGTGTGCAATGTTTAAAAACAATAATATGCGAGTAAATTTCAAACCTAAAAATGGTGAAGCAGTGATAGTTAAGGCTCGTCTCTCTGTTTATGAACCTCGTGGAGATTATCAGTTAATAATACAAAATATGCAGATAAAAGGTGAAGGAAGACTTCAACAAGAGTTTTATGAATTAAAAATCAAATTAAAAAATGAAGGATTATTCTCAAGTCTCTGTAAGAAAAAAATACCTAAAAAGCTTAAAAATGTTGGAATAATTACTTCAAAAACTGGAGCCGCTCTTTTTGATATACTCAAGGTGCTAAAACGTCGTGACCCTAATCTATCAATAATAATCTACCCTACTGTAGTTCAAGGTGCTCATGCGGTACTAAAAATATCAGAAGCAATTCTTCTAGCTAATAACCGTAATGAATGTGATGTAATTATCATTGCACGAGGTGGTGGTTCTTTAGAAGATTTGTCCTCTTTTAACCAGGAAAGAGTTGCACGTACTATTGCTAATAGCAAAATACCAATAATTAGTGCTATCGGTCATGAAACAGATGTAACCATCACTGATTTAGTATCCGATATCCGTGCATCAACACCTTCAGTAGCGGCAGAAATGGTTAGTCATGATAGAAAAAACCAAGAAAAAAATTTAATGAATATATATTATAAAATAGTTAGCACTATCCAACATCATCTATTTCTTCAACAGAAAAAAATAACTGAGTATTATCATAGTCTAGAAAAAAAACATCCAAATTATCAAATTAATAAAGAATATCAACGACTAGATATTCTAGAAAGTTCTTTAAATTATCTAATTAAAAACTACATTTCTAACTGTAAACAAAAAAATCAGCGCAACAAACAAGAATTAAAATTATATTCCCCAAAAAATCTTTTAGAAAAACTAGAAAAACAACTAATATATGATGAACAAAAATTAATTGATATTACTAAAAAAAAATTGCTTAATAATCAGTATCAATTTTCTTTAATTCTAGAAGCATTAAACGCTATCAGCCCCATAGCTACTCTGAAACGTGGCTATTCAATTACACAAACAAAAGAAGGAATTATACTTCGCTCTAGTTGCAAAATAAAAACTGGAGATCAATTAAAAACAAAACTATTTGATGGAGAAATTCTGTCTACTGTGAATTAAACCATATTATTTTTGAAACAAGATAAAAAGCAATAACTGGAGATTTCTTTAACTTTATTTTAATTTAACACTAAATGGATTATCACTATTATGAAATTTAATATGAATAGGTGTTCCTATAATCCCTAAAGATTTACGATAATAATTTACCAAGTAACGTTTGTAAGAATCTGGGATCCCATTAAGTAAATTGCCATGAATCACTACAACTGGAGGATTATAGCCACCAGGATGTGCGTACTTCAATTTTACTCGATGAAGACCTACTATTGGTGGTTGATGATCAGAAGTTGCCATTTTTAAGATACGCGTTAATGTTGAAGCACCAAGACGCATAGTTGCAGCTTTATAAGATTCCTGTACAGATTTAAATACAGATCTAATCCCATTACCATGAAGAGCTGAAATAAAGTGAATACGAACAAAATTAATAAAGTGTAACCGACGATCTAGTTCTTTCCTCAGATATATTTTTTTTTCTTTAGATAAAGCATCCCACTTGTTAACAACAATTACAATGGAGCAACCAGTATTTAATATCATACCAAGTATACTTAAGTCTTGCTCAGAGATATGTTCATGAGCATCTATAATAAACAAAACAACATTAGAATCTTTTACCGATGCTAGTGTTTTAATTACTGAAAATTTTTCGGCTATTTCATCAATATTTTTACGACGTCGTATACCAGCTGTATCAATTAATATATACTTATGTCCATTTCGTTTTGTTGGAATATAAATAGAATCACGTGTAGTTCCTGCTATATTATCTACTATGACACGTTCTTTGCCCAAAATACGATTTATTAAAGTCGATTTACCAACATTAGGACGACCAATAATGGCAAGCTTAATCGAGGGTACCATTAAGGAGCTAGATTTCTCCTTTGTTATATGATCCTGATGAATCAATGCGTTAGAAAATAAATTCAATCCATACTCAATAAGAATTTTTATACCATGACCATTCAATGCAGAAATTGGAAAGATACACTTAAAACCTAATTGCCAAAATTCTGATATTGCAACACCAGAATCAATACCCTCAATTTTATTGACTACAAGTATAGTTGTTTTTTTAATTCGATGTAAATGTTTAGAAATTAGTTGATCTTTAATTGTTAAACCTACACGGGCATCCAATATAAACAATACGACATCAGCCTCATTAATTGCAGTTGATGTCTGCTTGACTATTTTGCTTTCTAAACTTTTCTGAACATTAGCATTATCAATACCACCAGTATCAACTACTATGAATGATTGGTTATCATATTTAGCACGACCGTATTTACGATCACGTGTCAAACCGGGGAAATTAGCAACAAGTGCCTCCCTAGTATGAGTTAATCGATTAAACAAAGTCGATTTACCAACATTAGGACGACCAATAATAGCAAAAACAGGGAGCATAAAACCTCTTGTCAATATGAATTTCTAGTTTAATATGCTTAAGTAAAAAGAAAGAACAAGGTTTTAAATTACAATAGTCTAACTAAAGTTAACCTATTTATATATGAATATAAATTTAAAATAATAACACATGATCTAATTAATCTTAAATTTCCTTACTTCTCCATTACGTGTAGTTAATAAATATCCCTCAGGAAGTTCAATTGGTCCAACTGAAAAACCACTATAATGAACTCTATATTGAGTAATAAACTCACCAGTTCTTCGATCAATCCAATGTAAATAACCTTTATTATCCCCAACGACAAGATATTCCTTAATAATTTTTGGATCAGTTACAACACGATCTCTTAGTTGTTCATTTTTCCAAATTTCATTTCCATTCTTTATATCTACGGCTACAAGACAATTATTATCAGTTGTAATGAATATACGATTACCATCGCTCTGTATATCTTTTTCAGAAGAATAAGGGCTTTCCCAAATAAATTGGCCAGAATTCAAATCGATGGCAACTAACTGAGTATTAACACCTATTACAAAAATCGTATTTCCTAAAAGCAATGGTGATGCATCTATATCCACAATATGATTAACCTTCATATTCTTTTTACTAGTCGTTTTTCTAATTGCTTTTTTCCAAATTAATTTTCCTTGTTCTAGGTTTGCTGCAGCTAAAAAACCATCTGTAGTTCCCCAAAAAACGGTATCAAAACCAATTACAGGAACACTATCCCCACGCAAACTAATGTTTGGTACTGTAGTACTAATAATCCAATTTTGTTGACCTGTTTGTTGATCTAATGAAAGCAACATACCTTGATTAGTATTAACTATTACCATATTATTGCTGGTAACGGGGGCAGTAAGCAATTCACTACCAATCCTAACATTCCATATTAGCTTACCAGTCTGAGCGTCTAATGATATTAATTTACCGTTTTCACTACCAATAAATAATTTTCCGTACGCGGCTGAAATTCCACCAGATAAACGAGCTGAAATATTATTTTCCTCAAGACTGGTTTCCCATAGCGTATGTCCATTTTTTGGATCTAATGCTTTAACTAAACCACTTCTGCTTGCTATATAAATTTTTCCATAAGCATACTTTGGACTTAATTTTGAGATATGATATCCAACCCCTTCACCAACGGATGTTTTCCATTCCTGCAGTTGTATAATCTCATTTTTGCTATTTTTGTAAGAAAATGAAGAAGTAGCTAGATCTTTTACCTGAACACAACCTAGACTTAGAAAAACATGCATACATACTATAAGAATAAAAATACTACCAATTCTCTTTTTAGTGTTCATGTATATCTAACCCTATATGACCCAAATCATTTAATTTCATTTTTAAGATTTGGTCCCCTTGTTGTCTTGTCTTTAAAGCTTGGACATACATAGAACGTGCAGATTCTATATCGCCTTTTCTTAACAAAATATCACCGTGAAGTTCTTTAACTCTGCTTTCCCAAAGCTGAACTTTGATAGCAGATAATTCAAAAATAGCAGCGTCAAAATCAGCTTGCTCAAGTTGAATACGAGCAATACGATAAGAAATAATTGAGCTTAATGTTTTATCTCTAGTATTGGTTTTAGCCCATTGTAACCGGGATAATGCTTCATCAAAATTACCTGCTTCTACCGCTACTTTAGCCAATTGTAATGCTGTTAATATAGAATATTCAGAATGCTTATTTGAATCAATAAAGTTCTCAATTTGATTTATATTACTCTCAGTCTGCACTTTTAGCTCTGAAATGAGATTCACATATTCTTGAGAAACTATTTCCTGTTTTCTAAAAATGATATCTTGGTAATAAATCCAGCTGCATAAAATAGCTAAACCTATTATGACAATAAAAAAAACAATCCAAGCATAACTATACCATTTTTTTTTAACGGTCATAATTGGTTTTTCTTTAACAAAACCAAACAACGTTCTATTGTTCCTATACTATTTATAAAATAATTAATAATTTATATCTACATTTATCTTCTTATTAACTAACTTTTTTATCTGAACAGATAAGTCTCTTTGAAAGCAAATATTTTGATTACCAGACAAAAGGTCCTTAACCACTACTGTCATATCAGAAACCTCTCGTGCGCCAAGAACTAAAGCTACAGCAGCACCAAACCTATCTGCACGTTTAAATTGTTTCTTAAAGCTAGTACCACTAAAATCATTCATTATACGTAAGCCAGGGATTTCTTCACGAAGCTGATTAGCAAGTTTTATAGAGGGAAGCGTAGCATACTTGGAAGAAGCTACTATGTACACATCAACAGTGCGATGAACTTTAGTTAACTTAAGTTTTTCTAGCATTAAAACTAAACGTTCAAGTCCAATAGCAAAACCAATAGCAGGGGTCGCTTTCCCACCAAGCTGTTCAACTAAACTGTCGTAACGTCCACCTCCACAAACGGTACCCTGTGTTCCTAAAATTTCAGTTACCCATTCAAATACAGTACGATTATAATAATCTAATCCACGAACTAAACGAGTATTAATAGTATACTTAATACCAAGTGAATCTAAAGATTCACATAAACTAATAAAATGTTTATGTGAATCTTCATCTAAGTATTCAGAAAGATTAGGTGCATTATCTAATATATTTTGAATACTGGGATTTTTAGTATCAAAAACACGTAGCGGATTAACATACATTCTCTGTCTTGATATCTGATCTAACAAGTCAATATGCTTTTCTAAATATGATATTAAAACACTACGATATCTTATACGAGTCTCTAAAGAACCTAGGGAGTGTAATTCTAAATGAATATATTTATCAATACCTAATTCATACCAAAGACGTGAAAGCATCAGGATTAGCTCTACATCAATATTAGGCCCCTCTAAACCAAATACTTCAGCTCCAAATTGATGGAACTGACGATAACGACCTTTTTGTGGACGCTCATGACGAAACATAGGCCCCATATACCATAAGCGTTGTTCTTGATTATATAATAAGCCATTTTCAATACCAGCTCGTACACAACCAGCTGTGCCTTCAGGACGTAATGTTAAACTTTCACCATTATGATCCTTAAAAGTATACATTTCTTTTTCAACAATATCGGTGACTTCACCAATAGAACGACTAAATAAATCAGTCATTTCAACTATTGGAATACGTATCTCACTATAACCATATTCACCAATTACGTTTCTAATAATATGCTCTAGCTTTTGCCAAAGAGAAGATTGTCTTGGAAGACAATCATTCATACCGCGAATTGCTTGAATTTTTTTTATCACAAAAAATTACCGTAATATAGTTATTATTAATTATAAGTATTTAATTTTCGGTAACATCAATACGATTTTTTTTATCAAGCATTGATGCCTTAATCCGAATTTTTTTTTCTAGCTGACTTATAAGCTTATCATTATTTATTCGCTCTTTTTGACGATTCCCATCTTCATAAAGAGTACTTTTTTTATGGAGTCCAGCTAGACCTAAATGAGAAAGCTTAGCTTCACCTGGCCCATTAACAACACAACCAATAATGGATACATCCATTGAAGTTATAATATCCTCAAGACGCTTCTCCAAAGCATTAACAGTTCCAATTACATCAAACTCTTGACGCGAACAACTTGGACAAGCAATAAAATTAATGCCTCTGGAACGAATTCGTAAAGATTTTAGTATATCAAAACCAACTTTAATTTCTTCAACAGGATCTGCAGCTAATGAAATGCGTAAGGTATCACCAATTCCCTGCATAAGTAATAAACCTAAAGCCAAAGAAGATTTAACAGTACCAGCGCGTCTACCACCAGCTTCAGTAATACCTAAATGTAATGGTTGATCTATTTTTCTTGAAAGAAGACGGTATGAATCAATAGCAAGAAAAATATTAGATGATTTTACACTGACTTTAAATTGTGAAAAGTTTAAACTATCAAGAATATCAATATGTCTCATTGCTGAATCGACTAAAGCAGATGGTGTTAATTCCCCATATTTCAATTGAATATCTTTTTCAACTGAACCACTATTTACACCAATACGAATTGGAATATTTTTATCGCGAGCACAATCTACAATAGAACGAACCCTCATTTTATTACCAATATTACCAGGATTTATACGCAAACAATCGACACCATATTTAGCTACCTGAAGGGCAATACGATAATCAAAATGAATATCTGCCACTAATGGGATAGATACTTGCTTCTTAATTAATTTAAAAGCTTCAGCAGCATCCATAGTTGGTATTGAAATACGAACAATATCCGCACCAACTTTCTCTAAATTATGAATCTGAGTAACAGTTGCGTTAACATCTGTCGTTCTAGTATTTGTCATAGATTGTACTGATATGGGAGCACCATCACCAATGGGAACATGACCAACATAAATACGAGTAGAAGGGCGACGTTTTATAGAAACAGTATATTGCATGTTACTTTTTTAAGCTAAAGTGAATCTAGCTACTTTACCTGAGGTGTATCTAGATAGGTCAATAGATTTACCCGCAAATGTCATGGATACACTTTCTGGGACACCCAAAATAATATTCAATGGTAGTACACTAATTAATTCTAAATTGTGACCTGCTTTTTTTATCCCTGTAGATAGCAATCTTCCAGAGGAATCCTTAACTTGTATCCAACAATCAGATTGAAATGACATCGTAAGTATTTTTTTATCTCTAGATTCCAGAGAAATAGGGAATAATTCGTCTTTAACTAAAGCTAGTTCTAAAGAAGTATCTAACTCTTTAATAGATGAAAATTCATCTAAATTTTCATTATTAGTGGCTTTAGACACTACCATTTTTTCAATAGTAGGCTCATCAAGTACATTAGAGCTTAACATAATATTAGTAAAGTGACTATTATTAGCTAATTGTCCTGTTTCTTGGGTTGAAGAAAATATTCTCGTATTATCACCAAGAGTTACAGCAAGTCTGCTTTGTTCTTTCTGTTGCCACCACCAAAAAAAGGAAATAGCGATAATCATAGAAAATATTCCCCATGTGAGCATCATAATCCAACTATCACGACGGTCTTGTTTAGTTTTTTTTTTTGAAAAACTTAACATTCTATATTCTTGATATTGAATTTCACCATAATTTTTTAAAGCATAGGATACAATTGATTCATCTAGACCGATCACCTTAGCATATGAACGTAAGTAACCACGAATAAACGTTACTGCTTGACTAGATGTAAACTGATTTTCTTCAATGCTTTGGATAACAAATAAACGCAATTTTAGTCGATCTGCAATATCTTTTTGAGAAAAACCAAGTTTTTTTCGGTGAACTTTTAATATAGTTCCAATTTTTTCTTTCTGTTGTTCAGTACTCATTTTTTTATTTATTCTTTGACTGATTTTGAAACTGAGCATTCTACTATTTAAATCCAACCTACCATTTTAATATAGATTCTTGTATTTAAAAAGAACTTGTAGAAATAAAGTAAATAACTAATCGATGTTTTTTAAACTTTATTAAAAAATAATACAAATCTAGAATAGCTGTTTTACTTATTTATGGAATTAATTTAGCGTTTATTATACTATTATCTCGACTAGTTCGATCAATAAACCCTCCCACTAACTGTCCACATGCAGCATCAATATCAGCACCACGAATTTTTCGCACTGTAACAGTATAATTATATTCTATTAATTTTTTGAAAAAACGAGACATTCTAGAACTACTCGTTCTATTATAAATAGAACCTGGATATGAATTAAAAGGAATCAGATTAATCTTGCATGGTGTATCTTTCATCAACTCAGCTAGTTCACAAGCATGGTCTACTTCGTCATTAATATGATCCAAAAGCACATATTCTAGTGTAACTTTTCCACGATTAGCGTGTGAAGAACTAATATAACGACGGACCGATTCGAGCAACTCTTTGATCCCCCAACGATGATTTATAGACATGATGCTATTGCGTAATGTATCATTAGGCGCATGTAAAGAAAGAGCCAGAGCTACATCTATATTACCGGTCATTTTATTAATACCTGACACAATACCCGAAGTTGAAACAGTAACATGACGTTTTGATAAGCCAAAAGCAAAATCATCTAGCATTAAACGCAAAGCTGGTAGGAGATTTTTTACATTGAGTAAGGGCTCTCCCATTCCCATAATTACTATATTACTAATTGGATAATAAGAAAACTGTTTTTTCATAACAATTTCACGTGCTGCCTGCCAAACTTGTCCAATTATTTCAGATACTTTAAGATTCCTATTAAAACCTTGCTGTGCTGTTGAACAAAATGAACAATTAAGTGCACAACCTACTTGAGAAGAAACACATAATGTAGCACGAGCATTTTCAGGAATATACACAGTTTCAATATTTTGATCACCAACTCGCATAAGCCATTTTATAGTGCCATCAATAGAATATTTTGTTTTGCAAATCAAAGGTGCTTGAATTTTACATCTAAACTTTAATTTCTTTATTAATTTTTTATTTAGATTAGTCATTTTATCAAAATCATTCACACCAAAGTGGTAAATCCACTTCATTACTTGCTCAGCACGAAACGCTTTTTCTTTTAATTCTTCGACAAAAAAACTACGCAAACTTGAACGATCAAAATCAAATAAATTTACAATATTAATAATTATGTACCCTCATACCCACAAAGATGGCGTGAATAAATTTCAGAGGAAGAGAAAAAAAAATTAATTTCACGAGCAGCAGATTCCAAAGTATCTGAACCATGAATAGAATTATGACAAATATCTAAAGCATAGTCAGATCGAATTGTCCCACATACTGCTGTTTCAGGAGGTATTGTACCTATCAACTCACGGTAACGAATAACCGCATTTTCCCCCTCTAAAACTTGAATAATAACAGGACCAGAAGTCATGAATTGTTTAAGTTCAAGAAAAAAATCTTTATCCTTATGCTCAAAATAAAAATGATCTACTTGTTTTTCAGTTAGATGAAGCATTTTAACCGCAATAATTTGAAAACCAGCTTTTTCAATTCGGAAAAAAATTTCACCAATCAAATTCCTTTTTACTGCATCAGGCTTAATAATAGAAAATGTTCTTTCTAAAGGGCTCATTTAATCATCCTTATTAAATTTACTTTAAAATTTTTTTCTTCATTAAGATAAAAACACTTCTAGTAATAGAAGGAGGATACTCAAACTTAACCTAAAAAGAGAAATAATCAAAATAAAAAATACACCTTAGTTTTCTGATTCGTCTATCCAACATAAAATAATAGCTTCTAAAATCTTTTCATTTGAATGATTAGGATCATCATCAAAATCATCTAACTCTAAAATCCAACGATACAAATCAGTAAACCGCACCGTTTTTGGATTAATATCAGGAAATGCGTTATATAACTCAATTGCAATATCACGTGAATCTGTCCATTTCATTATAAATTACCTCATTTAATTTGGATAAAGATACCTAATTTTGAAATAATCAATCTAATGATTACTAATATCTCTCAGATATATGATTTAATGTATATTTAGGAATCTCTATCACTAAATCTACATCAAGGATTTTAGCTTGACAAGAAAGACGTGATTGAGGATCAAGTCCCCATGCTTTATCTAACATATCGTCTTCTAATTCATCACTTGGTTCTAAAGAATCAAACCCTTCATGAATAATGACATGACAAGTGGTACATGCGCATGATTTTTCACAAGCATGCTCAATATCTATGCCATATCTCAAGGCTACATCAAGAAGTAACTCACTAGGTTTTGCTTCTAATACCACTCCACTTGGACAAAATTTCTCATTTGGTAAAATAATAATTTTTGACATTTGATCTCTTAAATATCGTTAATTGATTTTCCTGACAAGAGTTTTTTAATTGACTTATTTATTCGACGAGTAGCAAAGTCTGTGCTAGCATCATCTAATTTTTTTATTCCATTTCTAATTTTATCAACACTAATACCGTTAGAAAGTTTAGTTAATTTATTAATTGCATTAAATAGTTCATCCTTTTCAAAATCCGATAACATTTTATCACCATCGATTTGAATCGCTTTAATCAGACTATCAATAATACGCTCCGCCTTTACTCTTTGTTCTGCAAGGGCACGAGCATTTATATCTTGTTTATTATAACGCAAAGATTTTCTCAATATTTCATGAATTTCATCATTACTAAAAGCAAAGGAATGCTTCACTTGAATGGCTACTTTCTTTCCAGTACTTTTTTCAACAGCAGTAATAGACAATAAACCATCAGCATCAACTTGGTAAATTACTTGAATACGAGCAATGCCCGCAATCATAGGTGGAACTTTCAGAGTAAATTTAGCTAATGAGCGACAGTTACTAACCATTTCACGTTCACCTTGAACGACATGAATAGTTATTGCTGTTTGAGCATCCTTAAATGTTGTAAACTCTTGTGATCTTTCTACTGGAATCGTAGTATTGCGTGGAATAATTTTCTCAACTAAACCACCTGCAGTTTCAATTCCTAAAGATAAAGGGGTGACATCTAATAAAAGCATATTTTTTGCATTTACATTTAGTTTATTACCAACTAAAAGATCAGCCTGAATAGCGGCACCAATTGCTACAACTTCATCAGGATTAATACTAGTTAATGGAGTACGACTAAAAAAATTAGCAACCATTTCACGTACTAATGGAATACGAGTTGAACCCCCTACCATAATTACTTCCATAATTTCCTGTACATCAACTTCTGCATCTTTTAAAGCTCTATTACATATTAGTAAAGTTTGCTTTACTAAAGGTTTTATAATCTTATTCAAGTCTTCACAAGTGATGATTCCAGTCCAACCAAAAATTGAAACTTCAACTGAAGTTACATTAGATAAAGATATTTTTGCATTAGTTGCAACATCAAGCAATATACGACTCTGTTCAGCAGATAATTCGCCCTCTAGATTAATTTTATTAAGAAGATGCTCTGCAATCAAATAATCAAAATCATCTCCACCTAACTCAGAGTTTCCTCCAGTTGATAAAACTTCAAAAATACCTGATGATAATCGTAAAATTGAAATATCAAATGTACCACCACCTAAATCATAAACTACAATAATGCCTTCTTTACTTGTTGATTCTAAACCATAAGCAATAGCTGCTGCAGTTGGTTCATTTAACAGACGTAAAACATTAAGACCAGCAACAGCTGCTGCATTTTTAGTGCTCATACGTTGAGCATCATCAAAATAGGCTGGTACTGTAATGACCACCCCGTCAAGTTCACTACCTAATGCTTTCTTAGCTCGATAACTAAGGACCTTTAAAATATCAGATGAAATTTGTATAGAACTTTTATCGCCTTGATTAGTTTGAAACACTGGCAAACCACCAGTTCCTTTTTTGAATGAATAAGGCAAAAATGAATATCGCAAGCGAATATCATCAAGTGTACGCCCAATAAATCGCTTTATAGAAGTAATAGTACTATTAGAATCAGATTGGCCTTTTTCTTTTGCATTATAACCTACTAATACATCCTTATGTGTATAATGGACAATAGAGGGAAGAACACTTCGATTTTCATTATCTAAGCAAGTTCTTACTTCTCCATTTTTAACAATAGCTACTAATGAATTTGTAGTACCAAAATCTATTCCTGCAGAAGATTTATTTTTATTCAAAGAATGGTTTTGAACAGGTTCTGAAATTTGAACTAATGCCATATATGAATATGTCCTATTTTCTTTATCCTAGAATCTAGTTAAATAATTGATCTTCAATTTGCTCAATCCGGTTTTTTAATTTATCAAGAAATTTAAGTTGATTAACTCGTCTTTCTGCTTTTATCCACATATTATCCTGAAATTCCTGTTCTAGTAATACCAAATGATGTTCATATAAATTACTAATCTTACCATCAAAATCTGCAAGAGCAGATTTTGGATTAGTACCAAAAGATAGTTGATCTAATTCATCATGTAATTCTATATGCTTCACTAAAAATTCAGTGTCTTTAAATGGTTTTTGTCTAGAAATTTGTATGCCCTTTTCAGCTAACAAGTATTCAGCGCGACTGATAGGAGACTTTAAAACTCGATATGCATCATTAAGTTGCAAAGTTTTTTTAAATGCTGCTGAACGCTTCTCTTCTGAAGCAATTATAAAATTATCTGGATGAAAACATCTCTGGAGTTTTCTAAATTTAATAGAAAGAGAAACCTTATCCAATCCAAATTGCACTGGCAAACCAAACAATTCAAAATAATTCATCAAAAACAGTTCTCAGACCTAAGTTTTTTAATAAAAAATAAAACAACATTAAACATTAAACATTAAACATTAAAGCTTTCACCACAACCACACTTACTTTTTACATTTGGATTATCAAATTCAAAACCTTCATTCAAGCCATTTTTAACATAATTGAGTTTGGTTCCATCAAGATGGAGCAAACTTCTAGAATCAATAATTAGTTTTACTCCCATGCAACATTCAAAGACCTTATCATCTTTATTCAGTGTATCAGCAACCTCTAGAAAATATGTCATCCCAGAACAACCAGAGGCTTTTATACCAACCCGTAAACCAATACCCGAACCTCTATTTTTTAGGCAACTTTTAATCCTTCTAGCTGCTATTTCTGTCATCGTGATTGCCATATAAAACTCTCTAAATCAGGTTAGAATGCTAAATGCTATCTTTTTAAGCAGTAAAATGTTTTTTTTATAATCTTCAATTGCTGCTTTAATTGCATCTTCAGCTAAAATAGAACAATGAATCTTTACAGGAGGAAGCTCTAACTCTTCAGCAATTTCTATATTTTTAATAGAAATTGCTTCATCAATACTTTTACCTTTAACCCATTCAGTAATCAATGAACTAGAGGCAATTGCACTACCACAACCATACGTTTTAAATCTAGCATCTTCAATAATACCTTTAGATGTTACCTTAATTTGCAGTTTCATAACGTCACCACATGCTGGAGCACCAACCATACTACTTCCTACATTTGGATCTTCTTTATCAAAGGAGCCTACATTTCTTGGATTTTCATAGTGATCAATTACTTTTTCGCTATATGCCATAACCTTTAACTTTACCTCTAATGACTTAACCTCTAACTAATATCCTTTTTATTTACTTATCATGTCATGATATTGAAATTATTATTTAATGATGAACCCATTCAAAAGAGTTTAAATCAACACCATCTTTATACATATCCCAAAGAGGAGACATATTACGCAACTTCTTCACTGAAATACAAATTTGACGTACTGCATATTCAACTTCCTTTTCCGTTGTAAACCGACCAAATGAAAAACGAACTGAACTATGTGCAAGCTCATCATTAAGACCTAACGCGCGTAATACGTATGATGGTTCTAAACTAATTGAAGTACATGCGCTACCTGATGATACAGCAAGGTCTTTCAAAGACATCAATAAGGATTCACCTTCAACAAAAGCAAAACTAATATTTAAGTTATTAGGCAATCGTTGCTTTAAATCACCATTAATTGTTACTGCTTCCATATTTTCAATACCATTTAAGAAAATGTTACGTAACTTCTTGGCATGTATTAAATCTTTCTGCATATCTTCTTTGGCAATACGGAAAGCCTCTCCCATTCCAACTACTTGATGAGTAGCTAATGTACCAGAACGAAAACCACGTTCATGACCACCACCATGCATTTGTGCTTCTAAACGAATACGCGGTTTTCGACGGATATAAAGCGCTCCAATACCTTTAGGACCATAAATTTTATGTGCAGATAGGGAAATTAGATCTGCATGTAACTTTTGTACATCAATAGGAAGCTTTCCCGCAGACTGTGCTGCATCAATATGAAAAATAGCTTTATGCTCACGACATAAATCACCAATAGATGCAATATCTTGAATTACGCCTATCTCATTGTTTACATGCATAATAGAAACTAATATAGTATCCTTCCGTATAGCTGATTGCAGCTTATTAAGATCAATAATTCCATTAACTTCAGGCTTAATATAAGTTACTTCAAATCCCTCTCGTTCCAGTTTACGACATGGATCAAGCACAGCCTTATGCTCTGTTTTACAAGTAACAATATGCTTACCCTTTTTATTGTAAAAATGAGCAACACCTTTGATTGCAAGATTATCAGATTCTGTTGCGCCTGATGTAAATATAACTTCACGAGGATCCGCATTTAGCAGATTTGCAATTTGCTCACGAGCTAAGTCAACTGCCTCTTCTGCCTGCCAACCATATCGATGAGAACGAGATGCAGGATTACCAAAATTACCATCCATTGTCATATATTGAATCATTTTCTTAGCAACACGGGGATCAACAGGACATGTAGCTGAATAATCAAAATAAATAGGTAATTTCATTTTTTACTCCAAAAAATAAAAATTATCATGGAAGATGGCTAATTTAAATAGAACTTTTACTTGAAAATATTTGAAATTTCAAGCAGTTGAGTATTATTCATAAGTTCACCTAGTGTAATAGTATGTAAAAGCTCACTAATACGTGAACCTAACTCTTTCCATAATGCATGCGTTAAACAAGGTGCACCAGCTCGACAATCTGTTTTTCCATTACACTTCGTTATATCAACAGATCCATCTACGGCAGTAATTATAGTACCAATTGAAATTTCAAATGAATCTGCACCAAGTTTATAACCACCTCCTGGACCACGAATACTAATAACTAACCCTGACTTACGTAATTTTGAAAATAACTGCCCTAAATAAGGAAGCGAAATACCTTGGCGTTCTGATATATCTGAAAGAGATACCGCTCTTTCTCTTGAATACAATGCTAGATCTAACATAGCAGTTGTTGCATATCTTCCTCTAGAGGTAAGTTTCATAGCAAAATATTAGATTTCTTTTACATGGGAAGGATTTTTACATACCTGACTAAAATAGTCAAGTATTATAGTGTGTAATCCAAAATAAGATAACAAATATTGAATACTCAAACAATGTTATTAATTTCTTCTAGTGATGCCAGAAAAAGTATAGTTTTCTGTGAATTCTATACTTCCATTTTTTGAGAATCATAGTACACTTGCTTCAAAAGTATTATTCTCTAATATAATAGAGAGGAGAGTTATATGCATCCAATGCTTAATATTGCGATTCGTGCTGCAAGAAAGGCAGGTAACCATATCACTAAGTCCTTCTCAAATTTTGGTAAACTCAAATTAACTCAAAAAGGACCAAATGACTTCGTCACAAATATAGATAAAGAAGCGGAAATTATAATCATTGATATTATTCAAAATGCATATCCTACACATTCCATTCTTTCAGAAGAAGTGGGATTTATCAAGGGGAATCACAGCAATGTGCAATGGTATATTGATCCACTAGATGGAACAAAAAATTTTATAAAATCCTTACCACATTTTGCAGTATCAATTGCAGCTAGTATAAATAATAAAGCCGAGGTTGCCTGTGTATATGATCCAATGCTTAATGAATTATTTACAGCTCAACGTGGGGCAGGTGCGAGATTAAACAATACACGTATCCGTATTAAAGAAGTTAAGGAACTAAAAAATATGATTGTAGCGACTAACTTCCTATTTAAAAATAAAAAATACTCTGATTCTTACATAAAGATAATGACTTCTATGCTGACTAATTTTTCTGGAATACGCTGTACTGGTTCTGCAGCTTTAGATCTTTGTTACCTTGCAGCAAGTCGGATTGATGCTTATTTTGAATTAGCTTTAAAACCTTGGGATATAGCTGCAGGGATACTAATTGCTAGAGAGGCTGGTGCTATTTTAACAGATTATGCTGGGGGTATTGAATATCTGAATTCAGGAAACTTAGTTGGTGCAGGTGCGAGAAACATAAAATTTATCATTAATCAAACTCGTGAAATAGCGGAACTGACTAAAATGCATTAAAAAGATAAATTTTTCAATAATAGTTTCATTTAACTAACGGAAATTGCATTTTTTTTAACTAGTAATTTTATTTTTTATCTCTATAAAATTCATCAGAGAGAATTACTCTGGCGAGTTGGTTTTCTATTTTTTGTTGTATCGCTCTCTTTAATTGTCTTGCGCCAAATAGCGGGTCAAAACCAATTTGAGCAATTAAATCTAAAACATCGTTCGATACATTAAGTTCGTAACCATTTATTTCCATACGATTAATCAAATTTTCTAACTCAATCTTTGCAATTTTTTTTATATTATCTATAGTAAGAGGATTAAATACAACATTTTCATCTATTCTATTTAAAAATTCTGGACGGAATTGTTTATTAAGTAGACCCATGATTTCATTTTTAATTTCTTGGTAATCTAGAACTGTATTTCTTTGAATCCATTCTGATCCTAAATTGGATGTCATAATTATAACTGTATTACGAAAATTAACAGTACGGCCCTGAGAGTCTGTTAAACGCCCATCATCAAGCACCTGCAATAAAATATTGAATATATCAGGGTGTGCCTTTTCTATCTCATCTAATAATATTACAGAATAAGGTTTTCTACGTACAGCTTCTGTTAAATAACCACCATTTTCATAACCAACATAACCTGGAGGAGCACCAACTAAACGAGCAACAGAATGTTTTTCCATAAACTCTGACATATCTAGACGAATTAAAGAATCTTCACTGTTAAACATAAAATATGCTAATACTTTACAAAGTTTTGTTTTCCCCACCCCAGTTTGTCCTAAAAATAGAAATGTTCCTACTGGTTTATTTGGATCAGATAAACCACATCTATTTCGTCTAATAGCATCAGATACCACCTTTATAGCTTTGCTTTGACCAATGACCCTCTGATGTAGGAAATTTTCCATACAAAGTAATTTTTCTTTTTCTTCTGTAAGTATTTGACATACCGGAATACCTGTTTGCTTAGAAAGTACTTCTGCAATTTCATGGTCAGTTACTTTATTACGTAACAGTGTTGATTCTTTTATTTCAGATTGAATAATTTGCTTTAATTGCCTTTCTAACTTAGGAATACGGCTATACTGTAACTCTGACATTCTATTTAAATCAGCAATTCGAGCTGCACATTCCATATCTATTCGAGCTTGCTCTAATGCACTCTTCATATATTGAGCATCTGATAACATTGCTTTTTCCGAATTCCATATTTTTTCCAGTTTAGAAAAAGCATTTTCTTTATCTTTTAATTCTAATTTAATAGTCTCTAATCGCTTCTTACTAACCATATCATTTTTACTATTTAATGCTTTTTGCTCAATTTTAAGTTGAATAATTTTTCGTTCAAGCTGAACTAAAGATTTTGGTTTAGAATCAATTTGCATACGAATACTTGATGCTGCTTCATCCATTAAGTCGATAGCTTTATCTGGCAATTGCCGATCTGAAATATAACGATGTGATAAACTAGCTGATGCTACAATAGCAAGATCTGTAATTTCGACATGGTGATAAAGTTCATAACGCTCTTTTAGACCACGTAATATTGAAATAGTATCGTTTACTGTAGGTTCATCGATTAAAATTTTTTGAAAACGACGCTCAATAGCAGGATCTTTTTCAATATACTGACAATATTTATCTAAAGTTGTCGCACCTACACAATGTAATTCACTACGAGAAAGAGCTAGTTTTAATATATTTCCAGCATCTATTGCATCTTCAGATTTACCTACACCTGCTATAGTATGCAACTCATCAATAAAAAGTATTATATTACCTTCTTGATGAAAAATTTCATTCAATACTGATTTAAGACGTTCTTCAAATTCAGCTCTATATTTTGCACCAGTTATAAGTGCTACCATATCAAGAATAAGAAGACGTTTTCCTATCAATCCTTCTGGAACTTCATTATTTACAATACGTTGTGCTAACCCTTCAACAATAGCAGTTTTCCCTACACCAGGCTTTCCAATAATAACTGGATTATTTTTACTTCTTCTTTGTAGTATTTGTATAGTCCGACGAATTTCATTATTTCTACCAATTACAGGGTCAATCTTTCCTTCCTTTGCATGCTTTGTTAAATCAATAGTAAACTTGTTTAATACTCCTTTTAATTCTTTAGTATTGCTAATATTAATTTGCTTACTTTTATGCATTTGCTCTATTACATCTAATAGTTTTTCTTCTGTTAGATAAAATTTTTTTAACAAAATACCTAGAACGCCGTTATCTTCAATTGCTGCAAGTAAAAATACTTCAGGTGATATATAAGAATCTTGACGTTTTTTTGCTATAAGATTACATAAATTAAATAATCGTCCTATAGAACTAGAAAATTTCAGTTCATTATCAATACTACTTGCCTTTGATACATTTTCTAAAAAGAAATTTAATCTTGAATTCATTTGAAAAATATCAATATCTAGCATAGTTAATAAAACACGAATAGAATTTGCACTTCGATCATCCAGTAATGCACGCATTAAATGTATGGGTTCTATATATTTATGAAGATGACTTAATGCTAAATCATAACTATTAGAAATAGCTAATTGTAATTTATCAGTAAACCTATCCAGATGCATCTCAACTCTCTTAAAGCAATTTAATTAAAAAATAAATTACCTTTTTTACGTTTATAATTTAGGGTATTAATCTTCAATCCAAATAAAAGAGGCCTGACGTCCAGTAACACCATCTCGCCGATAAGAAAAAAAACAATCATTATTGAAAGTACATAACCCACTATTGACTACCTTTGTTACACCTATTTTATGAAGTAATTTGCTTGCTAGTAAAGGTAGGTTAACTAGATATTTATTAACAGATTGTTTCAATTGAAAAGATTGAAACATACTAATATCAGCATCAACAAATGCCTGTATGACTTCTTCTCCGACTTCAAAAAATGAATCACTAATTGTAGGGCCTAACCAAGCAATAACCTCTCCATCAAATTTATTTAACGCATTCTCAATTATGCCATTAGCAAGACCCCTCCAACCAGCATGCAATGCAGCAATTTGAGTACCTCGTATATCAGTAAGCAAAATAGGAAGGCAATCAGCCGTCATCACAGCACAAATAATATTATCAGATTGAGTGAAAATTCCATCAGCTTTTAGTATATCAATAGGTGGATAAAATACTTCTTCCACGCAATTTGAATGAGTCTGTTTAAGCCAAACAGGATATGATGGCATAGCAGTCAGTTTTGTTAAATACTGGCGATTTTTATGAACTAAATCCAAATCATCTCCAACATGAATGGAAAGGTTTAATTCATTGTATGGAAAGGAAGAAAAACCACCAACTCGAGTTGATGATATAGCTTTAACATGTTTAGGCACTACCCAATTAGGAATGATATAACTGAACATATGTTTATAAATTATAAGATCTAATATCCTCACGAAAAATTTTTATCATTGAAAGGATATCGCTGGGTAAAGAGGAATGAAACTTCATCATTTTTCCTGTTATTGGATGCTTAAATTTAAGGGTACTAGCATGTAAAGCCTGACGATCAAAAGCACGAATCATTTCAACTAATGTTTTTGAAGCTCCTTTTGGAATTTTCATGTAAGCACCATAAGAATAATCACCTAACAAAGGATGTTGTAAATAAGACATATGAACACGAATCTGATGAGTACGTCCTGTTTCTAAACGCAAGTGAAGGTGAGTATATTCACGAAAACATTCAATTACTTGATAATGAGTAATTGCATACTTACCTATTGGAGAAACAGCCATTAAAGTACGTTTAGTTGAATGACGAGAAATAGGCTCATCAATTTTTCCAGAAAAAGTAATTGTACCAATAACAATGGCTTCATATTCACGAATAATATTTCTTTTTTGAAATTCCTGAACAAAATATGTATATGATGGTAATGTTTTTGCGATAATCATTAAACCTGTAGTATTTTTATCCAAACGATGAACAATACCAGCTCTCGGTATTTTTTCAATACCTGGGTAATGATAAAGCAATGCATTCAGCAAAGTACCATCATACGTTCCAGCACCAGGATGAACAACAAAATCACGCGGTTTATTTATCACTAAAAGATAATTATCTTCATAAACAATATCAAGAAAAATATTTTGAGCTTCCAAGTGTTGCTTTTTATTCTGAAACTCAAGTTCAATTCTGATTGTTTGTCCCATTTTTACCTTGGTACTAGGTTTGGTAATTATTAAATTATTAACATACACTTTGCCATCTAAAAGCCATTTTTTTATAAGAGAACGAGAAAAATCACTAAATAATTCAGTTGCAGTTTGATCTAATCTTTGTCCTGACTGATTATTTTTTACTATATCTATTAATTTAATCTGATTGAACATATTTGAACTTTTTTAAAAATTATGAGATCAACAACCACTATTATGGGATAATCTGAACTATTATATCCAGCACTACTATTAATTAATAATAGAAATTGCAATTATTTAAATGCAAGGAAATATATTCTTATATATGAAAAAGAAAGTTTTATCATATTTATTTACATTATTGTTATTGTTTGGTTGTTCAATGCATAAAGAAATAGTTCCTAATATTGAATCTTCTGACTCTTACTTAGAAAGAGAAAATATTTTAAATTCTTCTAACTGGTCAGTTTCTATTAAAAAACTAGAAGAATTACATTATCTTCATCCTTTATCTCCATATGCTAAACAAATACAATTAGATCTTATTTATGCTTACTATAGAAATAATGATTTGACATTTGCTCTTGCTAACATCAAACGTTTTTCTCAATGGAATTCAGCTCATGAGAAAATGGATTGGGTATTATATATGCAAGGTTTAACACATATGAAACAAGACAAAAACAAATTGTATGATTTCTTCCGTATTAATCGAAGCGATCGAGACACTGAACTAACAAACATATCTATAACTGATTTCAAACAATTACTAGAACGTTATCCAACTAGTTCTTATGCTAAAGACGCTAAAAGATATATATTTGAACTTGAAAATCGATTAGCAGAACATCATTTAGCAATAGCTTATTTTTACTTAAAAAGAAGAGCTTGGATAGCGGCAATTAATCGTACTCAGAAAATCCAAAATAAATATCCACATAATAAACGAATAGTTAAAGAATCTCTAAAAATCCAATTACAAGCCTATCAAAAATTGAGATTAAAAACAGCTATTGAAAATACTAAAAAATTAATAAAAACATACCAATAAGATACTAAAAAATAGTCTAATTTATATGCTGTCGTTTCTTTAAATTAATATTTTAGTTATCTTTTTTAAAATCTAACCTATTAGTAAATATGGAAAAAACAAATGCAAGTATACTTAGTTGGTGGCGCTGTACGAGATCAATTGCTAAATATTGATGTAAATGATATGGACTGGGTAGTGGTAGGAAGTTCACCAAAAGAAATGCTATCTCAAGGTTTTATTCCTGTTGGGAAAAATTTTCCTGTCTTTTTACATTCTAAAAATAAACAGGAATACTCCTTAGCAAGACGAGAAAAAAAACTGGAATAGGACATACTGAATTTGAATGTTATTTTTCTTCTGATGTTACATTGGAAGAAGATTTGATGCGTCGAGATCTAACTATTAATGCAATAGCTAAAAATAATATTGGAACAATTATTGATCCATACAATGGACAAAAAGATTTAGACAACCGGATTCTTCGTCATGTCTCTGATGCATTTTCAGAAGATCCATTACGTGTACTAAGAGTAGCTAGATTTGCTGCAAAACTTGCATATTTAGGATTTAAAATAGAACCTAAAACTATTAAGATTATGACTCAAATAAGTAGTTCAGGCGAATTAAAACAATTAACACCAGAAAGAATTTGGCAAGAATGGCATAAATCTTTAAAAACTAATAATCCTGATGTATTTTTATCTGTCCTATATCAATGCGGAGCCCTTAAAGAAATTATTCCAGAACTACATTCTGCATTTGAATTTTCAAAAAAACAAAATAGCAAAATCTTTCCTCTTATTATTGCAAAACAAATAGCATTACTGTCTACATCATTATCTGTCCGATTTGCCGCGCAAATCCAGTACCTAGATAATCAAATTAATTTTAAAAACCATGTTAGAAAACAAATAATTAAAAAAATATTAAATCGAATAAAAGCACCTAATAAATTTAAAGAATTAGCTGTATTAGTATGTGAAGAATACCAATATATATGCCAAGGTAATACATTATATGCATCTAAAATACTCGAAATTCTTGACAGAGCAAATGTTTGGAGAAAACCAAAACGCTTACAACAGCTAATTACCTGCTGCCAAGCTATCCAGCAAACAGCAGGAATGGAGTTACAAATTAAAACACATTCTTATCCACAAGGAGAGTTTTTTCTTTCCGCTTACCAAGCTGCTTTATCAGTAAATATAAGCACTATTATTCAAAATAATATGCAAGGGAAAGAAATTAAAATGAAGATTAAAAAACTTCGAATTAATGCTATTAATAAATATATTAAAACTGACATTTAACTTCTTTAAGACCATTATAGACAGCGCGTTCACCTAACATTTCTTCTATACGAATAAGTTGATTATATTTAGCAACTCGGTCAGAACGACTAACAGAACCTGTTTTAATCTGACCTGAAGCTGTTCCTACTGATAGGTCAGAGATAGTTACATCCTCAGTTTCACCAGAACGATGAGATATTATAACAGCATAACCTGCATTTTTAGCCATCTTAATAGCAGCTAAAGTTTCTGTTAAAGAACCAATTTGGTTACATTTTATCAAAATAGAATTAGCAATACCTTTCTCTATACCTTGAGAAAAAATTTTAGTATTAGTAACAAATAAATCATCACCTACTAACTGAACTTTATTCCCTAATAGTTTCGTTTGGTACTTAAAGCCATCCCAATCTGATTCATCAAGACCATCTTCAATAGATATTATAGGATACTGTTTAGTTAAATCTTCTAAATAATGATTTAATTCTTTAGAAGAAAAGATTCTATTTTCTCCTTTCATATGATAATGATCAGATATTTTATCGTAAAATTCAGATGCAGCACAATCCATAGCTAAAGTAATATCTTTACCTAATACATAACCAGATGTTTCTACTGCCTCTTTAATAATATCTAAAGCAGCAATATTAGAGGTTAAATTAGGAGAAAAACCACCTTCATCACCAACTGCAGTACTTAATCCTTCTAATCTGAGGACTTTGGCTAAATTATGAAAAACTTCTGAACCAATACATATGGCTTCTTTAAAACTTCTAGCAGACACTGGTTGAATCATAAATTCCTGAATATCAATATTATTATTAGCATGTGCGCCTCCATTAATAATATTCATCATTGGCAAAGGCATAGAAAATTGACCAGAAGTCCCATTTAAATCAGCAATATGCTTATACAAAGGCATGTTTTTAAAGGCAGCTGCTGCCTTTGCATTAGCTAAAGAAACAGCTAAAATAGCATTAGCACCAAGCTGAGATTTATTTTCAGTACCATCTAGCTTAATCATAAGTTCATCAATATAGGACTGTTCTGTTGCATCTTTACCAAGTAAAACTTCAGAAATTGCTTTATTAATAGATGAGACAGCTTTAAGAACACCTTTCCCTAGGAAGCGACTATCTCCATCACGTAACTCAAGCGCTTCACGAGAACCAGTAGATGCACCAGACGGAACAGAGGCCATACCTGCAAAACCACCTTCTAAATGTACTTCAGCCTCTACAGTAGGATTCCCACGTGAATCAATAATTTCACGACCTTGAATTTTAACAATCTTAGACATTAATTTTCTCTCTAATTTATTATAAAAATAAGATTAATAAACATATAATTAATTTTAATACCTATCACCACGCTGAAATTGCCTTGCGGTTTTCACAAAACTAGTAAATAAAGGGTGTCCATCACGAGGTGTAGAAGTAAACTCAGGATGAAATTGTGCGGCTATGAACCATGGATGATCTGGATTTTCAATTACTTCAACTAGTTTTTTATCTGCAGATAAACCAGATACTTTTAGACCAGCGCTTTCAATTTGTAAACGAAAATTATTATTTACCTCATAACGATGACGATGACGTTCATAAATCTTTCTATTGCCATATACTTCATACGTTTTTGTTCCTTTTTCTAAGTAACATAACTGTAGGCCAAGACGCATAGTACCTCCAAGATAGGAATTTTCCGTACGTTCTTCAATTTCCCCTTCACCATTTATCCATTCTGTTATTAGTCCTACTACCGGATACTTTGTTTTTTTATCAAACTCTGTTGAATGAGCACCTTGCATACCTACAACATTACGTGCATATTCAATTAAGGCAACTTGCATACCTAAACAAATTCCTAGATAGGGAACATTATTCTCACGTGCGTACTGAGCGGCTCGAATTTTACCTTCAATACCACGATCACCAAAACCACCTGGAACTAAAATAGAATCTAAACCATTGAAAATTTCTATACCTCTATTTTCTACATCTTGAGAATCAATATAATGGATATTAATACTCAGACGATTTTTAAGTCCTGCATGTTTTAATGCTTCATTGACAGATTTATACGCATCTGGCAGTTCAGTGTACTTACCAATTAATCCAACAGTTATTTCACCTGTTGGATTTGCTTCTTCATAAATTACTTGCTCCCATTCAGAAAGATTTGCTTCAGGAGCATTGATTTTAAAGTGATCACACACTAAATCATCAAGATACTGAGCTTTAATTAATTGAGGAATCTTATAAATTGAATCAACATCTTTTACCGAAATTACTGCCTTTTCCGGTACATTACAAAAAAGTGCAATCTTTTTACGTTCGTTTGCTGGAAGAATACGATCTGAACGGCAAATTAAAATATCTGGTTGAATACCTATCGATAAAAGTTCCTTAACAGAATGCTGTGTTGGTTTAGTTTTTACTTCACCTGCCGATGCTAGATAAGGTACTAAAGTTAAATGCATAAACATAGTATACCCTCGACCTAACTCAACAGCTAATTGTCGAATCGCTTCCATAAACGGCAAAGATTCAATATCACCAACAGTACCTCCAATCTCAACAATAGCAATATCATATTTTTTAGAACCTAAAATTACACGATCCTTAATTGAATTAGTTATATGTGGAATTACTTGAACTGTTGCACCTAGGTAATCACCACGACGTTCTTTACGTAAAACATCAGCATAGACACGGCCTGTTGTAAAATTATTACTCCTAGTCATCTTAGTACGAATAAACCGCTCATAGTGACCAAGATCAAGATCAGTTTCAGCTCCATCTTCTGTAACAAAAACCTCACCGTGTTGAGTTGGACTCATAGTACCAGGATCAACATTGATATAAGGATCAAGTTTCATAAGTGTTACTTTGAGACCACGGGCTTCTAAAATAGAAGCTAAAGAAGCTGCTGCGATACCCTTACCTAAAGAGGAAACAACACCACCGGTGACAAAAATATAATTTGTAGCCATACTGAACCTAACATTAATTGAAATGTTTTTATCCTTAACTAAAGAAACTTGGAACCTTGCAGAAAGTGTAACAAAAGGTTTTTATCACTACAACGTAAACATACTAACTGTAGAATACTATCTAATAACACTAGATGAATAAGTATAACTTTTCTAAGATATTTCTCAAAATTAAAATTAAAGTAAAAATCATCAAAATAAACTATATTATTACCAATAAATACTAGGTTATAATCGTCTAACTAAAATTACATTCTTAACTTTTTCAAGATACCTTGAAACTGGCAACAACATCTCAACATCAGAAACTTCTAGATCAAGATCTATGACCAAAATTTGACGATTATAATCAGAGTTACTCCTTATATTGCTGACCTTTACTTTTTCATTATCAAGAATACTTATTATATCTCTAAGTAATCCGATGCGTTCGATGGCTTCAATACGAACTGTTAAAATATAAGTACCAATTAACCTATTGCTATCCCATATCGTATTAATAATACGTTTTGGGTCGTGTAATCTAAGTTCTTCTAACTGATCGCAATCATTACGATGCACTGAAATGCCTCGACCTTGAGTAATATAACCTTTAATATTATCGCCAGGAATTGGAGTACAACAACGAGCAAGATGAATCATTAAATTATCAACACCTTCAACAGTAATAGCAGAATTACTAAATTTATTTACTGATAAATCATCCTTTTTAAATCTATTGAGTTTTTTTAATATATGTCTATTTTCTTCAGTGACAGTTTTCCTTTGTATTAAGAAATTATTAATATAATTAATAATTTGATTAATACGTAATTTCCCTGTACCAACACCAAGATATAATTCATCAAAAGTATTCAAATGAAATCGCTTCAAAACAGAAATATTTACCTGCTTTAAAGTGCTTCCAATTTTTATCAATTCATTTCCTAAAAATTCTCGACCTGATTCAATATTTTTCTGACGATTTTTTTTATGAAACCAAGCATTAATTTTAGAACGTGCACGATTTGAATAAATAAACCCATTAGATAAATTTAACCAATCACGAGATGGAGTAGCTTCTCTTTGTGTTATAATTTCAACTTGATCTCCCATCATTAATTTATGAGTAAATGGTACAATACAACCATTGACTTTAACTCCAACACAACGATGACCAATTTCTGAGTGAATGTGATAAGCAAAATCTAAAGGCGTAGATCCTATTGGTAAGTCAACAATATTCCCTTTTGGAGTAAAAGTATAGACACGATCAGTAAAAATTTGACTGCGTAATTGATGAAATAATTCTCTAGAATTTAACATTTCTTCTTGCCAATCGAGTAATTTACGTAACCAAATGATTTTCTTATCACATTCACTCAGACCTTGATTGTTACCTTCCTTATATTTCCAATGAGCAGCAATACCTAACTCAGAATCTATATGCATCTTTTCGGTACGTATCTGAATTTCTATAGTTTTTTCTTCTGGACCCAATATAACAGTATGGATTGACTGATAACCATTACTTTTAGGATTAGCAATATAATCATCAAATTCGCTTGGCAAATAATTATATTTAGTATGAATTATACCTAATACAGCATAACAATCTTCTAATGTTTCAGCTATAATTCGAACAGCCCGAACATCAAACAGTTCATTGAAATCTAAACCTTTTTTTTGCATTTTTTTCCATATACTATATATATGCTTAGGACGACCACTAACCTTAACATTAATACGAAAAACACTCATTTGCGTTGTAAGATTATCAATAAATTTTTTAATATATTCTTCTCGAACAATACGACGTTCTGACAACTGTCTTGCAATTAACTTATAAGTATCTGGTTGCTGATAACGAAATGAATAATCTTCAATTTCCCATTTAAATTGACCTATACCCAAACGACTTGCTAATGGAGCATAAATCTGAGCACACTCCTTAGAAACTGCTTTACGTATATAATCTGGAGCTTCTTTAACTTCAAGTAAATTAACAATACATTCAGCTAATTTAATTAAAACACAACGAAAATCTTCAACCATTGCTAATAACATACGACGCAAACTATCAATTTGACCTGATATTCTATCACCTTTCAAATTTAGATTAAGCTGCGTAACAATTGCCATTTGTTTTACACCATAAATTACTTTAATAATATCTTTATCATAATGTTTTTCTAATACTTTTGCATAAAGCTGATTACTTGAAAAAATAGGAAATAATTGAGCAGAAATCAACGTCATTTTATCCATTGATAAAGTAATCAAGATTTCAATCATTTCACGACCACGCCATAATAGTAAATCACCTTTCTCATGATTAGAAATGACTCTTTCACAATGACGATAAACCTCTTTTAAACACTTGCTAGTTTCTGTATTTTGACCGAGACAAGCTATCCATTGTTCTAAATCAAACTGTCTGTCAGAACTTAGGTGTGTGTTTCTTATCGCTACCATATTGAAATCCTAAATATTTTATCAAATATCTAATAATTTAAAGGAACAAAAATATGCTAACATGATAAAATCATGCATAGTATTCCGGATAACAATAACTTTTATTCAAGAAAAAGTAAAAAGAAAAGAAAAGAGGAATTCTAAGAGATATTTCAAAACTTATGATTCAAAGATAACTGTTGCCATAGCATAATGATATTCATCAGAGATAGAGATGTGATTAAAAGCAACATTGATAGATGAAGCTATCTCTTCAGCTTTATTTATTAGCTTTAAAATAGGCTGTCCGCTATCATTATTACTAACAATAAAATCATGAAAAGAAACTCCATGAGCAACACCTACCCCCAATGCTTTCGCTGCTGCCTCTTTCACTGCAAAACGTTTGGCTAGAAACCTTTCTTTCCGTCTTAATCTATTATAACTTTCAACTTCCAAATCTGTTAAAATCCGATGCGTAAATGACATTCCAAAACGAACCAACGCTTTTTCTATCCTTTTTATTTCTATAATATCAACTCCTAAACCTATAATTGCCATACTTTAGTGTGATTCCCTAGATGCTCTTATAATCGTTTTCATATCAGAAACTGCTTTTTGTAAACCATCAAATAATGCCCTTGCTATAATTGCATGACCGATGTTTAGTTCATAAATCTCTGGCAAAGCAGCAATTTGATTTACATTATGATAGGTTAGACCATGACCAGCATTGACTGATATATTGAGTTCACTTGCATAACTTGCTCCTATTGCAATTTTTTTTAATGCATCTTCTTTTTCTTTTTTTGTTTGAGCATTAGCATAATGACCTGTATGTAATTCAATAAAAGAAACAGAACACTCTTTTGCTGCATTAATTTGTTCACGATCAGCATCAATAAATAACGATACTGTAATTCCTGAAGAAGTTAATATTTCTGTCGCTTTTTTTATCTTGATGAAATTTTTTTGATATCTAATCCCCCCTCTGTTGTTAATTCTTCACGTTTTTCAGGAACAAAACATACAGATTCAGGTTTAGCATTTAAAGCAATTTTAAGCATTTCATCTGATACTGCAATTTCTAAATTCATACGAGTTTGTAAAGTCTGACGTAAAAGATAGAGATCATTCTCTAGAATATGACGACGATCTTCGCGTAAATGGATAGTGATACTATCAGCACCTGCTTTCTCAGCAACTCCTGCAGCATGAACAGGATCAGGATACTTTTCTCTTCTTACATTACGCAAAGTAGCAATATGATCAATGTTAACTCCTAAGTATACAGAATTCATTCTTTAACACTCCTATGAGATAAATTTTTTCTAAAAAACAGTTCCCTACTTTTTAATGGTTTATTTCCAATATGAGGTTTTAATGCTATCCGAGTAAATCGTTTTGCTACTCTTAACTGTTCTTTAGTTATAAATTGGCGTTTGTTCATTAAAAGAAGTTCATTTCCTAAAAAAGTTGCATCATCCTTTATTATTGATATAATGAACCCTTTCTGACTAGAATAGCGATATAACATGTTAGGATTAATTGGGAAACCTGTTTCCTCACAGTAAAGAAAATTTACTCCATAACCTATAGCAGAGAGCAACTCTAATTCAAAGCATCTTAACGCCGGTTCTGGGTTATCTTCCTGTGCAAGTTTAGTTAAAACAGATAGATAATTATAAAATAAACCGGGCATTGCTACCTCTTGCATCAATAACCGACCTATAAGCTCATTAATATACATCGCTGAATAAAGATTAATACCAGATAATGGTAATCCAATACTTATAGGCTCAGCCTGAATCAAAGTTTTCAATGAACCAAAATTACCAGACCAACAAAGTAACAAAGGAGTAAAAGGTTGTAAAATACCTTTCAAATTAGAACGCTTACGAACACGAACACCTTTTGATATTAGAGTCATACATCCATATAACTCACTAAAAATATTTAAGATTAAACTAGATTCACCATGCAGGCGACGATGTATAATAAAACAACGTTGAAATTCATCCAAACAATCACCTTTAATCTAATCCAGTACGATAAATTCAAATTATTAAGAACATATTTAAGTTATCTGTTTTTTTACTTAATTACATTAAAGGTATTTATAAATAATCTAAATAACCTAATTCAGATAATCTACTTTGATTATTAGTCCAACCAAGTTGTACTTTTACCCAAGTTTTTAAATACACTTGACAACTAAATGCTTTTTGCATATCAATCCGCGCTGCAGAACCAATGGTCTTAATTTTTTTTCCATATTTACCGATTACTATTTTTTTCTGAGCATTACGTTCAACTAAAATAAGGGCATTAATAAATAAAATACTAGTAACAGTGTTATAATCAAAATCTTCAATCTTTACAGTTAAAGAATAGGGTAATTCATCACCTGTAAAACGCATCAATTTTTCTCGTAAAATTTCAGATGCCATAAAACTTTGAGAACAATGTATTATATCCTTACTAGGGAAATGATGCATGGATTTTGGTAGATATCTACGGACATATTTTTTTAATATATCAATGTTTCTACTATACTTTGCTGAAATGGGAATAATTGTAGTAAAATTCATCTTAATTGATACTTCTTGCATTTGCAGCATCACCCTACTTCTATCTTTTAAACAATCAACTTTATTTATACAAAGTATTACTGGAATATTGCAGTTTTTTAATTTAATTAACAGACGCTCATCATCTTTAGTCCATTTCAATGCATCAACTAAAAAAATTAGCAAATCTGCATGATGCAGTGAATTATTTGCTACATGATTCATTACACGGTTAATAGCGCTCTTTTCTTTAATCTGGAATCCAGGAGTATCAAGATAAATTGATTGATAATTTTCTTCAGTATCAATACCAATAATGCGATGACGAGTAGTTTGTGGTTTGCAAGAAGTAATAGAGATTTTTTGACCTAGTATACTGTTCATCAAAGTTGACTTACCAACATTTGGACGACCAATTATAGCAATAAAACCGCAATACTGTAGATTATTTACACTAGATTTTTTATTTTTCAATGAAACATAAACCTCAAATAATTTTATATGCTCATTTCAGGCAATCCAAGCGCTATTTTAGCAGCTTCTTGTTCAGCTTTGCGACGACTAGTACCTTTACCAATTATAAAATTCTTAATCCCTTCGATATTACAAGATACTGTAAATTGTTGATTATGAGCTTCGCCTTTAATTTTAATTATTGTATAAATTGGTAAAGGTTTCTTTTTACTTTGAAGAGATTCTTGCAACCGCGTTTTAGGATCTTTTTGTGATATACCTGGCTTAATTACTTCTAGACGAGTTCGATACCAACTTAGGACAATGAGACGTACCATTTCAATATCACTATCCAAATAAACAGCACCAATAATTGCCTCTACAACATTAGCTAAAATTGAATCTCTTAGAAACCCCCTATTTTTAAATTCACCTAATCCTAATTTTAAGTAATTCCCTAACTTAAATTCACGACCTAACTCAGCCAATGTATTACCACGAACTAAGGTTGCACGCATACGACTCATATCACCTTCACTCACTGTTGGGAAACGATAATAAAGATTATCTGCAATAACAAAACTCAAAATTGAATCTCCCAAAAACTCAAGACGCTCATTGTGCTTTATATTTGCACTACGATGAGTTAATGCTAAATGAATTAAGTTATCGCTAGTAAATTTATATCCTATTCTTCTTTCTAATTTAGAAACTGGAGGATTCATACTTTCTCAATTTATTTCAAATAACCAATTAGTCAGATTAATTAATCCTACCAATTCGTTGGAAACGTATATTAGTTGGAATCCACTGAGGGAAAATACTGTCTGTATTACGTCCAAACTCAAAACTAATCCAAATAGCTACTGCTTTACCCACTAAATTTGCTTTTGGAACGAATCCCCAATAACGACTATCTGAACTGTTATCACGATTGTCACCCATAACAAAATATTGATCGTCAGGAACTACCCATGTATTAATACCATTACTAGTTGCATATATCTCAACATAATCACTACGTAACGGATTTATTAAAATTTGATGGTTAATGTCACCTAACTTCTCATCAAATTGAAATAAATGTACTCCATTTTGAATAAATGAACTTTTGTAAAAATTAAATAACTTTATCTGAGTAAAATGAACTTCATCTTTCTTTTTAATATAAATTTCTTTGTTGGCACTATACCGAATAGTATCACCAGGTAAACCCACTACTCGTTTAATATAATCTATATTTGGTTGACTAGGATATTTAAATACAACAAGGTCCCCACGTTCTGGTTTGCCTGTGTTAATCAATTGAGTACGCCAAACTGGATCTTTTAAACCATAAGAATACTTTTCTACAAGAATAAAATCTCCTACTAACAATGTTGGCATCATAGAACCTGATGGAATTTGGAAAGGTTCATACAAAAAAGAACGAAAAAAAAGAACAAATGCGACAATAGGGAAAATAGAAATACTGTTTTCAATCCACCAAGGTCGAACAGGTGCCTTAATCAATACACTAGAATTTTGTGAATGTTTTTGAAAATGTTGCCTATTCAAAAAAAAACGATCTAATATCCAAATTGCTCCAGTCAATAAAGTTATAAAAACTAAAATGAGTGAAAATGTATGTGCCATTACGCTAACCTTATCTAATAAAAATTAGTCTATATCAACTAATTTTTTCACATTAATTTCTCATACAAAGAGTTCAATTTTTACCAACATGGAGAATTGACAAAAAGACTTCTTGAGGAAGTTCTACATTCCCAATTTGTTTCATACGTTTTTTACCTTCCTTTTGCTTCTTTAGAAGCTTTTTTTTGCGACTTACATCACCACCATAACATTTCGCAATCACATTCTTTCGTAACTGCTTGATAGTTGATCGAGCAATAATATGATTGCCAATAGCTGCTTGAATAGCAATATCAAACATCTGACGAGGAATCAACTCTTTCATTTTTTCAACTAAAAAACGTCCTCTAGATTGCGAATGTTCTTTATGAATGATAACAGCTAGCGCATCAACTTTATTGTTATTGAGTAAAATATCAACTCGTACCATATCAGATTTTTCAAAATGATCAAAATTATACTCTAAAGATGCGTAACCACGTGAAGTTGATTTTAAACGATCAAAAAAATCTGATACGACTTCTGCCATTGGAATATCATAAATCAAGGAAACTTGATTACCATAATAAACCATATCCAGTTGCTTGCCACGCTTATCCACACACAAGGTAATTACATTACCTACATAATTAGCTGGGACTAAAATATTGCAACGGGCAATGGGTTCAAAAATATATTTAATATCATTTACTGCCGGAAATTTAGTTGGACTATCAATATATAAGACCATACCATCATTTTGTTCAACTTGGTAAACTACAGTTGGGATTGTCGTAATAATATCAAGATGATATTCACGTTTTAGACGTTCTTGAATAATTTCCATATGTAACATACCAAGAAAACCGCAACGAAACCCAAAACCCAGCGCTACTGAATTTTCTGGTTCATAAAATAAAGAACCATCATTTAAACTTAACTTTCCTAAAGCATCACGGAAGTTTTCATAATCTTTAGATAACACAGGGAACAAGCCAGAATAAACTTGAGGTTTTATTTTTTTGAAACCTGGTAGTGGTTTTTCGCTAGAAAATTTCTCGTGTGTTAAAGTATCCCCAACAGGAGCACCTAAAATATCTTTGATTCCACAAGCAACCCAACCTACTTCCCCCGTTTTTAGTGCATCAGTATCTATCCGTTTAGGTGTAAAGATACCAATCTTTTCAATACTCCAAACTTGTCCAGTACTCATTACTTTAATTTTATCTTTTTTCTTTAAAATACCATTCTTAACTCTTACCAAGGAAATAATACCCAAGTAGGAATCAAACCAAGAATCAATAATTAATGCCTGCGTTAAAGCACCTAACTTACCTTTAGGTGAAGGAACTTTTTTTACAATAGTTTCTAAAACTTCTGATATACCTAGACCAGTTTTGGCTGAACAATATGTTGCCTCCATCGCATCAATACCAATAATTTTTTCTATCTCCAAAGCTACACGTTTAGGTTCTGAAACTGGTAAATCAATCTTATTTAAAACTGGAATAACTTCTAAACCAAGTTCAACTGCTGCATAACAATTAGCAATAGTTTGTGCTTCTACACCTTGACTGGCATCAATAACAAGTAGTGCACCTTCACAAGCTGATAAAGAACGTGAAACTTCATAAGAAAAATCTACATGTCCTGGAGTATCAATAAAATTCAATTGATAAGTTTTACCATCTTTTGCACAATAATCTAATGTTACACTTTGAGCTTTAATGGTAATGCCACGTTCACGCTCCAAATCCATTGAATCAAGAACTTGGTTTTCCATTTCACGTTCACTTAATCCACCACAAATTTGAATGAACCGATCTGAAAGAGTTGACTTACCATGATCAATATGGGCGATAATAGAAAAATTACGAATATGCTTCATAGATTTCAGATAACTAGACTGGATTTATATAAAGATTTTACTAAATTTCTAAAAAAACACACAAAATTTTCAACTTAAATAATTAATTTTCCTAATACTCTCAACAAAATAACTTGATTTTGAAATGTTTTTTCTTTAAGAAAAGAAAAATACTTTGCTAAACCTATTCCTAAAATGAAGAAGAATAATGCGAATAATATGCTTGCGTATTCAGCTTTTATCAATATGGAAGGAGATAAATACTCCCCAGTTAGTGAACCAACGATAAGAAATAATATTGGCAGAAAATAAATAATAATCTCTAATTGAAATAAACTTCTATCTGGAAAAGCTATTTCGACTATTTCTCCTACCTTAACAGGTTTTGAAGTCACTACTGTCCAATAGAAATATTTATTACCTATAGTTTCTGAAAGGACTTTAAACCCACAACTTTTTTCTGACAAACAACTAAAACAATTAGGTTTTTTTTGAAAACGTAACTTAGCATTATAATTTACATCAAAAAGCTCAACCTCAATTACAGTAGCGAGTGCCTTTGCCATTTTAATAAAATCTCCTATTTTCTAAGTATGTAGGGAACATTTACTCTGAGTAGGAATAAAATAAATTTATTTATATTTGATATATTAATTTGATTATATACCAATAGGCAAAAAAACTTTTCATAACTAAGCATCACAAGAATATTAAGCTCATAATATTCAATATTGATTTTTCCGTTGGATAGTATCAGTATTTAATACAAATTTGAAACGATTCTATTAAATCTAGTTTAAAGAATATATATTATTATCAAGATGACTTCTCCGTTTGATATCTAATTTTAAAAAGGACTGACATTTTAAAATTTTGTAACAGAATCATGATAGTTTGATTCTTGCATAATATTTCCAATCGGTTAAGTTAATTATAATACAGGTTATTAATAAATTTATGAATATAAACCGTGAACATCAATGTGATGTATTAGTGATAGGTAGTGGAGCAGCGGGTCTATCTCTAGCTTTACAAGTTGCCCCATATGGTAAGGTTATTATACTCAGTAAAAGTTCACTTAACGAAGGTGCTACTTATTATGCACAAGGCGGAATTGCTGCTGTATTTGATGAATCAGATAGTATTGAATCTCATATACAGGATACAAAAATTGCTGGAGCAGGCCTTTGCGAAGATGATACTGTAAAATTTATTGCCAATAATGCTAAACCATGTGTGCAATGGTTAATAGATAATGGAGTTCTATTTGATCGTGAAGAGAATAATGGAAAAAAACCCCGTTATCATCTTACACAAGAAGGAGGTCATAGTCACCGAAGAATACTCCATTCTGCTGATACTACAGGGATGGTGATGCAAAACTCCTTACAAAATAATGCATATAATCATTCTAACATTACTATATTAGAATATTGCAATGCGATCGATCTGATTACTGAAGATAAAATAGGCGGAGAACATAACAAGGTAGTCGGTGCTTATATTTGGAACAGAAGATATGAATATGTAGAAAATATTCGTGCACAATTTATTGTTCTAGCTACTGGCGGTGCATCTAAAGTGTATCAGTATACTTCAAACCCTGATATTTCTTCTGGAGATGGGATAGCCATGGCATGGCGTGCAGGATGTCGCGTAGCAAATTTAGAATTTAATCAATTTCACCCTACTTGCCTATTTCACCCTAAGGCAAAAAATTTACTATTAACTGAAGCATTACGTGGGGAAGGTGCTTACTTAAAAAGGATTGATGGTACTCGTTTTATGATTGAGTTTGATAAACGAGCTGAATTAGCACCGAGAGATATTGTAGCACGTGCTATTGATTTCGAGATGAAGCGTTTGGGAGAAGAGTGCATGTATCTAGATATCACCCATAAATCTATTGATTTCATTAAAAAACATTTTCCTTCTACTCATATTCGTTTACAGAATCTTTGCATTGATATGACAAAAGAACTCATACCAATCGTACCGGCTGCACACTACACTTGCGGAGGTATTATAGTTAATCAAAAAGGACAAACTGATTTAAGTCAGTTATACGCAATTGGAGAAGTTAGCTATACTGGTCTACATGGTGCAAATCGAATAGCCTCTAACTCACTGCTGGAATGTATTGTATATGCCTGGTCTGCTTCACAAGAAATTATCAAAAAATTAAGAAAGAAAGAATTGCCTAAAAAATTACCTGAATGGGATGATAGTCAAGTAACTTGTTCAGATGAAGAAATTGTTATACAACATAATTGGAGAGAGCTTCGTTTGCTAATGTGGGATTATATGGGGATAGTTCGAACTAATAAACGCCTAGCACGAGCACTTCGTCGAATTGAATTACTTCAAAAAGAGATATGTGAATATTATAGCAATTTTAAAGTATCAAATAATTTGCTAGAACTTCGTAATTTGCTTCAAGTCTCAGAACTTATGGTGCAATGTGCAATGAAGCGAAAAGAAAGCAGAGGATTACATTATACACTTGATTACCCAGAACTACAAAATAATACTGCTCCAACTATTTTGATACCAAAAAGAAAAAAATATTAATATCCTTGATTTAAATTATAAGAAATGATTTTATCGACTAATAAAGCATGCTCTAAGTTTTTACTACGACTGTATCCTATAATCCAAGAGAAAAGATCTGGATCAGAATATTCTAATAATGTAGCAAAGCTACGTTTTTCATTTTGAGTAAGTTCATCAAAACAATTTTCAAAAAAAGATGTAATAATAATGTCAAGTTCCAACATTCCTCGACGACACGCCCACTCAATACGAGACTTTTCTCTTCTAGTATAGAAATTTTTCATCATGTTACTCTTAAAAGGGTTTAAACAGCATGTTTATTATCAAGAAATCATTCTAAATTCAATTGTTTTTTATGAGTAGTTTTAATGAATAAAATAGTATTAGGTTAAATATATGGACTGGTATAATTCGTTCACTCCACTATCTCTTAAAACTGAAACCAACTTACCAAGTTTAATTATTAGTTACCTAAGCTCTTGGGGTTGCATAACTATAACAGGAAGAGAGAAAGAATCATATTTACAAGGTCAACTTACTTGTGATGTAATAAAATTAACAAAAAATGAATCAACATTAGGTGCCTATTGTAATGCAAAAGGGAAAGTATGGAGTATATTCCGTTTATTCCATCATAAAAAAGGCTATGCAATGTTTCAGCATATTTCAAGTATTCCAAAAACATTAACTGAAATGCAGAAATATGCTGTTTTTTCTAAAGTTCGCATAGAGCAAAGTAAAGAAGTTTTATTTGGTATTATTGGCAATCAAGCCACAAATTTTATTGATTGCATCTCAGATGATTATACTAATGTTAGAAGTATAAAAAATGGAACGGCAATAAAAATTGATGATAAACGATGGTTATTACTAGTCGATAAAGCATCAGCTAAAGTATTACTTACTAATACTGATGCTATAGTAACAGACGGAACTATTTGGACACGTTTTGATATTGAATCTGGTTTACCAATTATCAAAAAAGGGCAACAAAACACCTATATTCCACAGTCAGTGAATTTAGATTTACTAAATGGAATTAGTTTTACTAAAGGTTGTTATACTGGTCAGGAAACCATCGCAAGATCAAAATATCGAGGAAATAATAAAAAAACTATGTATATACTTAAAGGAACAGTAGAAAAACCGATAGAAACGGAAAAATGTATTCTACTGGATCGTGCAATTGGTAAAAACTGGCGAAAAGCAGGACAACTATTAGAAAGTTATCAGTTTGAAAATTCTTATGGAATTGGATTATTGGTAGCTCCAAAAGATCTTAGTATCAATACAAAGTTTCGTTTAACATCACAACCTAATCAATTTTGGTATATTCAACCATTACCTTACTATCCTGATAAAAAACAAGAAACTACGTAAAACATAAATTCTTAAATATTTAGTTTACTTAATCAAAGAAAGAGAAACCTATACTAACGTTCTTAAAGAAATTTTATTTTATTTTAAAAAACTAGTAGCCAATTTAGGCAAATTACCTTTAACTCCTAAAGCTTGCCTTATAATTTCATCTTTTATATAAGGAAATCGATTAGTGAATTCCATCCCAAAACCACGGATTAATTTTTTAATAGGATTACTACCTTGAAATAAATCTCTAAAAGACTGCATTAAAGCAATCATTTTCACAGCCTCGGTTTTTCTCCATCGTTCATACTGACGTAAATTTCTCCTTTTACCAAAATCTTTTCCCTTCCTAGATAAAGCTAATATTTCTTCTGCTAAGCTAGCAGCATCTAATAAACCTAAGTTGACACCTTGTCCTGCTAATGAATGGATAGTATGGGCGGCATCACCAATTAATACTGCACGTTCAACCACAAAATCTCTGGCATAACGCATTCTAAGTGGATAGATAACACGTTTAGTAATTACTTGGCACAATCCTAAATACGCATCAAACTCTTCAGTTAAGCATTTATTAAATTCATCATCAGATATATATACTAATTGCTTTGCACGACCAGAGTCTGTTGACCAAACAATAGAACTTATATATTCATTGGATATAGGTAAAAATGCTAAAGTTCCTTGTGAGGTAAATATTTGGCGAACTATAGATTCATGATCGTTTTGAGTCTGAACATTTGCTACAATTGCGTTGTGCCCATAATCCCAATATGTTAAGGGAATATCCATTTCCTTACGGATCCAAGAATTAGCACCATCAGCACCTACTAGTAATTTTGCAGTAAGAATATTTCCATTATCTAATGTAAGCCAAACTTCATGTTCTCCAATAGTTATTGAGAAACAACCAGTCGACATGAAAAAATAAACATTTCTTTGTTTTTTCAATGTCTTAATCAAAGAAATCCTAGTTAGTCTATTTTCTACTATATATCCAAGATTAGGATAAATTAATGGATTTGCATTAAATTCAATATGTGCAAAACTATCCTTTTCCCATACTTCCATTGAGGAATACGGGAATATTTGTTTTTCCAAAAAATCAGACCAAACACCTAAGTTTTTAAGAATAGTCATACTAGAACAGTTAAGAGCAGATACACGAATATCAGGAGTTGCATCTAAAAAAGTTTCTGGCACTTTTTTATCAATTAATGCAATTCTAAGTTCTGAATTTTTTAAAGCAGCTGCAAGTGTTAAACCCACCATTCCAGCACCTACAATGATAATATCAACACTCTGAATCATTTGTGAATTACTCCAAAGAAAAGTTAATGATTAACAAAACCTAACATACGATGTAATAAAGACATTTTCAAAAAGAAAATGTTCTCTATAGCAAATAAACCAACACTTCTACCAATTTTTATTGACAGTGAATTACTTGCAAAGAGTTTGACTAAACTTGAAGTTAATTTAATTGTAGCTTGTCTATCTGCATTTCTATGTTTATTAAAACGTATCAAGTTATCATAATCACCTATATCATGAGGTGATGATATAATTTCTTCGGCTAAACTAGCAACGTCACGCATACCTAAATTAAAGCCTTGAGCTGCCATAGGATGTAATGTTTGAGCAGCATTCCCAATAATTGCAAAACGATGAGAAATATTTTTTCTTTGATACCTTAAATACAAAGGATAAGTAGCTTTATTGCTAGCTTTTAATAATTTACCTAAATACCAACCAAATTCTTTTTGTAAACTATCTAAAAATTTCTCCTCATTATAAAACATAACTTCTCTTGCTAAATTTGGAGATAAACACCAAACTAAAGAGAAATTATTGCTACTTATTGGTAGCAATGCAATGGAACCAGATTTAGTAAAACGCTTGAATGCCATACCATTATTTTTTTCACTTGAAATAATCTTAGCAACTACTGCCGCTTGTTTAAAATCATATTCTTGATAATCTAATCTAATTTTTTTACAACAAGCAGAAATAGAACCATCAGCAGCAACTAATAACTTTGCTGTTAGCTGTTTAGAATCCGTTAGAATAATTTTTACTTTATCTATTTTTTGCTTAACACCAGTTACTGATTTTGAAAAAATAATTCGATATTATTCATTTTCTTTAACCGATTATAATAAATGTCCAATACATGAGACAACTCAACTACATACCCTATAGCGTCAATAAAATAGTTTTCGGTACAAATATTCACTATACCTAAATTTGAACGTTCTGAAATCTGGATCTGATTAATAGGTGTTGCAATATCAATAATAGCTTCCCAGAGCTTAAATTTTTTCATTAATTCTACCGTTCCATGTGACAAAGCAATAGAACGATTTAGGGTATTTTTAAAAGGCTCAATTAATGCGATAGAGAATTTTTCGTTACTTAATACATTAAGCGATAAGGCGAAAGTTACTCCAACTATTCCACCGCCAGCAATTATTACATCAAATTTTTTCATAGACTGAACACTCATTTATTAACAACTTTAGGAATCCTTTAAAAATATGTGATAAAAATGCATTTTTTTAAAAAATTAATTTTAAAGCTAACTAATTTATAGAAATTATAATGTACAAATAAAACTAACAATTCTAAATTTATTTAGTCAATTTAAGTATAAAAACGATTAACTACTTATCCTCGATTAAAGAGACTAGAACTCGTTTTTCTATTAATTAACTAGCTTGTATTATTGACCTTTCATTGTATATTTTATATTTTTATCTTGATTTTAATGAAAAACTTGAATGTTACTGGAGATTTTTTTATAGTTTTTGATTCAACAGTTATATTGCTAGCGTTCCGATTAATTTAACAATAGCATAAAAAAAGAGCTTATCGATATGAGTAATCAAGCAGTAAACGTTGAAATTTTAGGTAAACTAACCCGAGTAAGCTGTCCATCTGGGCAAGAAGATTCTCTTATTGAAGCTGCAAAAGATTTAGACAATAGATTGAAAGAAATGATAAAACGTACTAAAGTGACTAATGAGGTACAGCTTTTAACTTTTGCAGCTTTGAATGTTTGCTATGAATTACAGGAAAACAATAAAATTAAAGAACGAATAAAATTACTGGCAAAATCATTAGAAAATGCGCTTTGTAAAGTAAACCTGGCGCAATAAAATTCATAGTTATGATTCTCATTTATGAGAATGTTAACTGTTTCAGGTTAGTTAGACTATGTCTTCACGTCAAAATCTAAGGAAACAAATTCGTTTTAAACGTAATCTACTATGCAAAAATGAGCAATATCAAGCAAGCTTTAATCTGCTTGCTCGTTTTTTAACCTTACCAGAATTAATTCATTGCCAGCATATCGCTTTATATATTTCGTTTGATGGTGAAATAGATACGACTCCACTTGTGAAATGGCTTTGGCAAAATAAGAAACAAACTTATTTACCTGTGATACATCCTTTTCTTGAAGGTCATCTGCTTTTTCTATCTTATGAAAAAGATACATTAATGACTAAAAATAGATATGGAATTCTAGAGCCAAAACTTAAAAAAAAAATTATAAGACCAATAAATCAATTAGATCTTATTTGTACTCCATTAGTTAGCTTTAATGCATTGGGTTATAGGATTGGTATGGGTGGCGGTTATTACGACAGAACATTTAAAGCTGCTAAAATAAAAGATGTTTCACCAACATTAATTGGACTTGCTTATGATTTTCAGTATAGCAATAAACTTTCAATAGAATCCTGGGATATGCCCTTAACTAAAATAGTGACACCAAGCCAAATCTGGCAATGTAAGCCCTAGATTAATCTAGCCACAATGCTAAACTCATTCATCATCTAATTTTAGAACTATGTAGATTACCGTTCACATTAGAAATTAGGAGAATGAGCATGACACAAGATGAAATGAAAAAATCAGCTGCTGTAGCAGCATTAAAGTACGTAGAAGAAGGTAGCATAATCGGAATTGGCACAGGTTCTACAGTTAATTACTTCATTGATGCTTTAGCTTCAGTTAAGGATAAAATTAAAGGGGCTGTATCGAGCTCTAATATCTCCACTAAAAAGTTAAAATCTTTAGGAATCAAAGTATTTGATTGTAATGACGTTATTAAGTTAAATACTTATATTGATAGTGCAGATGAAATTAACCCAAGCTTTGATATGATTAAGGGAGGTGGAGCAGCATTAACTCGAGAAAAAATTATCTCAGCTATTTCAGAAACATTTGTTTGTATTGTCGATAAAACTAAGCTAGTTAATATTCTTGGCAATTTCCCCCTTCCAGTTGAAATCATTCCTATGGCTCGTTCCTACGTCGCACGCCAATTATTAAAACTTGGTGGAGATCCAGTATACCGAGCAGGAACAATTACTGATAACAATAATGTTATTGTTGATGTATACAATCTCAAAATTAATGATGCAAAATCACTAGAAAATCAAATTAATGCTATAACAGGTGTTGTAACAGTAGGACTATTTGCTAACCGAGGTGCAGATATAATTATTACCGGTACACCTGAAGGTGTACAAATTAAAAGTTTAGCAATAAAAAAATAAATACTACTTCCTATCAGTAATATTTAAATAAACATCAGTTTTTATTAAAAATAGGAGAATTGTAGTCATCGGTTACTATTATTACTATTAGGTAACGTAAAGAGTCCATCTACAATTAATTTTGGGAACTAATTTGAAAAATTTATCGATAGTACCTTTCAAAAAGTTGACTCATAGTCAATTCTTCTTGATTGTACTTTTATAATAAGTAGCATCTAACAATTCATTAGTTAATAAAACGAATTTAGCAGTAATGGAAAGATTCAGAAAGATCAACTATTTAATCATCTTTAGAAGATGTAAAAAAATAATTCACTCTTTACGTGAGATACAACGCATAGACTCATTTATAATCTGAGAAAGAATATCTCGAATAAATTGAGGAGAAAGACCTAGTTTTATTGCTTCATCAGAACGTTCTTTAAGAATAAATGCTTCTCTATCTGGTGAATAAAATGGTAATCCGTATTTATGCTTAAATCTACAGATCTTTTTTACCAAAAAAAAACGTTTTGAAAGCAAATTCAAAACTTGTTGATCAATGGTATCTATTTGATTACGCAATTTGTTTAGTTCAACAATCATAATAATTCCTTATGCAATAGCTATACTTAAAAATAAAAAGTAAACACATAATTTACGAATGTCAAAACAAATATCAACGATAAAGAAGACAGGCTATTTGCTATCATTTAAATTATCGAGGTTCCAATTCTTTAGGTAATTCAAAAAATACAGTTTCTTTACAACCTGAAAGTTGTTCAGTAACAAATTCTCCTGAGATTTTAATACGTTCAACAATTTGGTCTACTAATTCCTGAGGTGCAGAAGCTCCAGCTGTAACCCCAACTTTAAGTTTACCTTTAAGCCATTCTAATTTAATATTTTCTGGACAATCAACTAAATAACTAGGTATACCCAAATTTTCCGCAATTTCTTTAAGACGAGTAGAATTAGAAGAATTGTTAGAACCAACAACAATAACTAAATCAGTATAACTAGCAAGCTTATGTACAGCATCTTGCCGATTCTGAGTAGCATAACAAATATCATCCTTTTTAGGGCCTTGAATATTTGGAAAAATACGATTTAATTCATTAATAATCTCTTTCGTTTCATTTACAGATAAAGTAGTTTGAGTAACATAGCAAAGATTATTTGGATCTTTTATCTTACTCTTTAAGAACTTTTTTATATCTGAAAGTACTTCTATCAAATATATACCACCAATATGACTAGTATAGTGACCCATCGTACCCTGAACTTCAGGATGACCAGAGTGTCCAATTAATACAATCTCCATATGTTTACGGCTTGCACGAGCAACTTCCATATGAACCTTTTTTACTAATGGACAAGTGGCATCAAATACTGTTAACGATTGTTCTTTTGCTTTCTTACGTACTGTCTTTGAAACACCATGAGCTGAGAAAACGACGATACTGTTATTAGGTACTTCGTTCAACTCTTCAACAAAAATAGCACCACGCTGTTTTAAATCATCTACCACAAAACGATTGTGAACTATCTCATGACGAACATAAACTGGGGCCTGATATATCTCCAACGCACATTTAACTATATTAACAGCGCGCTCAACGCCAGCACAAAATCCACGCGGATTAGCTAACACAATTTTCATTTAAATGATTCTCCTTTCTTAAAAGAGAATTAACTTAATAGTAAGGTAACTAATAACTTTTCTTAAAAGAATCTAATAAAATTATTATAATAACACCAATAAAAATGCATGAATCAGCAAAATTAAATGCTGGCCAATGGTAATTTCCTAAATAAAAATAAAGGTAATCCACTACAAAACCATGAATACAGCGATCTAACAAATTACCTAATGCACCGCCAATAATTAATGAATAAGCAATATTATTCCATTTGCTTTGATTAAAAAAAACTACCCAATAAATTAATATGATTATTATTATTAAAGCACTACCAATAAATAACCAACGCTGCCAACCATTTTGATCACTTAAAAAACCAAATGCAGCACCATAATTATGAATATAAAGAAAATCAAAAAATGGGAAAATCTCAACGCGATTTTCCCAACCATATCCCATATTATCCATGATAAAAAATTTAATACTAATATCAACCAGAAATACTAAAATTGACAAACATAACCAGGAAATACCAGACTGTTTTCGTCTAAATCTTCCTTGATTCATCCTTTCCTCCAAAAATATTCTAATTAAAACTTTCACCTTTAATGATAAAGTCTTAATCAGGCAAATCGACGAATTTCTCCTTTACCATGCATATTAGATATACAGCGAACACATATTTTCTCATATCCTTTTACGCTACCAACATCAGATACATAATGCCAACATCGATCACATTTTTTAGCTTTTGTTCTAACTACTTTAATAAATAAATTAGCAACTTCTGTTGCTTGAGCAGTATCAGTTTTTTCAGCAATATTTTTTACTTTAGCTTTAGATGTTAATAAAACAAAACGTAACTCACTTTTAAGTTTATTAAGCCTATTAGCTAACGAATCATCAGTATATAAGGTAATTTCTGCTTGCAATGCACTACCAATAATTTTCTTTCTACGAGCATCCTCTAACAGTTTATTTACCTCTGAACGAACTATCTGAATTTCATCCCAAAAATCGTGATTTAATTCTTCTTCTTCTGAAAGATCAAATAACTTTTCATACCATTCACCAGTAAAAACAAACTTATCACGTACACCAGGCATTTCATTCCAAATTTCATCAGCCGTGAATGACATGATTGGTGCTATCCAACGAACGAGTGCTTCTACAGCATAATACAGTGTAGTTTGACAACTTCTTTGAGCATGTCCTCCACTTTTTGCAGTATATTGACGATCTTTAATGATATCTAAATAAAATGAACCCATTTCAATAGAACAAAAATGCATTAAACATTGAGTGACCCTATGAATATCATACTTATCATAAGCTTTAATAATCTCTTTTTGTGAAGCAAATACTCGTGCAACAGCCCAACGATCAAGTGCAACCATATTACCTGAAGAAATTAAATCTGTTTCAGGATTAAAACCATTTAAGTTAGCTAAAAAAAACCGGGCCGTATTACGAATACGACGATAGGTATCGGAAGATTGCTTTAAAATTTCATTAGAAATAGTTACTAAACCAGTATAATCTGTTGACGCAACCCATAAACGAAGAATATCGGCACCTAACTTATTAATCATATCTTTAGGAGAAACAACGTTGCCAAGAGATTTAGACATTTTACGTCCATGGTTATCTACAACAAAACCATGAGTTAAAACAGCCTTATATGGAGCTTTATTTTTCATAGCGAGTGATGAAATTAAAGAAGATTGGAACCAACCACGATGTTGATCAGAACCTTCTAAATAAAGATCTGCTTTCTTTCTATCATATCCTTCACGAATATCTATAATAGAATAATGTGTTACCCCTGAATCAAACCAAACATCCAATGTATCAAATGTTTTTTCATAATTCTTTGCATCGTTAACAGTTAAAAAATCTGAAGTATCAAGATCCCACCACGCTTGAATACCATTTTTTTCAACTAATTTTGCAATTTGTTCTATAAAATAAGAAGTATTTGGATGGAGCTCTTCTGTCTCTTTATGAATAAAAAAAGCAATTGGAACTCCCCAAATACGTTGACGAGAAATACACCACTCCGGGCGCTCTTCAATCATTCCTGCAATACGATTTTCTCCCCATTTAGGTAACCAATGAACATTTTTAATTTCTTGGAGCATTTTTTCACGCAAGCTAGTTTTATCCATTGAAATAAACCATTGCTTAGTTGCCCGAAAAATAATTGGTGTATTATGACGCCAACAATGTGGATAACTATGCTTATGAGGAGAATAACTCAATAGTGCGTTATGTTTTTCTAGTATATCGAGAATTACATTATCTGATTTAAAAATATGATGACCAGCCAATAACTCAGTATCAGGCAAGTAAATACCATCTGAACCTACTGGATTTGAAATTTCTAAATTATAATTTTTTGCAACAATAAAGTCTTCTTGACCATGGCCTGGAGCTGTATGGACAATACCTGTACCCGAATCAATTGTGACATGATTCCCAAATACAACAGGAACAGTAAAATTATAAAATGGATGCTTAAACTTAAAAAATTTTAAACTCTCTCCCTTAACAATACCAAGAGTATAAAAATGTTTGATATTAGAATGCTTCATTACTTCTATTAAAAGCTCAGAAGCGATAATGAGACGCTGTGCTGGGTGCGTTTTATATGCTTCAATTTGAATAAGGGAATATTCTATCTCAGCACACAAACAAACTGCTCGATTTGCTGGTAATGTCCATAAAGTAGTCGTCCATATAACAATTGAAATATTACCTCGACCAGAATGATGTCTTATTAAAGAAAACTTTTTAATTAGCTTTTCTTCATTTTCTGCCAAAAATTTAACATATACAGAAGAGGATACTTTATTTTTATACTCTACTTCTGCTTCAGCAAGAGCTGAACGACAACTTGTACACCAAAGAACTGGTTTAAATCCTTTTAATACATGACCGTTTTTAGAAATTTTCCCTAATGCACGAATTATATTTGCTTCAGTGGAAAAATCCATTGTTTTATATGGATTATCCCAATCTCCTAGAATACCAAGACGCTTAAAACTATTTTTTTGCACATTAATTTGATCAGATGCATATTGACGACATTGTTTACGAAATTCAGCTGAAGTTATTTTTTTACCTAACTTTTTTAATTTTTTTTCTACAAATAATTCAATTGGTAAACCATGACAATCCCAACCAGGAATATATGGGGCATCAAAACCAGAAAGAGTTTTAGACTTAATAATAATATCTTTAAGAATCTTATTAAGAGCATGACCGACATGAATATCGCCATTAGCATAAGGAGGACCATCATGCAATATAAAAGATTTTTTCCCTTTTTTCGCTTTACGAATTTCAGAATAAAGATCTTTTTCATTCCAACGTTTTAGCATTTCTGGTTCACGATTAGCAAGATTTCCACGCATTGCAAACCTTGTTTTGGGTAAATTCAAGGTATCTTTATAATTACTCATTAATCCTAATCCGTTGTCAAAAATTATAAAAATGACATCAATTGATCAAAATAAATAAATTAACTAACTTGTTAAGTGGCTAAAAAACCAACTTCTAGCTAATTTAGCATCTAATTCTATTTGTTTTTTAAGCAATTTAAATGAACTAAATTTTTGTTCATTTCTGATCTTATGTAAAAAAAACACTTCTAAGTAATTACCATAAAAATCGTCATAAAAATCAAATATATGTACTTCTAATTGCCGGGAAAGAGCATTAATAGTTGGTCTATTTCCTATATTAGCAACACCATTAACACTTTGTTTTCGTAAACCTAAAACATGTACAACATAAACACCAGAAATAGGAACTACAAAACGTTTTAATGGAATATTAGCTGTAGGAAAACCAATAGTACGACCTAACTTTTGGCCATGAGAAACACGTCCACTAATGCTATATTTTCTTCCAAGCATTTGACTAGCCTGACTGAGCTTACCATGTGCTAAAGCAGAACGAATGGAAGTGCTACTGATTCGAGAATATTTAAAATGAAAACTTTTAGTGCTAATAACCTGAAAAGCATGATTTTCTCCTGCTTTTTTAAGCATGGAAAAATTTCCCATCCGATCTCTGCCAAAACAGAAATCATCGCCTAAAATTAAAAGTTTAACATCTAACCTAGAAACTAAAAAATCAAGGATAAAGGATTCCGCTGACAAATTTGCAAAATATTTATTAAAATGTATACACAATACATAATCCAACCCAAATTTACTCAATTGAATAAACTTATCTCGAAATCGAGTTAATCGAGCAGGGGATTGATTTTCAGAGAAAAATTCTAATGGTTGAGGCTCAAAAATCATTACAATTGAAGGTAAGTTTAAAATTTTTGCATGCTTAACTAATTGATTTAGAACATAACGATGTCCCAAATGGACACCATCAAAATTACCTATGGTTAATACGCAACTTTTATGTTGCACTTTAATATTTTTAATACCTCGGATTAGTTCCATTAAAAACCTTACTATTTCAGTTTAGCATTATAGCAATAGCGCAACATAAATACAGGCTAATTATACATTCTATCAATTTTTTAAGTTGTTATACTTTTAAAATCTTTCAAGCGTATACCAAGAAAAAAAATACTTACTAAGTAAGAAAAAATACCTAATATTATCAATATACATAAACTAACTACTCTATCAAAAATATGTAAAGTTAACCAAATTGATATATCATCAAGTTGATAAAATAGTATTATTCCCATAAAACAGCTAGCCAAGATTATCTTACAAATTAAGAATACAGTTTGTTTTGTTAATTGGTAAACACCTTGCAGATATAATCCTTTATATAAAAGAAACATATTGACAAAAGCGGATAAAGCAGTAGACATTGCTAATCCTAAATAACCATAAAACCAAGAAAGTATCAAATTTAATATAATATTGAACAACATAGATATTATACCGTACTTTACTGGTGCTCTAGTATTCTGCCTACTATAATATCCAGAAGCAAATACTTTAATTAACATACAATTAATTAAACCAGATGAATATGCTAATAGTGATAGAGATGTATTATGAACATCATTTAAAGTAAATTCTCCGCGCATAAATAAAACAATTAACAAAGGCTTAGAAAGAACCATTAATCCTAACATAGCAGGAACACCAAACAAAGTTACCATTCGAACTCCCCAATCTACCGTACTAGTAAAGATTTTACTTTGAGAGTGTAGATAACTTCTCGATAAAGTAGGCAAAATAATTGTTGCAATAGCAACACCAAATAATCCTAATGGAAATTCAAATAAACGATTTGCATAATACATCCAACTAATTGACCCGGTAGATAAAAAACTTGCAATTAAAGTATCAAACAATAAATTTATTTGACTTACAGATACTCCAAATAAAGCCGGAATCATTAAAGTCCTAATCTGGATTAAACCTGGATAGTTCCAATTCCATTTAGGTTTAACAAGTAATTTTTCTTTTATAAGAAAAGGAAGTTGAAATAAACACTGGAAAAGTCCACCACAAAATATCCCAATTGCCAAACCAATTTCAGGTTGATCCATATTTGGGGAAACAAACCATGCAAATCCTATAAGAATAACATTTAAAAAAACTGGAGTAAAAGCAGAAACAGAAAATTTCCCCATAGTATTAAGAATAGCTCCAGATAAAGCAACGAAGGTAATAAACCATAGATAAGGAAAAGTAATTTTGAGCATACAATTGGCTAATTCGAATTTTTTAGCTTCAGGACCATCAGTTAGCCAATCTATAAACCAACCTATTCCAAATAAAGCCGTTAATATGCTAGATCCTAAGACTCCAAAAATCGTAACGATTAAAACAATTAAGCCTAATGTTCCGGATGTTACTGAAATTAATTCACGAGTTTTTTTTATATTATTATATTTATAGTATTCAGTTAAAATAGGGATAAAAGCTTGTGAAAAAGCTCCTTCTGCAAATAAACGACGTAAAAAGTTAGGAATTTTATTAGCAAAAAAAAATACATCTGCATTCATACTAGATCCAACTAAACTAGCTATCACTATATCACGCATAACTCCTAATATACGGGAAATTAAAGTCATTGTACTAACTATAATTCCAGATTTTAAAAGATGTTTGCTCATAGTAAACCTCAATAAAAATTTATTTTATTCTATGTTTTCTGATAGATGTAATGATAAAAAATAAAGTATTAGTACTAACATTAAAATACTGATATAATGATCGGATGTTGATTTCTAGATGACTTATCCTACTACTAGGAGTTAGAATAGTTCTCTGGAATATGTTTGATAAAAAGGATTGATTAAAATCATTTTTATATTTTATCCCTAAACTAGTTTTTTTGGAGTTTAATACATTGGCAAATAATAAATCTGCTAAAAAACGTGCAATTCAATCTGAAAAGCATCGTCGCCATAATGCAAGCCGCCGTTCTTTTATGCGTACTCATATTAAAAAAACTACTGCTGCTATTAAGACTGGCAATAAGGAAGCTGCAGAAATTGCACTTTCTAAGGTAATTCCTATATTAGATCGAATGGCTACTAAGGGTCTTATTCATAAAAATAAGGCTGCTCGTCATAAATCACGTTTTTCAGCTGCAGTTAAATTAATGGCAGTATAATTATTTCTATACTAAAAAGTCCATTATTAATAATTAATTAGACAGTTTCTTTTCAAACAGAGAAGGGGTATTTGATCGGTCCATAACTCTTATAGTCTTTAATCCAAAAGTCATCTAATGTTACCCAAGTTTCTAGATCTTCTAGGGAATTGATATCTTGGTTAATGTGAAAAGTTGCAGGTTTTAGGGGTATACGCTTCAATTGAATTTCTTTCATTAATTTTAGTTGATCTTCATATATGTGAGCATTTACAATTTTATGATATGCCATACCTGCCTTTTTATTAGTAATTTTTGCTATAATCTTTAAAAAAGCATATACCTGGACCATATTGAATGTTAATCCAATTGGGACATCGCATGAACGTTGTGTGCTATTTAAATGTAAAGTATTACCCAATAATGAAAAATGGTGACTATACATGCAAGGCCTTAAACATCCCATGTGGAATTCACCAGGATTATAAAAAGAAAGAATCTCTCCACGATCATCAATTCCTAGCAATAAATCATTCACTATATTTCGCATCTGATCAATATAACCACCATCATACTTCCATCTACGTCCTTGTACACCGTATACCCTACCCATATCATCTTTTCCCTTGCGATATGGACTATTTAACCACACTTTATTTAAATTTGCATTAGCATCCCAAGTTTTAGTGCCTAATTTTCGAAAATCTTCTGCATTATCATAACCACGGATATACCCAATTAATTCAGCGATTGCTGGTTTCCAAAAACCTCTTCGAGTAGTTACAAGAGGGAATTGATTATTAGCTACATCATAACTAAGATCTGCATTTATGACAGTAAGACAACGTTTCCCTGTACGTTTATTTATAATCCAAACACCATTATCAACAATACGTTGACATAGCTCTAAGTACTGTTTCACTTAATTAAACCTGTTGCTTTCTAAAAAATATATAAGAATACAATATTATTAATATCCCAATAATAAACATAGGTAAAGATAAAATCTGTCCCATTGTAGTATATCCAAAAAATAAACCTAAATGTTCATCAGGTTCACGAAAATATTCAATAAAAAATCGAAATGTAGCATATCCTACTAAAAATAATCCTGATACAGAACCCACAGGAGGTGTTTTTTTAGTAAACCAATTGATTATTAAAAATAATACTAAACCCTCAAGAAAAAATTCATATAATTGAGAAGGATGGCGAGGGAGATTGCCTCCATTGGGAAAAATAATAGCCCAAGGCACGTCAGTTACTCTTCCCCACAACTCACTATTAATAAAATTACCGATACGGCCCATTCCTAAACCAAATGGAACTAGTGGAGCAACAAAATCTGCTACACTCCAAAAATTACATTTATTTTTTTTAGAATACCAAAATATTGCACTAATAACTCCTAATAAACCACCATGAAAAGACATTCCTCCCATCCATATTTTAAAAATGTATAAAGGATTATTAAGAAAGAAATTAAATTTATAAAATAGAACATAACCAATACGACCTCCTAAAATAGCTGAAATAAAACTAATAAACAATAGATCAGATATTTGATCAGAAGTCCAATCGATATCTAAGCAACGTACACGATATTTAGCAAAGCAGATAGCAAATATAAAACCAACTAGGTACATTAATCCATACCAACGTATCGAAAATGGACCAAGAGAAAATAATATAGGGTCAAGATTAGGAAATACTAAAAAACTTTCATACATTAAAGAATTTTCCTTTACTACTGGGCAGTAATAATTTAAAAATAGCTTATAAAAGAGCACTTAATGTAAAGTATTTTTAAAAAAATCTAAAGCACTAGCATCAAGTTATTAAAATTCTTATCAATTACTGTATTTTTTATTTTTAAAAGGCATTGCTATTCTAGAAAATTCTTTCATTGCACGTCGATATACATCTCGTTTAAAAGAAACTACCTGCCTTACTGGATACCAATAACTTACCCATCTCCAACCATCAAATTCAGGAACATTTCCCAGCTGCATATTAATGCGTGATTCATCACAATCGAGAATTAACAAAAACCATTTTTGTTTTTGTCCAATACAAATAGGTTTTGAATTCCATCTTACCAATCTTTTTGGTAGTTTATATCGTAACCAATAACGACTACTTGCTACAATTTTTACATCTCTTTTTTTTAATCCTAGCTCCTCATAAAGTTCTCTATACATTGCCTGTTCAGCAGTTTCTCCTTTATGAATTCCACCTTGAGGAAACTGCCACGAATGTTGCTTATATCTTTTAGCCCAGCAAACCTGGCTATGATTATTATAAATTACAATTCCTACATTTAAGCGGTAACCATTATTGTCTATCACTAAACAAACCTCAAATAAAATTACAACTGAAATAATTTATCTGCTATCTTAAAAAATAGGAGTAAATCTATAAAAAATCTATTGTTTATTATTATAATTTCCCTACCCTCTATTGATATAATTATATTATGAAAACAACTCCAAAATCTGAAGAAGAATTATTTGAAAGGGCAAGAAATATAGCTGGATTTACTGTCTTGGAGCTCGCGATTGAAGCAAATATGCTAGTACCATCAAACTTAATTAAAGATAAAGGATGGATAGGTCAACTTTTAGAATGGCATTTAGGTGCTTGTTCGAGAAATAAACCAAAACAAGATTTTGAACATCTAGGAATTGAACTTAAAAGCATACCTATAGGACATAAAGGCCAACCTTTAGAAACAACCTCTATATGTATCGCGCCTTTAGTTCAAGTACATGAACTTAGCTGGGAACAAAGCTATCTTCGGAAAAAAATATCACGAATTCTATGGATTCCAGTTGAAGGTAAACGCGAAATACCATTATCCAAACGTTTAATAGGATATCCAATACTTTGGTCTCCTTCAAAAACACAAGAATTACAACTAAAAACTGATTGGGAAGAAATTATTGACATGATTGCTTTAGGTCAAATAGAACAAATAACTGCTCGACATGGCGAAGTATTACAACTGCGACCAAAAGCAGCAAATAGCCAAGTACGTACCAATGCTTACGGTACTGATGGAAAATTAATCAAAACATTTCCTAGAGGTTTCTATTTGAGAACCTGCTTTACTGCTAGTATATTGCAATCGCATTTTATCTAAGAACAAAATGATACAATATTCATATTTATAACAAATAACTAAAGCAAATGTTATAATTACAAACTAAACAAAGCATATACTGTTAGTATACACTTATTATTTTTACCAGTACCATATACTAGTTTTTTTAAACGATGAAAAAAAATACTTCATCAAGCAATTATTTTAATTACCTAAAAGAAATGGGCATTACTCAATGGATTTTGGCACATCCTGAAAAATTATCTGGCTATCAATTAAATCAAATTACCTTGCCGTCTTATTTTAATTTTCTATTAGTATCTCCAGTTTATCCTGAAAATGAAACAGCTAAACTATTTGAAAATGTATTAAAAAGCATGCAATTAAATCCATCAGAAGCTTGTCATGTTTTACCAGAATATTTTAATTATATCGAAGCAAACCAACTAAAATGGATTTGGTTTGCTGGCCATCCGCCTATTAGAAACACTATAAAGAAATCTTTAGTTTCACCTTTATTAGAAAAAATCATTGGTAATAAGAAAGAACGCTATTTACTTTGGCAACAAATTTGTTCTCTTAAATAATTCTAAGAAAGTAATAATTACTCATATAATGTTTTTCTTGATAATATTAACCTGGCAACCTTATATCAATCAGAAAAAATAATCCAAAAAATAGATCATTAAAATGAAAAAAGAACGTGCAATATTTCCTTTAGAGCGAATTACAGAAATCTTAACTCGACCTGATGATTTTCAACTAATTGAACGTATTTCTTTAACTAAAGCAGAACAAACTTGGCCATTACAGCTATCGTCACCAATTGGAGATGAATTACCTATTGTTTTTTTAGATACAGAAACTACTGGTCTTTCTGAAAAAAATGATACTATAATTGAGTTGGGTATGGTAAGAAGTTTGTATAGTCCATCACAAGGTTGCATTGTGTCTATTTTGGATGTTATAAACCTCTATGAAGAACCTACTAATCCTCTTTCTAAATTTGTCAAACGGTTGACAGGAATTACAGATGAAATGCTGCATGGAAAATTTATTGATGATCAATTAGTGGCTAGTTGGCTGGACAATGACCCGATGATAGTAGCTCATAATGCTCAATTTGATCGTCCATTCTTTGAAAAGCGCTTTACAAAATTAAAAAATTTTTCATGGGCTTGTTCAGCTAATGAAGTTGATTGGAAAACTTTAGGATTTGAAAGTTATAAATTAGAGCACTTATTACTACGTCTTGGCTGGTTCTATGACGGTCATAGAGCAGTTAATGATTGTTTATCTATGGTTTGGTTATTTCATTTATTGCCAGAATCTCTGTTAAATTTGCTTTCCAAATCAAAACAAAAAACGATTGTAGTTCGAGCATTTGGTGCTCCTTTTTCTGTAAAAGACTCTCTTAAAGAACGAGGATATCGTTGGAATACTCGAATCAATAAAATAAAAAATCATTGGTATCGTGAAATTCCTGAAAAAGAACTAATAAAAGAAAAAAAATATCTAGATAGACTATATAATCTTGGTTCAAAGCACGCGCATTATGAATATAAAAATTCTAGAAATCGCTTTAAAGATTAGCAAGCAATTTTATTATTGTTTATATTCGAACTAATAGTTTTTTATGCAACAAAAAAAGATATTGATAAACACATCAAAAAAAACTAAAAATTAAATATCGTAATCTAAAATAGATATAGTTTTATGCATCTAATTTTGCGTTTAATTTTGCGTTTTATTTAAAAAATATGTTATTTTACTTTTTTCAGATAAATTAAAAGGATTGATTCATTATCATCCGGTATACAAAATATACGCTTATTTTTGGGCTTATTTAATTAAATAGAATTTATAAATTATAAGGATTAGCTGTGAAACAAACTTTGAAACTGACAGATATTGTTTCACTAGGATTTATGTTATTCGCATTTTTCCTGGGAGCTGGAAATATTATATTTCCTCCATTATCTGGTCATCTGTCTGGTGATAAAGTACTTTTATCTACCTTTGGATTTTTAATAACAGCTGTTGGACTACCTATTATAACTCTTATTGCTCTCGCAATAAGAGGTGGTTCCTGGAAAGATGTTTCTCAAGATCTTCCAAAATGTGTGGCGCTAATCATTTCTGTTTCAATGTTTGTTATTATTGGACCTGCTGTTGCAGCTCCTCGAACTGGTCTTGTAGCTTATGAAATGCTTGTTAAGCCTTTTTTAACTAATACACAAGATGAGTTAAACTTAGCTCTATTTTCCTTTATCTTTTTTGCAATTACTACACTATTTGCTTGGTCTAGAGGAAATTTAATTAATATTATTGGCAATCTACTAACGCCTATACTTTTGATAAGTTTAATTATACTAGCAATAGCAGTAATGCTAAATCCTCAAGGTGAAATCATCCCTGCACAAGGTGAATATTTAACACATGCTCTGCAAAAAGGCTTCCTAGAGGGTTATAATACCATGGATACATTTGCTGCTTTAATGTTTGGAGTACTACTTGTTGATGCTTTACGTAATAAAGGAATCAATCAACCTAATTCATTAGCTAAGTATTTAATCATTTCAGCATTAATTGCTGCTTTTGGTCTTACATTTGTCTATGTATCACTATTTTATTTAGGTTCTACTAGTTCATATTTAATATCTAATCCTGATAATGGTGCTGTAATATTATCCTTATATGTTAAAGCGTTATTTGGCTCTTATGGGCAAATAGCACTTTCATTAGTTGTATTTCTAGCCTGCTTAACTACCGCTATTGGTTTGGTTTCATCCTGTTCTGATTACTTTAGTTCACTAACCTCCATTTCATATAAAAAATGGGTCATTATTAACGGCATTGCTTGTTCAGTGGTAGCTAACATAGGCCTTTCTAATTTAATTACATTATCAACCCCTGTTCTTTTCACACTGTATCCAGTACTAATCGCTCTTGTTACTCTTGCATTTTTACGTAAGAAATTACTACATCCTAAAATAGTTTACCGTGTAGTTACCTTCGTTGCACTTATATTTTCCATTGTTGATTCAATAAAAATAGCTGGTTTTGACATTGAAATATTTAAATCATTTCCTTTTTTCGAAGTTGGAATGACCTGGTTATTACCAACAACAATAACAATAATTAGCATGTTTCTAATTGAATTCTATATCAAAAGTAAACGAAGTCTGAAAAGTATTACAAAATAGATTGATTTTTTATTTATAGTTATTTTGCTATTCATTTAAATTTCATACCACTGAGGAATTATGGTTCTAATTAATCAAATTAAAAATCGTCTTCAAAATCTCTCTGAACGAACTAATATTATGAGGAGGTATCTTTGACTATGAAACTAAAAAAGAAATTTAAAAGAGATTAATAAAGAACTTCAGTGTCTTAATGTTTGGCAAAAATCTGATTATTCAAAAATTTTAGCTAAAAAGCGTTCTTCATTAGAAATAGTAGTTACAACAATTGAATCACTTGATCAAAATATTCAGGACCTTTTCACTTTATTTCAATTATCTATTGATGAACAAGATCAAGAAATATTAGAGGAAATTACATTTGAACTTGATCAACTTAATATTCAATTAAAAAAACTAGAATTTCGTCGAATGTTTTCTCTTGAGTATGATTCTTTAAACTGTTACATGGATATACAATCAGGTTCTGGTGGAACAGAGGCACAAGATTGGGCTTCGATGATACTTAGGATGTATTCACGCTGGGCAGAAACAAAAGGTTTTAAAATAGAAATAATAGAGGCATCTGAAGGGGAAATCACTGGACTAAAAAGTGCTACTCTTCGCATTTTTGGTGAATACGCTTATGGCTGGCTCCGAACTGAAACTGGTATCCATCGACTGGTGAGGAAATCACCATTTGATGCAAATCACCGACGTCATACTTCCTTTGCATCTGCTTTTGTTTATCCAGATATTGACAACAATATTGAAGTTAATCTTAAACTGTCTGATCTACGAATCGATGTCTATCGAGCATCAGGAGCAGGAGGACAACATGTAAATACCACAGAATCTGCTGTTCGAATTACTCATCTACCAACAAACATAGTGGTACAATGTCAAAATGAGCGTTCCCAACATAAAAACAAAGATCAAGCGATAAAACAATTACGTTCTAAACTATTTAAACTAGAAAAACAAAAGCAAAATGCTAAAAAGCAAGCTGATGAAGAAATCAAATCAAATATTGGATGGGGAAATCAGATTCGTTCTTATATACTAGATAATTCACGAATCAAGGATCTTCGTACAGGTTTAGAATGCCGTAATACACAAGCTATTCTTAATGGTGATTTAGATAAATTCATTGAAACAAGCCTGAAAGCTGGATTGTAAGTATTATTACTATGAGATGTACATAAATATTATGATAGATTCGATTCAACATAAGCAGCATACCAAAGAAGAAAGTACATTAACTAAAGAACGACGTAAGAAACTACAACATATACGAAAGAATTGTGATTCTAATGGATATCCAAATAGTTTTCGTCGTGATAATTTCGCTAATGATCTTCAAGTTCAATTCTCTAATCATACTAAAGAGGAGTTAAAGGAACTTAAGTATTCAGTATCTGTTGCTGGTCGTATTATAGCAAAACGCGGACCTTTTTTAGTCATTCAAGAAATATCGGGATGTATCCAAATATATTTAAATAAATCTCTTCAAACAGAGTTAAAAAATCGATATAAACAATTGGATATAGGAGATATTATTGGTATTAAAGGCATTCTAGATAAATCTAAAAAAGGCGATTTATATATCAAAACCAAGACGTATGAATTATTAACTAAAGCACTTCATCCATTACCAGAAAAATTCCATGGTTTATCTGATCAAGAAATTCGTTACCGTCATCGTTATATTGATCTGATTGTTAACAAAAAATCTCGTGAAGTATTCATCATCCGTTCTAAATTGATAGCTGCTATTCGTAGCTTTATGATATCTAATAACTATATAGAAGTTGAAACTCCAATGATGCATACAATTCCTGGTGGTGCTACAGCACGTCCATTCGTTACGCATCACAATGCTTTAAATAGTGACTTATATCTACGCATTGCACCCGAATTATATCTAAAACAATTAGTTATTGGAGGGTTTGAACGAGTATTTGAAATAAATAGAAATTTCCGTAATGAAGGGTTATCTCCACATCATAATCCAGAATTTACAACGATAGAGTTCTATCAAGCATATTCTGATTATAATGAACTCATGAACTTTACTGAAAATATGTTAAGCTCTATTTCACTTGAAGTCCTGGGTTCAACCTCAATAAGCTATGGAAATATAAAAATAGAATTTTCTGGTCCTTATGTCCGTATGAGTATGTTTGAATCTATTAGGCGCTATAATATAAATCATGCTCAGATTCAAAGTTTAAAAGAAAAGGATCTTCAAAATCATAACCTAATGCTTAGAATAGCAAAATCCATAGATATTACTATTGAACGGTTTTTTACTTGCGGTCAATTGATTGAAAAGATATTCACTGAAACAGTAGAACCTTACCTTATTCAACCAACATTCATTACTGACTATCCAGCAGATATTTCTCCTCTTGCTCGTCATAATGATAAAAATCCATTTTTTTCTGATCGATTTGAATTTTTTGTTGCTGGTCATGAGATTGCAAATGGTTTCTCAGAATTAAATGATTCAGAAGATCAAAATGCTCGATTTAAGTCTCAAGTTTATGCAAAAAATGCGGGTGATGATGAAGCAATGTATTATGATGCTGATTATATTACTGCATTAGAATACGGTCTACCCCCTACAGCAGGTCAGGGAATAGGTATTGATCGCTTAGTTATGTTATTTTCTGATACTCACAATATTAAAGATGTGATTTTATTTCCAGCAATGCGAAAATAACTAGATTAGTTCAATAAATAAATGAAGCTAATTAATAATTAGAATGATAAATATGCATCGAAAAAACATGCATATTAGGATACTTAAATTCATAAATCATCTTTTTTAATCAACTATCGTTGTTTTTTATTGCATAAAGATCAAAGCTATAAATGTATCCAGAGCTAATGTTTAAAAATCACTTCAAAAAAAATATAAAGATAGGTCAACTATTCTTGAGATGAAAGTTTTTTTAATCCTAAAACGAAAAAAATAGCTAAAAACATAAAGATCACAGCATAAAAAAGTTGAGATGACTCAGAAAATAAGGATTCAAACTTAAATGGAGAGAGATTATTCTGAGACAATGGAACCTGGTCACCCTTATAGTTAGTATACCAAGAAGTAGTTTTTTTCCAAGGCCATAATTTAGGTAATGTACCAAACATTAAACCTGCTAAAAATATTAATGTATAATCCCTAAATCGTTTTAATAAAAAGTAAATTAAATGAGAAAAAGAAAGAAGTCCAACTACACAACCAGAAAAAAAAATCATTAATACATCAAATTGAAACAACTGAACAGCTTCAAGAATAGGAAAATACATCCCAATTAGAAGTAAAATTAACCCTCCGGAAATACCTGGTAAAATCATTGCACACACCGAGATCAAACCAGTAAAAAATAAAATAAGGTTATTAAAGTAAAGTTCAATTGGCTTAAATACTGTAATGCTATATGAAACAGCACTACCAAACATTAGGAATAAAGGATGAAAGAAGTCGCTAAGATGTTCTATTTCATTAATCAAAACAAAGACTGATGCTAAAATCAGTCCAAAGAAAAATGACCAAATTAATATTGAGTAAGTGAGTACAAGCCAATTAACTAACCTCGCTAATATAAGAATACCTGTTAGTATCCCGGAAAATAAAACAACTAGAAAAGAAACATTAATATCCTGACAGGAAGGAGGAAAACCATCATTTTTACAAGCCGAAAAAAGACACAAACTGATAGATCTAATATTTTTAAGAAAAGTATCATAAACACCGACAATTAAAGCAATACTACCTCCAGAAACTCCAGGAATAATATCAGCTGCACCGATAAGTACACCCTTCAAAAAAAGACTAAAATAATTTATTTTCCTCATATTATTTTAATTTAACTAAATTGTAATTATAGAATTTTAATCTGAAAAATAAAGCAAAAATATATTTACTCTAAGATAGAAATAGGAATTAGCATAGGATAAAGTAAAAGAAAACTTAAGGAGCTAACCGATCAATAGTCCAATGATTATTATTTCTTGAAAATAAGAACCTGTCATGAAGTCTGTACTTTCCTCCTTGCCAAAACTCAATAGTTTCTGGATTAATTCTAAATCCACCCCAAAATTTTGGGGCTGGAATATTTTCCTGATCAAATTTTTTTTTCAATTTTAGAAAAGCATTTTCTAAAATACTATAAGAAGTAATTTTACTGCTTTGCTTACTTACAAGAGAAGCAATCTGGTTTTCTTTTGGTCGTGAATAAAAATATCTTATATTCTCTTTTAAACTCATTTTTTTTGCTATACCAGTAATATGTACTTGGCGTTCCATTTTGCCCCAAAAAAATAGTAAACTTACTTTTTTATTCAATGCAATCTGCTTAGCTTTACGGCTAGAAAAATTCGTATAAAATACGAAACCATTCGTATCAATACCTTTTAGTAATACAATACGTTGAAATGGTTGATTATTTTTATCAACTGTTGCAATTGTCATTGTTGTAGAATCAATTACTTGTTCATCAATAGATTGCTGCAACCATAATTTAAATTGTTCAATAGGATCAGGATTTAAATCTCTTCGTCTTAAAATACTGCGAACATATTCATTTCGAATACTTAAACACTTCATTTCTATTCCTTGTGCACTATATTTTTCAAGGTTTGGAATTGTATCTCCTTAAAAATTAAATAAAATCGTAAATACTATATATGATTAATTAGTCAACACAATAACATTATTTGAACTTAGCAACAAAAAAATATCAATAATGCTATTGACATTAGTAAGAAAAATTATTTTGTAATACTTATAACGACTTATTACTACAAGATGAATATTAAAAACTATAATTATTTATCTAAAATCGTACCTCATTTACAATAAAATATAGAATAAATTTCTTGTTAAAAAACACGAATTAAAATAGAGTATAATAAATTAAATTTCAAAGGAAAAGGTATCACTTATTCATATCTAATAGCTCGTAAAGGACCTATCTTTACTTTACTTAACACAATGCATGGATTATGAGTCAAATTAAAAATCATTTCTAGCTACTACCTAAAATTGCATAATTTTTAATTCCATTAATCAACATCTGAATTGAAATCATTACTAATACTAATCCCATTAATTTTTCAAAGGCTTTTAAACCTTTCTCTCCTAGAATATGGTGAAAAAAACCATGAAATATTAAAATTAAAAAAGTTGCTATCCAAGCTATCAGTAACGCGCATAACAAGCTTAGTAAACTTTCTGGATACTGACTGGAAAGCAACAGTAACGCAGCAATAACAGAAGGACCAGCAATCAGTGGAATCGCTATAGGAACAATAAATGGCTCTTCATCCTTTACTACACTATTATTACTGCTTGCTGGAAATATCATCTTAATTGCTATAATAAACAGTATAATACCACCTGATATACTTAATGTTCCATGTTCTAAGCGCAAAAAGGTCATTATGCTCTCACCTAAAAATAGGAATATTATTAATATAAACAATGCAATTAATAATTCACGAATTAATACTTTTCGTCTACGAACTGAGTCTAAATTCTTAAGCATAGACAAAACAATAGGTAAATTACCAAGTGGATCCATGATTAGAAAAAGCACAGTTGCTGTAGATAACATATCCATAAAACTGTCCTTCTATGAAAATTAAAATAGGTAAGTAATAGTATATAATAATAAATATTTTAAACATGATAAGTAATATATAATTACCTATTTTTTTATATAGCATCTAGACTGAAATAAACAAATTGCTAAAAAATAACATGTATTTTACTTTAAATTTATTAAATAAAATTTGAACATTTGAAATATATCACATCAATATGTTGGAAAATATTAAGTATCCACGTAGACTTTCTTATGTCCGGTTCGTTGTAACGAACTTTTTTTCCATAATTTATAAAAAATGTAGTATTCCAATTATGAAATCTTATAAACTCTTCTTGATGACTATCACCTTAGCAATATTAGGTGGAATTATTTTCTCACAATTAACAACAATCCCACCATCAATTTCTTTTATTATCGGTGTCTTCACTTCTATTTGTATTTTTAAATTTGCTAGCAAAAACAATACTGAAACGATAACACTCTATGTAGGAAATTTACCCTATAAAGCAAATGAAGTTAATGTAAAAGAACTTTTTTCTAAACATGCTGAAGTATTTGCTGTTCGTTTAATGAAAGATAAACGTACAGGAAAAAGAAAAGGAGTCGGTTTTATAGTTATTGCTTCTGATGATGCTACAAAAACGATCAATGCACTTAATGGAATAGATTATATGCAACGAACCCTAAAAGTGCGTATTGCTAACGATCCTAAACACATTGGAGTAAACGAATCCTAACAGAGCAAAACCCAATATCATGTAGCACATCGTTCAGTATATCTTGCTTCCAAGGACGTGTGCTACAGTAAATTAAGTCCTTCCTGTCTTTTTTAAATTCTAAATCTTTTGATATACCTAACAGTTCTCTTACTCTTTTTGCAATAGCTTTTCCTGAATCTACTAATATAACTTTATCCCCAAAAACAAGTTGAATTTCTTCTTTAATTAATAAGAAATGCGTACAACCAAGAACAAGAACATCAATATTCCCAATTAATGGCATCAATATTTCAGCTAATTCATTGATATTAACCTTTTTACCTCTAATTTTTTCTTCTACTACATTAACTAATCTGGTTGAACCCAACATTTTAACAGTGTTTTTTTTTGCAAAATTGTTAACCAAATTCTTAGTATATTGACAATTAACAGTAGACAATGTACCAATAAGTCCAATTATTCTATTAGTTAAAATAGATGCCGGCTTAATTGCTGGTACAACACCAACACAGGGAATCGATAACTTTTCTCTTAATACAGGAAGAACTACTGTACTTGCAGTATTGCAAGCTATAACAACTAAATCAATAGGGTAAGCTTTTATAAAACTGCTAACGTAAGAAGTAACTCGTTTGATTACTACATTCTGTGTTAATTCACCATAAGGATAAGCTTCATTATCAAAAATATAAGTACAAGTAAGATTAGGTAAAATAAATTTTATTTCCTTATAAATAGATAAACCACCGACACCTGAATCAAAAATAAGAATATGTTTATTACTTTTTAAGGTAATCACCATAAAAATTCCAATAACTTTCTATAGAAATATTTCTAATGAAGGTCTTCTTCACATTTAAAAATTAGATTTTTCATTCATTTCTCTAAAGTTCTGTGCTCGATGACGAAGCAAATGATCAAGCAAAACAATTCCAAGCATAGCTTCTATAACCGGAACTGCACGAATACCAACACATGGATCATGACGGCCCTTAGCAATAAATTGAGTCAAATTACCTGCCATCGTAATAGTTTCTCCAACGATAGAAATGCTTGAAGTTGGCTTTAGCGCAATCTTAGCAATTATATCTTGACCAGTAGAAATTCCACCTAAAACTCCACCAGCATGATTACTAGAAAATCCATTAGGTGTCAATAAATCTCTATTCTCACTACCTTTTTTTTGAATAACGTTAAAACCATCCCCTATTTCAACACCTTTTACTGCATTAATACTCATTAAGGCATGAGCAATATCTGCATCTAACCGTTCAAATACTGGTTCGCCTAACCCAACTGGTACATTAGTTGCAACTACATTTACTTTAGCACCAATAGAATCACCTTCTTTTTTTAATTGATCAATTAATTTTTTAAACGCATTAACTTTATCGATATCAGGACAGAAAAATATATTATTATCTATTTCGTTCCAATCAACCTTATCTATTGAAATATGACCAATTTGAGATAAATACGCACGAATCTGTATACCACATTCTTGTTTTAAATATTTTTTAGCAATTGCACCAGCAGCGACACGCATAGCTGTTTCACGAGCGGAAGAACGTCCACCACCTCGGTAATCACGAATACCATATTTTTGATAATACGTATAATCTGCATGACCTGCTCTAAATTTATTTTTAAGTTCTAAATAATCGTCAGAACACTGATCAGAATTTTTAATTAATAAACCAATAGGAGTACCTGTTGTTTTTCCATTGAAAATACCAGATAAGATTTTTACTTCATCAAGCTCAGAACGCTCTGTTGTATAACAGGAAGCACCTGGACGACGACGGTCTAAATCTTTCTGCAGGTCTGATTCTTTAATTTCCAGTTTAGGTGGACATCCGTCAACAATACATCCTAGTGCAATGCCATGACTTTCTCCAAACGTTGTCACTCGAAAATTTTGGCCTATGCTATTCCCTGACATAATTACCTTAACTGAAATTAGTTGATCCAGATTAAAATACTCATAACTAAAATTAATCTGCATATAAATAAATTGACTGATATGTTCTAAAATCTGATTACGTATAATTATAAAATTTCATCACTGCTATTTTAAGTTTAAGGAGAATAAAAATGAAGCTAGCTTAAAGATAAAAAAAAGTCCAGCAGTATTATTAAGTAATGTTAATTTATGTCGAACTAAAAACATTAGTTATTTTATAATAGTATTACTATATTAAAAATAACTAATAATATTAAAAAAGGATAACTTTTATTATATTATATAGTTTTGCGCAGTTTACCTAAATGTAAATTCTTATCTAATAATCAAAAAATCGTTATAAAGCTAATGCAGAATTAACAGCAAGGATTGTACAATGAGGATACTATGTAATTTTTTTTTGTTTTTCTTAACAGGATGTCAATTAACCCAATCCCCAAAAACTTTTTTTTCATTACCAACTGATATTGCTGAAAAAAAAGCTGAGAAAAAATTAAGAATCAATCAATCTCAGGTAGAGATTCAGGAAAATTCTATTCTCTCAACACCTCAATCTCAAGAAGACGCTTGGAAACGGATTGCCATGCAACTAAAAATGGAAATTCCAAATCATGAAACAATAGAACGTTATCGAAATTGGTATATTAAGAATCCTAATCACTTAAACACAGTATCAAAACGTGCTGAACCATTTCTATACCTTATTATTGATAAAATTGAACAACGTAATATGCCATTGGAACTTGCTTTACTTCCTGTTATTGAAAGTTCATTTGATACATTAGCTTACTCTCAAGAGAAGGCTTCTGGACTTTGGCAATTTTTGTCAAATACAGGAAAAAGCTACGGATTAGAACAAAATTTTTGGTATGATGGCAGACTTGACGTGGCAGCTTCTACAGATGCGGCGCTTGATTATCTGACCCATTTAAATAAACGTTTTAATGGAAACTGGAAACAAGCAATTGCAGCTTATAATAGTGGCGGAGGACGTATATCTAGCGCTATTCGAAAAAATAATAGACTCGGAAAACCAATTGATTTTTTATCACTTGATTTACCAAAAGAAACCACTAGTTATGTGCAAAAGCTTTTAGCACTAGCTGACATTATTTCTAATTCTGAAAAATACGGTATAAAAATTCCAGCTGTTGCAAATAAACCAGTAGTTAAATTAGTTAATCCTAAAATACAACTGGACTTAACTGTGGCAGCTAAATATGCAGGTATATCTATTCAAAAATTACAAAAGTTAAACCCAGCTTATAATCAATATATAACAGCACCCGATGGTCCCTATCAACTATTATTACCAATTGATTCTATACAGTCTTTTAATGATAATATCAAAAAGCATCAAGGGAAAGGAATAAAAGTAATTTGCTATCAAGTAAAAGCAGGAGATAGTTTAATTTTGCTTGCTAAAAAATATAAAACAACAACTAAACTAATTCAAAGAACAAATAATTTATCAAATAATAAAATATTTATAAATCAATACCTCCTGATTCCTAGTTTTAGTAAAAATCAGCATAAGTATATTAAACACTATCAATAAATTAATAGCAAATTATCTGTATTTTTTAATAAAATTCATAATGAAAAATAATTAAAAATTTTAATAGACTCATATACTTTCAAATCTAAAACTATTAATACTCATTATAATGAAAACAAATTGGATGAACTTGAATTATGTTCTTGAAAAATAAAAAATTAAGAAACCTTATTCATGGTTACAACTCAAAAATAGTCACTGGCTCAAATCAACAATTCAAACTCGATTGGATTACTTGGTGCGATAAACTATTTGGCTATCATATGCTCAAACTAGGTGGATTAAGTTGTGAGCTTACTAGTTATAACTGCAAGATACATCATCAAGTAAACCTAGATCTTCATAGCAAGTTCCATATCATAGCAAATGAGGATGCAACTACCTTTCTTAGAAAAAAGCTTTTATGCTGTAATTTTATTCCATCAACTTAATTACTGCATAAAACCTCATCAAACATTTCACGAAGTGAATCGTGTTATGGTTGATAATGGTTATTTGATTCTTACTGGATTTAATCCAATTAGCTTTCTTGGACTAACTAACTGGATCCATTTAAGAAAAATAATTTATTACTATTAAATCAAAAAATTGCTAGTACTACTTAATTATCAAGTAATTTATTTTGACTCTTATGCATTAATTACTACCTATTCAAAACTATCAAAATAGTTGGTTCTATTGGTTTATTGAACATTACTTAGGTAATTGGACTTCACCAATCAAAAGTTTATATTTTATTATAGCAAGAAAACGAACTTATTTACTTCACCCAATTAAACTTAATTGGAAATTAAGAGGACCAATATCATCAGCAATAACTAGTAAAACCGTTAAATCTACAATTAATTAATACAGTTAACTGAATTTTGATATCCAATATCTTCTTCAGTTGGATTTTTTGCAGATAAATAAGCTAATCTATCACACCTTTGATTTTCCTTGTGACCTGAATGACTTTTTACCCAACACCATTGTATTTGGTGTAGCAAAACTACTTGATCTAATCTTTTCCAAAGATCAAGATTTTTTATAGGTTTTTTGTTTACAGTTTTCCAATTAGATTTTTTCCAATTATGAATCCACTGAGTAATTCCTTGACGTACATATTTACTATCTGTTGTTAACACAATGCTACAAGATTCTTTAAGATTTTGTAATGCGACAATAACTGCAAGAATTTCCATTCGATTATTAGTAGTTAATATATAACCTTTTTTTACTATTTTTTCTAAATTTTTATAGCGTAAAATAATTCCATAACCACCAGGACCTGGATTTCCTAAACAAGAACCATCTGTAAAAATTTGTACTTGTTTTATCATAATTTGGTATTATTAAAATTAACTAAATTAATCATATTGTGCATAAAATTAACTATGAGTACTAGAAATAACAATTCTATATGTAAAAAACGTCTTATTGCTTTAGATACAGAAACGACAGGTATTAATAAAGATAGCCGTGCGCATTATCATGGACATAGAATCATAGAAATTGGTGCGGTTGAAATAATTAACCGTAAACGCACTGGAAATAATTTTCATGTTTATATCAAACCAGATTGTAATATTCATCCTGATGCGATTAAAATTCATGGCATTACTAATGAATTCTTGATGAATAAACCTAAATACCATGATATTCATCAAGAGTTTTTAGCCTTTATTAAAGATACAGAACTCATAGCTCATAATGCTCCTTTCGATATCGGTTTTATAAACCAAGAATTTTCAATGCTTAATAAAAAAATTGGTAAAATAACTGATTATTGTAAAATAACTGATACACTTGCTATTGCTAAAAAAACGCCAAATATTCCAGCTAAAAAAAATCTAGATTCACTAGCTAAGCATTATAATATTAACATTTCTTCACGTGTTCTTCATGGTGCATTACTAGATGCAGAAATTCTTGCTGATGTATATTTAGCAATGACAGGGGGACAAACTAGTTTAAATTTTAAGTTTTCTGATTCAAAAAAAAACAATTAATGAAAACAAATGATACCAAAAAAAGAACTTTAAAAATTTTATTTGCTACATCTAATGAAATAGAAGAGCATGAAAAGAGATTAACTTTTCTTAAAAAATCTGGAAATTGTTTATGGATTTAATAAAAAAATTAATATTGATAGATGATTGACTAATAAAAAAACTTAGATATTTCTCAAATAATAAGAAGAAAAAAAGGAAATACAGTTTAATACTAAATGCAATAATTCATTGTTTTATCACCTATAAGGAGTTTAAACATTGAGACTGATAGTTTTATTAAAAATACTATTTTTTATAAGTAATAGCTTTTCAAATGAAATATCCTCCTCAATATCACTACTAAATAATCGATTTCGAGTAGATCCTGCTATTAAACAAATAACTTTTATCATTTATCGTACAGAGTTAACACAGCCTGTTATTCTCATTCGTCCTGACGGGAAAAAATATTATTCATGGAAAAAACATAAAAATGTACATTGGTACCATACATCAGATATGGATATTATATCGATTGATAAACCAATGCCAGGACCATGGCAAGCTATAGGTAAAGTAACTCCTAAAAATAAGATTAAACTTATTTCTAATTTAACAATTGAAACAGATCCTTTACCTAGTCATTTTTTTAATGGTGAAACAATTAAATTTACTGCTAGATTATTAAATGATAGGAAACCTCTTCTTTTAGAAGATTTTCTAGAAGAACTTAATCTAAACATTACTTTTACTAAATTTCTTGAAAAAAAAATTTTCTTGTTCAAAAAAAAAGCACAATCAGCACCAAAAATAATTGAACAATTTTCTGATGACGGTCGAGGATTAGATGAATATCCAAGAGATGGGGTATTTACTGTTCCTTTATTAATTAAAGCAAAACCTGGTAAATATAAAGTTAGAATTACATCAGGCAATGGAATTTTTTTAAGAGCTCGAGAACAAGAGACTTTTATTTATCCTAACCCTATACAAATTAAATTTATTCAATCAGAACAAGAAGAAACACCACATAGAATTGTATTTTCTGGGAAAAATGGAACTATTGTTCCAGGCTCTTTAGCTGCATCCATTACGTATCATAATAAAAAAAAGAACACAATAACTACAATTCAAGGAATGGCAAAAAATGAAGATACTAAACTAACAATTGAGCTTGAAAATAAAAAGAACATCAGATGGTATGGACATGTATACGCAAATGATATCGAGTCTAACCGTCCATTAAGCTTTATTATTCCAGAACAAAATCAAAGTATATTACAGACAGAAGAACAGAAAGAAAATAACAAAATTGGGATAAAGGTTGAGTCTGAAAAAAAGATAAAGCATGCAAGAAATATTATAGTTATTATCGTGGGAAATAGCATTACAATCCTATTAGGATTAACGTGTTGGTTTTTTTTATCTAGAGAACAGAAAAAATAAAAAAATAATCAACACGCACAAGTTAGCAGTATCTATTTATTTAATGTAATGAATGTTAATGAATGAATTAAATAAACTATAAAGTTTTGCGTTTTAGTTTATTTATTTAATAAATAACGTATCAAACCAACATAATCATCTATACTTCTAACTGATTGGGATTTAACAAGATATCGATTATTTACAATAATTAAAGGTACTCCTTTAAGGTGACTTTTTTGAAATTCTTTATCAAAACGACGTACCATTGAATCAACAATAAAACTGCTAAATGCTTTATTATATTTATTGCCATCAATACCTTCATCGATAAAAATTTGACGTAACTCAGTATTATTCTTAGGAGGAGTTCTTACACCATGAATACGATTAAACAATATCGGAACCATTTGTTTTTCAACATTTAAAACAAGCATAGTTGCATAGGCTTTACTCATAGGAATGGCCATTTCTCCACCCATGAAGGATACATGTTTTCTTTGAAATTGTACATGTGAAAATTTTTTCTTTAACTGCATAATCACTGGTTCTAATGAATCGCAGTGTGAACAGTAAAAAGAGAAATACTCAGTTATAATTGGTTCACGAGATACTTCAGAATTTAATATTGTATAGTCTTTTCCTTCCTGATAAAATGGAGCTGTATGAGCACTTAAGCTTATGATAATACTTGTCATCATTATCACGATTATTTTTTTCATTTCAATAAAAACCTATTACTATATTGATATCAGCCTAAATCGATCTTCTCAAGGTTATCGAGCTTTTTTTCTTATGTAATATAAAAAACACTTTGAGAATACCAAAATTATATAGATAAACTTTTTCTATTAGGTACTTCTTTATCTGGACACTTTACATAGATATCATAAAAAAAACAAGTCAAATTTTTAAAAAATGTATTATCTATTGAATTTTATATCTTAAAATCCTTTAATAAATCGACTTTCAACTGAAACATTAAAATCTTCATCATCTGAAATTATAAATTGAATTTTTGTAACTGGTAAATTTAATCTATCTGGATAAATACCCAAACTCAATGGAACATTATATACTTCTCCAGGTCTTACTTGAACAAGTCGTTTACCGTACCAAGAAATGTTGTTTAAACCTTTTATATCTAAATAATATTTCTTCGACTTTTTTGTTTTATTGATAATTTTTAGTATATAAGTGTTTTCAATTTCACCTAAATAATTACTTTTAAATAGCTGATTACGATCACGTAATACAGTTAAGCCTATGGGTTTAAGATTAATAATCTCTAGCAAAAAAAGACCAACCATAAATAATAATAGAATAATGCAGCTAAATAACTTTGTTTTTATTATTTTAGTATTCAAACTTAATAAACGATTTTTAGTTATATAACTAATAAGATTAGGTTTGTATCCCATATAAGACATGGTTTTATTACATGCATCAATACAAGCACCACAATTAATACATTCATATTGCAAACCATCACGAATATCAATACCAGTTGGACAAACTTGAACACAAAGATTACAATTAATGCAATCTCCTAGTCCTAAGTTTTCAGAATCTACTTGTCTTGAACGTTTTCCACGATTTTCACCACGATTAACATCGTAAGCAACCATCAAAGTGTTTTTATCAAATATAACTGATTGAAAACGAGCATAGGGGCATACATGAATGCAAATAATTGAACGCATCCAAGCCGAATTTATATACGTCAATACAGAAAATAATAAAACCAAAAAACTAGAATTAAAAGAAAAAAAATTACTTATTAAATCCTTGATAGGTAAAAAATAACCCAAAAAAGTTAAACCTGTAAGAAAAGCTATTAATATCCAAAAAACGTGCTTAGTTATTTTTCTTATAATAATATTAATAGTAAGAACAGAAGAATCCTGTTTACGACGCTTATTAGCGGATCCTTCAAATTTTTCTTCAAACCAAATATATATGAATGACCAAATAGTTTGTGGACAAAAATAACCGCACCATATTCTACCCACAAACATAGTTAAAAAAAATAAACTGAATAAAATAATCAAGAGAAAAAAAAATAATATTTTAAGATCTTGTGGATAGATAGTAATACAAAAAAAGTTAACTTGTTGATTACCAATATCTAATAAAATAGCCTGACGTTCATTATAACTAAACCATGGTAGAAAAAAAAACAGGGATAATAAAAAACAAGCAACATAACGGCGTAACCTTTGAAAGGTCCCTTTACTTTTTCGAACATAGATATGATTGCCAAGATTGAATCTATCAGGATTTTCTTTATTAGATTTTCGCTTCGCTGATTGCAGCATAATATTTTTAATAGGAATTCTATCCTGATTCATGTGGTTATAACTTTCTCCTAATTAACCTAATTAAATTATTTAAATCTATTAACTACTTACTAAAGCATATAAATAAAAACCATTTTTAATAACATAAAAATTATATCTAAAGCATTGAGTAAATCCATTTGTTTTAGTTTTTTATCTAACTCAATCAAGATAGATAACATCTATATCAGTAATAATATCAATATCTTATTATTATATTTTAATGGAAAAAACCATGAATAATCATTATTATTATTCAAGCAAGAACCAGTAAATTAGCATACTAACATAAACAATAATAATAAAAGAAAGATTTTAATTTTAAATAAGTCTAAGGTTATTATGTGTAATCTTTATCTAGGAGCTATTTTCTTCATGTCATTTTTTAAAAAAATCCTAGCAAGTTTTGAGAACAGTTTTATAACAGCTAATTCAATTATACAACAAGCAGTACTTTTTCCAGGAAAAGATATTAATATTAAAATCAATATTCATGGAAAACATAAAAAACAAATTATTAGTAATATTAATTTAAAACTATATTGTCATTATTTTGAAAAAAAGCATACTCAAAAAGATAACTTTTTCTATAAAAAACACTTTATTAAAATATCTCGATCACACACCCTATCTAATTGGAACCTAGCATTCCCTTTCAATATTAAATCTGGAGAAATTCGAGATTTCAATATAAGTATGAATGTACCATGGAACACACCAATTACCATTAATAATACAAAGGTATGGCTTGAAACAAAAATACATACCTCTATGTCTATAAATTCAATAAGTAATAAAGAATTACTTACAGTACGTCCTGATGCATTAATGGATCAAATTTTCACAGTACTTGAGGAACAAGGATTGCGTATTCGTCACGTAAAATGCGAAACGATTGAAGGTTTTATTTCTCCATTCATACAAAAATTTGAATTTGTTCCAACAATGGGACCATATCATGGCTATTGGCGTGAAATAGAAATAATCACACATAGGAGTAATAATTTCCTAAAACTATGGTTCGAAATTAATCGTAATCAAACAAAAAATTCAAAAGAAACATTAGGTAAATTATTAAGTATTGGAAAACTAAAATATCAATTAGAAATTTCTACTGAAACATGTATTCAAGAAGTTAGAAATATAGTATTAAACTACATTAATAGCACCTTATGGAGAAAAAAGTAATTTTTGGCGGAGTGGACGGGATTCGAACCCGCGACCCCCGGCGTGACAGGCCGGTATTCTAACCAGCTGAACTACCACTCCCTCCAAAATTATAAGCCTGGCAATTAGTACAGGTTAGCTTAACATTTCACAATGCTTATACACCCTGCCTATCAACGTCCTAGTCTTGAACAACCCTTCAGGACAACATATGTGCCTGGGAAGACTAATCTTAAGGCTCGCTTCCCGCTTAGATGCTTTCAGCGGTTATCGATTCCGAACTTAGCTACCGGGCAATGCATCTGGCGATACAACCCGAACACCAGAGGTTCGTCCACTTCGGTCCTCTCGTACTAGAAGCAGCCCCTTTCAATCTTCCAACGCCCACGACAGATAGGGACCGAACTGTCTCACGACGTTCTAAACCCAGCTCGCGTACCACTTTAAATGGCGAACAGCCATACCCTTGGGACCGACTCCAGCCCCAGGATGTGATGAGCCGACATCGAGGTGCCAAACACCGCCGTCGATATGAACTCTTGGGCGGTATCAGCCTGTTATCCCCGGAGTACCTTTTATCCGTTGAGCGATGGCCCTTCCATTCAGAACCACCGGATCACTATGACCTGCTTTCGCATCTGCTCGAATTGTCATTCTCGCAGTTAAGCGGGCTTATGCCATTGCACTAACCTCACGATGTCCAACCGTGATTAGCCCACCTTCGTGCTCCTCCGTTACTCTTTAGGAGGAGACCGCCCCAGTCAAACTACCCACCAGACACTGTCCTCACCCCGGATAACGGGGCTAAGTTAGAATATCAAACATATAAGGGTGGTATTTCAAGGTCGGCTCCACCCATACTAGCGTACTGGTTTCAAAGCCTCCCACCTATCCTACACATATAAGTTCAACATTCAGTGCCAAGCTGTAGTAAAGGTTCACGGGGTCTTTCCGTCTAGCCGCGGGTATACTGCATCTTCACAGCAATTTCAATTTCACTGAGTCTCGGGTGGAGACAGCATGGCCATCATTACGCCATTCGTGCAGGTCGGAACTTACCCGACAAGGAATTTCGCTACCTTAGGACCGTTATAGTTACGGCCGCCGTTTACCGGGGCTTCGATCAAAAGCTTTGACTTTTTATAAGTCTAACCTTATCAATTAACCTTCCGGCACCGGGCAGGCGTCACACCGTATACTTCATCTTACGATTTTGCACAGTGCTGTGTTTTTAATAAACAGTTGCAGCCATCTGGTATCTGCGACTTTCAACAGCTATATTCGCAAAGAACTTCACCGTTAAAAGTGTACCTTCTCCCGAAGTTACGGTACCAATTTGCCTAGTTCCTTCACCCGAGTTCTCTCAAGCGCCTCGGTATTCTCTACCTGACCACCTGTGTCGGTTTAGAGTACGATTCTTTACAATCTGTAAGCTTAGAGGATTTTCCTGGAAGCATGGCATCAATGACTTCACTACCATAGCAGCTCGACATCATATCTCAGCGTAAAATAATCCGGATTTCCCTAAACTATTCGCCTACATATTTGAACCTGGACAACCGTCGCCAGGCACACCTAGCCTTCTCCGTCCCCCCATCGCAATTGCAAAAAGTACGGGAATATTAACCCGTTTACCATCGATTACGCCTATCGGCCTCACCTTAGGAGTCGACTTACCCTGCCCCGATTAACGTTGGACAGGAACCCTTAGTCTTCCGGCGTGAGGGTTTTTCACCCTCATTATCGTTACTCATGTCAGCATTCGCACTTCTGATACCTCCAACATGCCTTACGACATATCTTCAACAGCTTACAGAACGCTCCCCTACCCAATATAACCAGTTGGTTATATTGCCGCAGCTTCGGTTTGTAGCTTAGCCCCGTTATATCTTCCGCGCAGGCCGACTCGACTAGTGAGCTATTACGCTTTCTTTAAATGATGGCTGCTTCTAAGCCAACATCCTAGCTGTTTAAGCCTTCCCACATCGTTTCCCACTTAGCTACAAATTAGGGACCTTAGCTGGCGGTCTGGGTTGTTTCCCTTTCCACGATGGACGTTAGCACCCACCGTGTGTCTCCCGGACATTACTTACTGGTATTCGGAGTTTGCAAAGGGTTGGTAAGTCGGGATGACCCCCTAGCCTTAACAGTGCTCTACCCCCAGTAGTATTCATCCGAGGCGCTACCTAAATAGCTTTCGGGGAGAACCAGCTATCTCCAGGTTTGATTGGCCTTTCACCCCTAACCACAAGTCATCCGCTAATTTTTCAACATTAGTCGGTTCGGTCCTCCAGCTGATGTTATTCAACCTTCAACCTGCTCATGGCTAGATCACCTGGTTTCGGGTCTATATCCAGAGACTAAAATAGCCCAGTTAAGACTCGGTTTCCCTTCGGCTCCCTTATGCAGTTAACCTTGCCACTGAATATAAGTCGCTGACCCATTATACAAAAGGTACGCAGTCACACTGAATAACAGCGCTCCTACTGCTTGTATGTACACGGTTTCAGGTTCTATTTCACTCCCCTCACAGGGGTTCTTTTCACCTTTCCCTCACGGTACTAGTTCACTATCGGTCAGTCAGTAGTATTTAGCCTTGGAGGATGGTCCCCCCATATTCAAACAGGATATCACGTGTCCCGCCTTACTCGATTTCACTAATAATGTACTGTCGGTTACGGGGATATCACCCTGTATCACAGCACTTTCCAGAGCTTTCACCTAATACATTAATAGTTTAAGGGCTACTCCAATTTCGCTCGCCACTACTTTCGGAATCTCATATTGATTTCTACTCTTCGAGGTACTTAGATGTTTCAGTTCCCTCGATTTACTTCATAATGCTATATATTCACATTATGATATACACTTGCGTGTATAGGTTTCCCCATTCGGAAATCCCAGACTCAAGCGGATTTTACTTCCTTATCTAGGCTTATCGCAAGTTAATACGTCCTTCATCGCCCCTGACTGCCAAGGCATCCACCGGTGTACACTTAATTACTTAACCATACAACCCTAAAAAGTTTTAATATAACAAATAATTTATCTTTCTATTAAATTAATGCCAGGATAACTTTATTATCCTAAATTAACTAACAGAATTATCTGTCTAGTTTTCTAAATTGTTAAAGAACAGGCTTTAACTATTATTTAAATTGGTAATTTTAATCGTTTAATCATTGGTGGGCAATACTGGACTCGAACCAGTGACCCCCTGCTTGTAAGGCAGGTGCTCTACCAACTGAGCTAATCGCCCTTCTCCTTGCATACATTAGCTTTAAGTATGAACGTTCAATTTTAACTCCTTTTGGTAATAACTTAAATATTCAAAAGGATTGGTGGGTCTGAGTGGACTTGAACCACCGACCTCCCGCTTATCAGGCGAACGCTCTAACCAACTGAGCTACAGACCCAATATCTAACTAAACTCTTTAACTTTAAATTAATCTAATTAATTTGTGTGAGCACTCATTCAAACAATCCTGATATTTTAAGGAGGTGATCCAGCCCCAGGTTCCCCTAGGGCTACCTTGTTACGACTTCACCCCAGTCATGAACCACAAAGTGGTGAGCGTCCTCTCGAAAGTTAAACTACCCACTTCTTTTGCAACCCACTCCCATGGTGTGACGGGCGGTGTGTACAAGGCCCGGGAACGTATTCACCGTAGCGTGCTGATCTACGATTACTAGCGATTCCGACTTCATGGAGTCGAGTTGCAGACTCCAATCCGGACTACGATGTACTTTAGGGGATTAGCTTACCATTACTGGTTGGCAACCCTTTGTATACACCATTGTAGCACGTGTGTAGCCCTACTCGTAAGGGCCATGATGACTTGACGTCGTCCCCACCTTCCTCCGGTTTCTCACCGGCAGTCTCCTTGAAGTTCCCGACATTACTCGCTGGCAAACAAGGACAAGGGTTGCGCTCGTTGCGGGACTTAACCCAACATTTCACAACACGAGCTGACGACAGCCATGCAGCACCTGTCTCAAAGTTCCCGAAGGCACACCTGTATCTCTACTGGCTTCTTTGGATGTCAAAAGTAGGTAAGGTTCTTCGCGTTGCATCGAATTAAACCACATGCTCCACCGCTTGTGCGGGCCCCCGTCAATTCATTTGAGTTTTAATCTTGCGACCGTACTCCCCAGGCGGTCTACTTAACGCGTTAACTACGAAAGCTACAGCTCAAGGCCACAACCTCCAAGTAGACATCGTTTACGGCATGGACTACCAGGGTATCTAATCCTGTTTGCTCCCCACGCTTTCGCATCTGAGTGTCAGTATCTATCCAGGGGGTCGCCTTCGCCACTGGTATTCCTTCAGATCTCTACGCATTTCACCGCTACACCTGAAATTCCACCCCCCTCTATAGTACTCTAGTCTGACAGTTTTAAATGCAGTTCCGAGGTTAAGCCCCGGGCTTTCACATCTAACTTATCAAACCACCTACATGCGCTTTACGCCCAGTAATTCCGATTAACGCTCGCACCCTCCGTATTACCGCGGCTGCTGGCACGGAGTTAGCCGGTGCTTCTTGTGCAGTTAACGTCAAAATATACATGTATTAGATGCATATTCTTCCTCACTGCTGAAAGTGCTTTACAACCCTAAGGCCTTCTTCACACACGCGGCATGGCTGCATCAGGCTTGCGCCCATTGTGCAATATTCCCCACTGCTGCCTCCCGTAGGAGTCTGGACCGTGTCTCAGTTCCAGTGTGGCTGTTCATCCTCTCAGACCAGCTAGGGATCGTCGCCTTGGTAAGCCATTACCTTACCAACTAGCTAATCCCACCTAGGCGTATCCAATAGCGCAAGGCCTATAAAAGGTCCCCTGCTTTTCTCCAAAGAGTTTATGCGGTATTAGCCATCGTTTCCAATGGTTATCCCCCTCTACTGGGCAACTTCCTAGGCATTACTCACCCGTCCGCCGCTCGACAACCAATTATCCTTTTAAAAAAAGGATAGCTGTTGTTTCCGCTCGACTTGCATGTGTTAGGCCTGCCGCCAGCGTTCAATCTGAGCCATGATCAAACTCTTCAATTAAAGCTTTTGTTATCAAGGTAATTGCTTAATGAATACTCAATACATCAAAAAAATGTAAACCAACATTAGTTCCTATCAATTAAATAAATATCGATCGTTCCCTTTGTTGTTCACTAAACAAGCCTTTAAGACTGTTATCAAATAAGTGCTCACACAGATTAATAGATTTAATGTTATTAAAGAGCTTGCTTTCTTCTTTTACTAGAAAGAATCAAACATTCTAGCTAGATCCAACTCTGTGTCAAATACTTTTTATAAAATTTATATATGTAAATAAATTACTTTATTTAAAATAGCTATTATATGTTTTTTAGCTTCTGAATTACTGCCTTTGTATGAGGCTTTATCCCTCTCCAAAATAGAAAACTTGGTAGCTGTGAGCGGATTCGAACCGCTACGCCTTAACGGCAAGTGATTTTGAATCACTCATGTCTACCAATTCCATCACACAGCTAAACTTACAGTCATCCCCTATTTTTTTACTATACTAGTATAAAATATATAGAAATTAATGATGAATAAAATAATATAGCCTCAAGTGCTAATGCTTTTACATACCAACTTGAGGAATTATATGTAATCACTAAAATATTACAATAGTAAAGCAAAATGATTCTCTTTAAAATTTTGCTTTCTTTTACACTAAATTTTATTGAATTATAGTATCTTTACTATACCTGTTAAATGATCTTTTAAATATGAATAAAATAAATTCACTTCCTCCTGCTGGATTGATACGTCGTTTGGGAGCACTTTTGTATGATTCTCTCATTATTCTTGCGATTGAAATTATTGCAGCTGGTATCGTTATTGCAATTATTTTTGCATTGCATTCTTTAGAGATAGTACACTATGGTGAATATGGTGATCCTGCAGGGTTGTTAGATAAACATCCTATATTAAGTCAATTGTTTGCAATTTATTTAAGCATAATATGGATCTGCTTTTTCCATTTTTTTTGGGTAAAAACAGGTCAAACTTTAGGCATGAAAACTTGGAGAATACAATTGCGTAACCAAGATGGGAGAAGTGTAATTACAATTTCACAAGCTTTTATTCGATTAGCTACATCTGTGTTTGGTATTGCAAATTTTTCTATGCTTTTTAACATGCAACAACAAAGTTTTCATGATGTTCTCTCAAAAACCCAAATTGTGGTATTAAAGGATTAATATGCTTTGGTAATTTTACTATTTAAATTTAGCTATATAATCAATATTCCTTCTTTCTTTTTTTATATATTTTTCTTTAATAAAATTATAGCTACAAGTAAAAACATAACGTTAGGTGCAATTGCAGCAAAAACTGGTGGAATAGAATAAACTAAACTGAAAGGAGAAAGAAATTCACCCGAAATATAAAAAATAAATCCTGCAATTATTCCAAATAGCATCTTTGTTCCCATGGTAACGCTACGCAATGGACCAAAAATAAATGAAAAAGCCATTAACATCATAACTGCAATAGTAAAAGGCTGACTTCCTTTTCTCCAAAGTGCTAATCTATAATGCGAAGAATCTTGTTCTGAATTTTCTAGATAAGTTATGTAATGATATAAGCCACTAAAAGATAATTCTTCAGGTTTCATGGTTACCACTGCTAACTTATCAGGAGAAAGAGGGGTATTCCAATGATAAATTGGTAATATTTTTTTGAAATATTGCTTCCATTACGCATATCAGTAATTTGAGCATCCTTCATTTCCCATGTATCATCATTGCTAATGAAGTTAGCTTCCTTTGAAGATATAACTAATGTGAGATGTTTTTTATCATCAAATTTCCATATTTTTAAATTATGGATTTTATTAAATTCTACTTTACCCATAAAAATAAAGTCGTTACTATCTCTGGCCCAAACAGCAGTACGCAATAAAATTAAATTACCACCAGAAATTGCAATCGCTCTTAAATCACGAGCCATTTTTTGTGCTTGTGGGACTCCCCATTGACTAAAAATAGTCATAATAAACATTAATGGTACAGCGGTTTTAAGAACTGATACACCAATATTTAGCTTAGAAAACCCTGCAGCTTGCATAACAACTAATTCAGAATTTTCTGCAAGGACTCCAAGACCAATTAATGACCCAAGCATCACTGCCATAGGAAAAAACATTTCTAGATCACGAGGAATACTTAGTATTACAAATAATAAAGCTTGCAATAAATCATAGTTTCCTTCACCTACTTTTTTTAATTGTTCTACATATTTAATAATACTAGATAAACCAATAAAAGTGATTAGTACAAGCAAAATGCTTGTACTAATTGTTTTGCCAATATATACATCTATGATTTTAAACATGTATTTAAATTACCCTATCTATCTTTATTTTATCTTTAAGTTTTCTTACTAATACAGTATCCATACAATTTAGTACTACAGCAGAAACTAAAAGCCCAAAATTAATTGGCCACATACCAACAAAGATAGGAATAGATCCCTCTTCAATCGCTGATTTAATAGCACTGACTGATAAAAAATAAGTTAAATAAATTAATATTGCTGGTCCTATTTTTACAAAACGCCCCTGACGAGGATTTACTGAAGATAAAGGAATAGCTAATATTGTTAATAAAGGAACAGACACTACTACTGATAAACGCCATTGCAACTCAGCTTGAGCCTCTGCTGTAGAGTTAGATATAAGGTCTAACGTTGGAATTGCTTTCCATTCTTTTCCTTCAGTTTGTATAACACGTCGTCCTATTATCCCCTCGTATTCATCAAATTCAGTAATATGATAATCAAGATGATTTGGTATCCCTTCATAGCGTGTTCCTTCATACATAGTAATCATATAACGACCATCATCAGTAATTTTGATATCACCAAAATTAGAGAATATTATACTTGGCAAAATTGAATTTTTTGGACGAATCTGAGCAACAAAAACATTTTTTAATTTTTTATCTTGAATATCATCAATAAAAACTACTGAAAACCCATCAGAAATACGATGAAAACTTCCTTTTCTTAAAAGATCTACACTATTCCCTGATATGTATTGCTCCATTAATTCTGCTTCTCTATTTGCACTCCATGGTGCTAACCAAAATGAATTAAATGCAGCTATACAACCAGTAATAATTGATAAATATAATGCAGAACGCATTAAAAAATGATTACCAATACCCATTGAATTCATAACAATAATTTCGCTTGAAGTATATAAACGACCAAAAGTTAATAAAATACCGAGATACAAGCTAAATGGTAACATGAATAATCCAACTGCTGGCATGTTAAGAGTAACAATTGATAGAATCATTTTAGCAGGAATTACTCCATCTGATACTTCTGCTAAAACCTGTATAAATTTTTGACATAGAAAAACTAAAAAAAAGATAAAAAATATTGAAAGTTGGCTTTTAAATGTTTCATAGGTCAAATATCTAATAATAATCACAATGAAAGTACCTACATAAAACTTGTTTTTTAAACATTAAATCACTATATTTCTAAATCTTCAGTTTTGTTAGTATTTGCTAGCTTAGATTCTTGCTTAAGTACTGTGCTGGTTTATAGTATTTAGAATAAAAGTATTATCTAACATTTAGTTCTATTTGTCTTTAAGATGTCGGAGTAAGTAATGAAGTTTAGCGTTAAAAGTGAAAGTCCAGAAAATCAATGCAGCGCATGTATCATTGTTGGTGTTTTTGAACAATGTCATCTTTCTTTAGCAGCTCAACAAGTAGATAGAATAAGCGGAAATTATATTAGTTCCTTACTTAATCATGAAGATTTAAAAGGTAAACTAGGAGAAACGTTACTTTTATATAATGTACCATCTCTACTTTCAAAACGAGTTTTACTTGTTGGTTGTGGAAAAAAGTCTGATCTTGACCAATACCAGTATAAAAAAATCATCCAAAAGATGATCCAAAAATTAAATAAGATAGGTTCAAAAGAAGCTATATGTTTTTTAACTGATCTTTCTGTTAAAAAGCAAAATACTTACTGGAAAATCCGTCAAGCAATTGAAACTATTCAAGATAATCTTTATTCATTTGAAAAATTTAAGACTACTATACCAAAATTTTCACATCGATTAGGTAGATTAGAATTTAACGTATTGAATTCTAATGAATTAGTAGAAGCTGAAAAAGCAATGACTCATGCTCTTGCTATTGCTTCTGGAATAAAAGCATCAAAAGATCTTGGTAACATGCCACCAAATATTGCAAATCCAACGTATTTATCTTCTCAAGCTCTCAAGATGGCTAGCAAGTATGATAATATTATTACAACTATTATTTCTGAAAACGAAATGAAAGAACTAGGGATGGCAGCTTATCTTGCTGTCGGTTATGGTTCTAAGAATGAATCTAGCATGTCTATTATAGAATATAAAGGGAATCCTAATGCTAAGGCAAAACCAATCGTGTTAGTAGGGAAAGGACTTACTTTCGACTCTGGAGGTATTTCTCTCAAACCAAGTGAGAAGATGGATGAAATGAAGTATGATATGTGTGGTGCTGCCTCTGTGTTTGGTACAATGAAAGCATTAGCGAGATTGGATTTACCAATCAATGTAGTGGCTATTCTCGCTGGTTGCGAAAATATGCCTAGTAGCGACGCTTACCGACCTGGCGATATACTTACTACAATGTCAGGTCAAACAGTGGAAGTACTAAATACTGATGCTGAGGGCCGACTAGTACTTTGTGATGTACTCACTTATGTTCAACGTTTTGATCCTGACTGCATAATTGATATAGCGACCTTAACGGGTGCATGTGTGATTGCACTCGGTCATCATGTTAGCGCTCTAATGTCTAACCATCATCCTTTAGCTTGTGAATTGATAAGTGCTTCTGAACAAGCAAATGATCAAGTATGGCAACTCCCAATCTTAAATGATTATCAGGAACAGATTAAAAGCAAATTTGCAGATATTGCTAATATTGGTGATCGTTCTGCTGGGGCTATTACTGCTGCTTGTTTTTTATCTAGATTCACTAAAAAGTATCATTGGGCACATATTGATATAGCAGGTACAGCTTGGAAATCAAAAGGTTCAACCGGTCGACCAGTATCTATGCTTGTTCAATTCTTACTAAATCGTTCTAAAGCAGTGAACAAAAAATAGATTATATCTAGCTAGTTTAAAAACTTAGGGAATCGACTACTACTTCAGCAATGTTTATTCTCTAATTTATAATTTTTTTTACCAGTATCTTGTACTTACTTACATACTTTTAAATTTAGGAAGTTTTATTTCTAAGCTAGCTTTCAAAAAAGTAAGTTATATTAATACTTATATAGTATATATTATTAATATCTCCTTTCTAGAACTTTTAAAATAAAACTATTCTATTGGATTAAAATAATATTGAATTCTATGGAAAAAATATATAAACCAGAGTTAATTGAAGAAACTTTATATACCAATTGGGAAAAAAAAGGCTACTTTAAGCCACATGGTGACACTTCAAAAGATTCTTTCAGTATTGTCATACCGCCACCGAATATTACTGGAACTTTACACATAGGTCATGCATTTCAAACTACCATCATGGATACTTTAATTCGATATCAACGTATGAAAGGGAAAAATACCCTCTGGCAGGTTGGTACTGACCATGCTGGTATTGCTACTCAAATGATTGTTGAACGTAAAATTGCCAGAGAAGAAAACAAAAATAAATATGACTTTGATCGTGAAGATTTCATAAAAAAAATATGGGAATGGAAGAAAGAATCTAGCTCCACAATCACTGAGCAACTACGTCGACTTGGAGCTTCTGTAGATTGGGATCGAGAACGTTTTACTATGGATAAAGGCTTCTCTGAAGCTACAAAAGAAGCCTTCGTACGTCTTTATGAAGATGATCTTATCTACCGAGGTAAACGTCTGGTTAATTGGGATCCAAAACTATGTACAGCAATCTCTGACCTTGAGATAGAACATAAAATTCAAAAAGGTTATATGTACTATTTCCGTTATCCGTTAATAAATAGAACAATGACAAAACATAGTCAAAATTATGTCATTGTGGCGACAACAAGACCAGAAACTATATTAGGTGATACTGCTGTGGCAGTTAATCCAAAGGATTTTCGTTATAAAGATCTAATTGGTAAAAAAATCTTGCTTCCAATCACTAATCGATTAATTCCTATTATTGCTGATGATCATGCTAACATGAAAAAAGGTACAGGTTGCGTAAAAATTACACCAGCACATGACTTTGATGATTATGAAGTTGGACAACGTCATAATTTACCAATCATTAATATCTTAACTTTAAATGCCTGTATTAGAACTTCATCTGAAATTTTTACAACTGATGGAAAAAAAAGTAGTGTATATAATACTGAACTTCCAAAACAGTATCATGGAATGGAACGTTTTTCTGCACGAAAAGCCATTGTTTCAGAACTTAAACATTTAGGTTTAGTTGATAAAATCGAACAACATGACATAACAATTCCATATGGTGACCGCAGTGCTGTAGTTATCGAACCAAGACTTACTAATCAATGGTATGTTCGAACAAAATCTCTTGCTAAACCTGCTATTAAAGCAGTAAAAAACGGTCAGATTCGATTTTTTCCTAAACAGTATGAAAATATGTACTTTTCTTGGATGGAAAAACTTCAAGATTGGTGCATTTCTCGTCAACTTTTGTGGGGACACCGTATCCCTGCATGGTATGATAGTCAAGGAAAAGTGTATGTTGGTCGCACTGAAAATGAAGCAAGAAAAAAAAACAATCTTAATTCTTCTATCATATTACAACAAGACAATGATGTCCTTGATACTTGGTTTTCTTCTTCTCTTTGGATATTTGCTACACAAGACTGGCCCCAAAATACTGAAAACTTCAGGATGTTCTATCCTTCAAACGTTCTAGTATCAGGTTTTGATATCATATTTTTTTGGGTTGCACGAATGATTATGATGAGCTCGTATTTTATTAAAGATAAAAATAATAATTCGCAAGTACCTTTTAAAGTAGTTTATATGACAGGACTTATACGTGATGAAAACGGTCAAAAAATGTCTAAATCAAAAGGTAATGTTCTAGATCCAATAGATATAATTGATGGAATCAGTTTAGAGTCTTTAGTAAGTAAACGTTGTGATAATCTTATGCAAACTAAACTAGAAAAAAAAATAGAAAAAAATACACGGCAAACCTTCAGAGAAGGTATTACTCCTTACGGTACCGACGCATTACGTTTTACCCTTGCAGCGATAGCTAATACTGGCCGTGATATTCACTGGGATATGAATCGTCTTAAAGGTTATCGTAACTTCTGCAATAAACTATGGAATGCTGGCCGTTTCGTATTAATGAATGTAAAACATAAAGATTATAATTTTAAAAAAGATAAAAAATTTGAATATTCATTGACTGATAAATGGATTCAATCTCAATGTGAAATAACAACAAAAAATTTCACTTCGCACATAGATAACTATCGTATAGACCTAGCCGCTAACAGTCTATATGAATTTATCTGGAATCAATTTTGCGATTGGTATCTGGAATTCATTAAATTTGTTTTAACAAAAGGACAAGAAAGAGAAAAAGAAGCAGCACGTTATACCCTAATTACAGTGTTAGAAAAAACACTCCGTCTTACTCATCCTATTATGCCTTACATTACAGAATCCATATGGAAAAACATCAAACCACTTATGTATGGTATTGAGGGAGATACTATTATGCTTCAAAATTTCCCTCAATATGAAGATTCAAAATATAATCAAGAGGCAATTAATAATACTGAATGGATAAAAAAATTTATCATTAGCATCCGTAATTTACGTTATAAATATAAAATTTTACCAAATAAAAAACTACATGCTATTATGAAAATTAATCCAGGAGAAAAAAAATATTTAGAAAATAATCAAAATTTATTATTATCATTTTCTAAATTAAAGAAAATCGAACTTATTAATGAACACGATAAGCTCCCTCCATACGTAACAACAATGCTTATTGGTAAATCTGAATTATTTATTGTAATGGAAAATCTTACTGATAAAAGGAAAGAACTTATAGAACTAAATAGTAAAATGGAAAAAATCCAAATTAAAATTAAACACATTGAAAAAAAATTGGACAATACAAATTTTCTTTCAAAGGCACCAAAGGAAATTATAATAAAAGAAAGAAAAAAACTTAAACATTATGAAGAAACAATAATAAAACTTAAAGAGCAAAAGATAGTTATTAATCAAATAACAACTGTATAACTGTTTTTTTAATCTGCCAACTTGAACTTGCACTGTAGTTTAATAATGAAATATGATGAATTTACGAACATACATATTGTTTATGACGTTAGTTCTCCAAAATATTTTTGTTTTAAACTGGATTAAAAAGATAGAAAAAACCGATATCAAGTTTCTTTTAACTTTATTAAGAAATTTGATTAATGTTGTTTTTTTTACACTAATATCAACTCAAATCTTAGCCAAATCAGACAAATCTTTACAAGATGAATGCTGTTCCAACAAACAATGTGTAAATGCTAAATTGCCATTGATAGACTCTAATACATCATCAATTCAAATTGAAGCTAATTCATTAGAAGCTTTCAATCAAAATAAGGTAAAGTATTCTGGAAATGTTGTTATTGTTCAAGGTAACAAGCAAATTAAATCAGATACTGTAACATTATATGAAATAAATAAAAGGATTGTGGCACAAGGCAATGTTAATATTAACGATGGTAAATTAGATATTTTTTCTGATAAAGTAGTTAATTATTTTGATACTGATTTTATGCTAATGGAAAACAATAAATACAATTTCCTATGTAAACCAGGACGAGGAGAAGCTTATAAAATATCAAAGATAGATAAAAGCACCTACATCATGGAAAATGCTTATATAACCTCTTGTTCAGAAAAAAATAATACTTGGAAATTAAATGCATCACGAATCGTGATAGATCAAAATAAAGAAGAAGCTACTTTTTACCATCCTCGATTTAAAATTTATAATTTTCCTATATTCTACTTACCAATCCTAACTGTACCTATTAGCAATACTCGAAAGACTGGTTTTCTATATCCAAATATTTCTTACGGTTCCAAAAATGGATTCACAATAGAAACTCCAATTTACTGGAACCTTTCAGAAAACTATGACTTAGAAACTACATTAATACATATGACAAAGCGTAATTTACAATTTAATAATAAATTTCGTTATTTATCTACATTTGGTTCAGGAACCATACACTTGGAATTTTTACCAAAAGATAAAAAACATCCAGAAAAAAAGAAGCGTTGGGGGCTACTTTATAAACACGAAGGCAACTTCCAACAAGATTGGAAATTAAAATTTAATTACTTAAAAATAAGCGACAATAATTATTTCTCTAATGTAAACTCAAATATTGGCAACCAAGAAAATAATCAAATTCAAGAAAGCAAAATAAGTTATTATTCAGATAAGTGGGATATTTCATTGCTAATACATAACTTGCAACCATTTACTGAAAATGATATTCCATATCGCATAATCCCTCAGTTTAATTTTAACTACTATGCACCAATGCTAATGAAATTTTTAGATTTTGATCTAACGGGACAAATATCAAAATTTAATGCTAATAATAAAAAAGCCCCATCGACAATACGCATACATATTGAACCAGGGTTAAAGGTACCAATTAGTAATAGCTGGGGTGTTTGGATTACTGAAGCACGATTACTCGGAACATATTATCAAGAGAAAACAGCTCCCTCTGCTCACTTAAAGAGACAAAAGAAACAAATTACTCGGCTTATACCGACATTTAAAACTCGTGGAAGTATTATTCTTGAACGTCATATGAAAACCTTTAAAAATTACATACAAACCTTAGAACCAGAAATTCAGTACTTATATATACCAGAGAAAGAAAAATCTAATAGTTCTTATGACACGACCTTTCTACAAACCGACTACTATCATCTTTTTCGAAATAGAAACTTTAGCAGTATTGATAAAATTGTTGGAAGTAACCAATTTAGTTATGCTGTATCTTCACGATTTTTTAATAATTCTTATAAAGAACGTCTAAATATTTCGTTAGGTCAAATTTTTTATCTGAAGAAAAACTTTACTAATATTCAGTCAAATATAAGTTCTTCTCACTATTCTAGTTTATCTGCTACAATGGATTTTAACTACGATGATAATTTATTCTATCATAGTAATTTTCAATACGATACGAATAGTAAAAAAATTCAATTAAGCAATTTTACTTTAGAATATCAATTTAATAATGGATACTTACAAACTAGCTATCGTTATATTAAACCTAGTTATATTGAAAAAATTCTTGCCTATGGCTATTCTAAAGACAGATTAAAAGAGTTAAGTCAATCTAAAATATCACAACTAGGATTACTCACTGCATATCAAATAAATCATAAATGGCAGGCCAATGCACAATATTTTTTCGATCTTACAACCAAGCAAGAATTAGAATGGCTTACAGGTCTAGGCTATCATTCAAATTGTTGGTATGTTGCTCTTACATATAGCAAAGAACTAAAAAATCAAAAAACTAAGAACAATAAAAAACCTAAATATGAAGACCGTTTCAATCTTAAATTTGGTGTTTTGGGGTTTGGAACAAACTCTAATTTGAAGTTAAATAACAGAATTATTGGTAATGAATTTACCAGTAGATTAGGTTATAGTCATCCATTTTTATTGAAGCAATCTACAACTTAATTTATTTTTATACACCATAAATATTTTATCACAGGAGTACATCATATTGTGGAAATACATATTCTTTAGCTTTATTTTTCTTGCTAAAATAACGTTAGTAACTGCACAACCTGTTGAGCTAGACAAGATCAAAGTCATTGTTAATGAAGGTATAATACTCCAAAGTGAAGTTAATAAAAGACTTAAAATACTGAAGAATAGCATCAAAAAAGATAAAGATACAAAATTTCATTTTCAAAAAAAAACTTCAATTGAGCAAATACTAGAAGAACTAATTATTGAAACAATTCAACAACAAGAAGCTAAACATATTGGAATAAGCATAAGTAATGACTATTTAAACGATGTGATTACTAACATTATCAAAAATAATCGATTTAACATAAACAATCTAACTGAAAAAGACCTAAAAGAACAAATTCAAAAGAATCTTATGATAAAAGAAGTACGTAATATATTAATTCCTCGTCGTATCAAGATATTACCTATTGAACTCAAAAACTTAATTGCTTCACTTTTAAATGAAAGGGAAGAATTAGCTCAATATAAAATTATTCATATTCAACTTTGTTTTAACAAACAATTAAATAAAGAACAAATTCAAAATAAAGCAAAAATGTTACTTAACCAGATGAAAAAAAGCACACAACCAAAATCTACATTTTATGGCTGTTCAAAAGAACCTCAAGTAATAAAAAATAATAGAGGATGGATAGGTATAAAAGAAATGCCAACTATATTTGCTAATCAAATTAAACAAGCGAAAATAAATAAAGGAACTATAATTGGACCATTCCAAAGTAGTATTGGTTTACATATATTAAAAATAGAAGATATAAAAGACCCTAATCAAGTTATTGTAACTGAAGTAAATGCTCGTCATATTCTCATAAAACCAACATTAATCTCTGATGATGATGAAATCAAAAGAAAACTTAACGGATTTATCTATAAAATTAAAACAGGAAAAGCAAATTTTGAGCAACTTGCTCGAGAACATAGCCAAGACCTAAATTCTTCTGCAAACAATGGTGAGCTCGGATACCAAAGTACTGAATCATACTTGCCTGAATTTCAAGATAAAATTAAATTATTACCTATCGGTCAAATCAGTAAACCATTTAAAACTACGCATGGTTGGCATATCTTAGAAATATTAGATCGAAGAAAAACCGATCATACCGAATTATCAATAAAAAATAAAGCCCATCAAATTTTATTTGAACATAATTTTAACTTAGAAACACAGGAATGGTTACGAGAGATTTATGCAAATTCTTTCATTGAAATAATTCAGGATAAATATGAGCATTAAACGTATTATTATTACATCAGGAGAACCTGCAGGTATTGGTCCAGATCTTGCGTTATTCCTTTCGACTGAAAATTGGTCACATCAACTAATTATTTGTGCAGATAAGACTTTATTATCTAAACGTGCTCAATTATTGGGTATTGATGTGAATCTAATCAATTATGAAAGTAATATGAAACCTATTATGCAAAAAGCTGGTTCTTTAATTGTGGATCATATCCCCCTAAATGATATTGTTATTGCAGGGAAAATTAATCCAAACAACAGTTGTTATGTATTAAATATATTAGAAAAAGCTATTTTAGGTTGCATGAATAATGAATTTGACGCTATTGTTACCTGCCCTGTACATAAAGGAGCAATTAATCGTTCTGGTTTTTCCTTTAGTGGACATACTGAATTTTTAGCAGAAAAATCTAATACATCACTAGTTGTCATGATGTTGTCAACTAAAGGTCTTAAAGTTGCGTTAGCCACTACGCATATCCCATTATCTCAAGTATCTAAAACATTGACGAAAGATAAATTAGAAAAAACTATTCGTCTTCTTAACAGAGAATTAATTAAAAAATTTAGGATAAAAAGCCCTTCCATTTATGTATGTGGACTAAATCCACATGCAGGAGAAAATGGATTTCTTGGCAGAGAAGAAGTTGAGATGATTATCCCAACATTAGAAAAGATTCGTCAAAAATATGCAATTAATTTAATCGGACCTTTACCAGCTGATACAATTTTTAATGATAAATATCTAAAAAAGGCAGATGTTATACTTGGTATGTACCATGACCAAGTACTCCCTGTATTAAAATATAAAGGTTTTTCTCGTTCAGTTAATATTACTCTTGGTCTTCCTTTTATAAGAACTTCAGTTGATCACGGTACTGCACTTGAATTTGCAGGGAAAAGAAAAGCAATTAATATAAAAAGTCTTAGGACAGCAATTAAATATGCAGTAAATTTAGGGGAGAATCATCTTAAGATATGAAAAAAAAAATATACCTAGGACATAAAGCTCAAAAACGTTTTGGACAACACTTTTTAAAGGATCCTCATATTATTAAAGATATAGTTTCCTTAATAAATCCAAAATCAGAAGAAAATTTAGTAGAAATAGGTCCTGGCTTAGGTGCTATTACAGAAGCGATTAACCAAAAAATTAATTCTTCTTTTACCGTAATTGAACTTGATGATAGTCTAGTTCAACGCTTACGTAATCATCCTACGTTATCAAATAAATTAATCATATATCCAACAGATGCAACATGTTTTAACTTTGCTAGATTAATAAAAAAAAATAAAAAATTGCGTATCTTTGGTAATTTACCATATAACATATCCACTCCCTTATTATTCCATTTATTTAAATTTCATACCAATATTCAGGATATGCATTTCACATTACAAAAAGAAGTCGGAGATCGACTAACTGCGAAACCAGGTAGCAAAGCATATGGCCGATTAACTGTAATGGTGAAGTATTACTGTCAGCAAATACTTCCATTATTAAATATCCCATCAACATCATTTTTCCCTGAACCAAAAATTGATTCAGTATTTATTCAATTAGTATTACATGAAAAATCACTAAATTCAGAAAATAATCTTATTTGGCTAGATAAACTTTGCCGTAATGGTTTTAATCAAAGACGAAAAACTATCCGAAATTGCTATAAAGAATTACTTGATATAAAAGCATTTAAAACATTAGGTATCAATCCAGATATGAGACCAGAAAATTTAACCTTAGAAGAATTTATAGCAATGGCTAATTGGGCAAATTTAAACTGCAAATTAAACAATTAGATTTTTATTTATCCTTACCCAATTTTTACTAGGTAAGTGATTTTATTACATAGCATTTTATAATGTTTATTACCTGTCTAATTTAATATCTCTACTATATTTTTTGGAAAATATCATGTCTAATTACATTATAGGTGATATTCAAGGTTGCCTAAACGAACTTAAGTTACTAATCAAAAATATACCATTAGATTTTAATCAAGATACATTATGGTTTACAGGAGATCTTGTAGCACGAGGACCTAATTCTCTAGAAACCCTTAGATTTATAAAAAATTTAGGGAATAAAGCTAAAGTAGCTTTAGGAAATCATGATTTGCATTTACTAGCTATATACCTTGGCATAAAAAAAATGAAAAGACAGGATAATATTGCTGCTATTTTTTCGGCAAAAGATAAAGAAGAATTAGTGAACTGGCTGCGAACTCAATCTTTAATGATAGAACATGATGAGTTTATTGTATGCCATGCTGGGATTTCACCAGAATGGAATCTTTTTACAGCAAGAACAGCTGCCAGAGCAGTAGAAAAAGAACTTAAAAAAAAAAGCTGGTCTTGGATTATAAAAAACATGTATAGAAACACCCCAAATTCTTGGAGCAATACTCTAACAAAAAGTGAACGATACAGATATATAATTAATGCATTTACTCGAATGAGATTTTGCTATTCTGATGGAAAACTTGATATGAATCATAAAGCTTCACCAAATAAAGTAAAAAACAAAAAACTTAGCCCCTGGTTTAAACTTCCATCAAGACAACATTTAAATAAAACCATTCTATTTGGCCATTGGTCAACATTAGAAGGTTATAAAGATAATAACGTAATCAGTTTAGACACAGGTTGTGTGTGGGGAGGAACTTTGACAATGCTTCGTTGGGAAGATAAAACGTTCTTTATGCAAAAATCTATAAAAAAAAACACGTGTAATACTTTTAATTGAAAATTGAAAATAGATGGATAAATTTAGTACCTTTTTTTTGAAAAAAATGAGCATTTAGTGTGCTTATATATTACGTTCTAAAATTAAAAATGTCATATCATAAGAATTTCTTTTATCTGCAAAATGGTTTTTTTTATAAACTATACTCCACCCTGTTCCCCAATCTGGAAAGTAAGCATCTCCATGAAGATTACAATTTACATGTGTTAAATATAACCGTTGAGCTCTAGATAAATAAGATTGATAAATAGAAGCACCACCAATAATCATAACCTCATTGACATTTTCACCTAACACTTCTAAAGCCTCATCAAGTGAAAAAGCAGTTAATACCCCTTCTATCCTTAATTTTTTATCACGAGTAAGTACAATATTTTTTCGTTCAGGTAATACATACCCAATAGATTCAAAAGTCTTTCTTCCCATAATAATGGGTTTACCAATAGTACATCGCTTAAACCAAGAAAAATCAGCAGGAAGATACCAAAGCATTTTATTAGCATTTCCAATAGTTCGATCATTGGTTATTGCAGAAATCATGCTAATTAACATTAATATTTTTTTATTAACCTAATTCTTAATAAAGATTTAATTAACTGAATTTTCTTTAGAAACAGTTCTTATTTCAGAAAATAATTCCCCTAATACATTAGCTAATTTACTACAAAGTTCTTTAGTCCCTTGATTTTTAAGTGAAGAAATTTTAAAATAGTTCCCCTGCCAATTTAACCTTTCTAAGATACCCTGAACCTTTTTATTAACTTCTTTTTTTGGTAATAAATCGACCTTATTAAACACTAACCAGCGTGGTTTATTTACTAATTTTTTACTATACTCTCGAAGTTCATTAATGACCATCAATATGTCTCTTTCAGGTTGAGATTCATTAATAGAGTCTATATCAATCATATGTAACAGTACTCGGCAACGTTCAAGATGCTTCAAAAAACGAATACCTAAACCTGCACCATCAGAGGCACCTTTTATCAAACCAGGCAGATCTGCAATAACAAATCTATTCTTAGAAGAAAGATTAACTACACCTAAGCTAGGAATTAATGTAGTAAATGGATAATCTGAAACCTTTATTTTAGCTGAAGATACTGAGCGAACAAAAGTTGATTTACCTGAATTTGGCAATCCTAACATCCCTACATCAGCTAAAAGAAGAAGTTCTAAACGAAGCTCTCTTATCTGACCTTTAGTACCTAAAGTTCTTTGATATGGTACACGATTAACTGAAGATTTAAAACAAGAATTACCTAAACCGTGTAAGCCTCCTTTAGCGACAATAAGTTTTTCACCATGTTCAATCAGTTCTCCAATAATTTTGTTACTGTAAACATCAACAATACGTGTTCCAATGGGAACGCGTAATATCTTATCTTGTCCACTTTTACCAGTACAATTTCTGGAACCACCATTCTTTCCATTTTCTCCTAAATAAAAACGTTGAAAGCGATAATTGCTTAGTGTATTGAGGCTTTTATCAGCAAGGATATAAATATCACCACCATTGCCACCGTTACCGCCATCAGGTCCTCCCTTAGCAATAAACTTTTGACGCAAAAAACTGACGGCACCACTACCACCTGAACCAGCCTCAACTTTCACTATTGCTTCATCAACAAATTTCATTTTTTATACTCGAACTTTTAATAAGTTCAATACTTTTAAAAATCTATAACTTTATTATTATATAACCTGCATAAAAAAACCCACCTAAAATTAGGCAGGGTTTTAGTTAATCTAAATAACAATAAATCTAAAAAGATTCAATGCTAATAAATTTTCGTTTTTTAATACCTTTAATTCCAAATTTAACCTTACCACAGCTAAGAGCAAAAAGAGTATGATCCCTACCAATACCAACATTTATACCAGCATGAAATTTAGTACCACGTTGACGAACTATAATACTACCTGCTGATACATACTCACCACCAAAACGCTTTACACCAAGACGCTTGCTTTCTGAATCTCGACCATTACGTGTAGAACCTCCAGCCTTCTTATGAGCCATCTCTTCTAAACTCTCCTAGTTAGTAAAATATCAATTAATCAATATCAGTAATCTTTACTTCTGTAAACCATTGACGATGACCTTGCTGCTTACGAGAATGCTTACGACGACGGAACTTAACAATTTTAATTTTATTATCACGACCGTGCTGTAATACCTCTGCAAATACTTTAGCACCTTGAATAATAGGAGTACCAATAGTGATACCTTCACTGCTATTAGACACTAATAGGACGCTGTTAAACTCTAAAGTAGAACCAGATTTAGCATCTAATTTCTCTAAGCGAAGAGTTTGTCCTTTAGTTACACGGTGCTGCTTACCACCAGATCGGAAAACAGCGTACATAATTTAAATTACCCCGCTTTAAAATCTACCTAAAAAACACCTACTAGAATAATAGGTACGCACTGAACCTGAACGATTTTACAGAAACATGGTTCTTGTGACAAGCTATATTTTTAAAAAAAACTGCTGAAAAATGAATTCTATAAAAATTAGAAATTACTCAACTGTAGTAAGGTGTGAATAAAACATCTTTAGTGTATTATTTACTAGTTACTAGCAAAATAATACATAATACTATATCAAAATCTAACTTTAATCTGGATTTATAATGGATTTTAAAGATATCCAAATGCTTACTGCTAATGATATGGCAATAGTCAACCAAATTATTCAAAAAAAATTGAATTCTGATGTAACCTTAATAAAACAACTAGGATACTACACATTAACTGGTGGTAAACGTTTGCGTCCTATGTTAACAATCTTATCTAGTAAAGCTCTTGGTTACAAAGGGGAAAGTCATACAATATCAGCTGCATTTATAGAATTTATCCATACTGCTACACTTCTACACGATGATGTAATTGATAAATCAAATATGCGTCGTGGTAAGGAAACAGCAAATTTTAGATTTGGCAATGCTGCTAGTATTCTTGTTGGTGATTTTATTTATACTCGTGCATTTCAAATGATGACTGAATTAGGATCTTGGAAGATCATAAAATTAATGAGCAATGTTGTAAATATTATTGCCGAAGGCGAAGTTCAACAATTAATGAACTGCAATAACCCTAATATAACTGAGGAAAATTATATGAAAGTAATTTATTCTAAAACCGCACGTTTATTTGAAGCAGCGACGCAAATTGGTGCTATTTTAAATAACGCTCCCCATTCTATAGAAATAGCATTAAAAAAATATGGAAAATACTTAGGTGCTGCCTTTCAATTAATTGATGATGTAATTGACTATACTTCTAGCAATATAGATATGGGTAAAAATACAGGAGATGACCTGTCAGAAGGGAAACCAACATTACCCCTTTTACACGCTATGAAAAACAGCACACCAGAACAAGCTTATATCATTCGTCAGGCTATCGAAAAAGCTAATGGAATCAAAAAATTAAATGAGATCTTAGTGACTATGAAAAAAACCCGCTCCTTAGAGTATACAAGGAAAAAAGCACATAAGGAAGCGAATAAAGCTATAGCTGAACTATCAATTTTACCTGAATCCATGCATAAAGAAGCCCTAATACAGCTTGCTCATATTTCAGTTAATCGTAAAAAATAAAATAATTAACAATTAACAAAATCAATTCCGATTTTAATATCGTTATTTAATGTTTCTAACATTCCATTTAATAAATGTTTTTCATAATTATTTAATTTCCCATAATCTAAAAATGATTCAATACCCTCTTTACCCAATTTTACTGGTTGAGCAAAAAATTGTGCATGCTTCCCTTTTCCCTCTACATAGGCACATTCAATTATATTTTTTTCTCCTTGGAGTGCTTTAATAAGTTTTAAACAAAAACGACATGCAGCTTCTGCCATAGAAAGAGTAGCACTGCCACCAGAACATGCCTTTGCTTTCACCACTTCAGTACCAGCTTGTTGAATTTTTCTTGTTAACATTTCGGATTCTTCTTGGGTAAAATCAACACCCTTTACTTGAGAAAGCACAGGCAATATAGTACTATCTGAGTGTCCTCCGATAACTGAGACATCAATATCACATGGATCTCTACCTTTTAAGCTAGAAATAAAAGTTTCAGAACGAATTACATCTAATGTTGTTATACCAAATAAACGACGCCTATCATAACCCCCAACTTTTTTAAAAATTTCTGCAACAATTGGTACCATCATATTTATAGGATTAGTGATAATACCTAAGAAAGCTTTTGGACAGACTTTTGCAATCTCTTCAGCTAGAGAACTCACAACACTCGCATTTACATTAAAAAGAGCAGAACGTCCCATACTTGGATTACGATAAATACCTGCTGCAATTAAAATAATATCAGCATCTTTAAGTGCTTTTGTTATGTCTCCTTCAGAATACCCATTAATGGATATCAAAGTTGGAATATGACTTAAATCTACTGCTACACCAGATATTACTGGATTAATATCATATAATGCTAAATTTGAACCTGATGGAAGATGCTTTTTAAGCAACAATGCTAATGCCTGACCAATACCACCAGCAGCACCAATAATAGTTATTTTCATACACCTTTTCTCCATTATACTAACAAATTATCATCTTCTCTTGACCTTAGAAAGGTATATATTAATAAACCATCAACTAATAAATTAAAACAGATTTAACTAGAAAATATTTTAAATCTGACACCTATATTACAAAATAAAGAAATCGGTAGACAATATATGTTATAACTATCCATTATTTTTATATCAAGTTTTATGAAAGCATTTTAATTTTTAAAAGTGGTATTTTTATGACTAAACACCTATTCACTTCTGAATCTGTATCAGAAGGTCATCCAGATAAAATTGCAGACCAAATTTCTGATGCTGTTCTTGACGCTATTTTAACACAAGATATCAAAGCTCGAGTGGCTTGCGAAACCTATGTCAAAACAGGAATGGTAATGGTTGGTGGTGAAATTACGACCTCTGCCTGGGTTGATATTGAAGAAATTACTCGTCAAACTCTTCGAAAAATTGGTTATATTCATTCTGATATGGGGTTTGATGCTGACTCTTGTGCAATCTTAAATACTATTGGAAAACAATCTCTAGATATTAGTCAGGGAATTGATAAAGCGGTTCCTAAAAAACAGGGTGCTGGTGACCAAGGCATTATGTTTGGTTATGCAACCAATGAAACAGAAATGTTCATGCCAGCTCCAATTATGTACTCTCACAGATTAGTAAAAAAACAAGCTCAAGTTCGCAAAAATGGAAAACTTAATTTTTTACGTCCTGATGCTAAATCTCAATTAACATTCCAATATTATCAAAACAAAATTATTGGTATTGATACAGTTGTTCTTTCTACTCAACACTGTGATTCAGTTTCATCATCGTGTCTCCATGAAGCAGTAATGGAAGAGATCATTAAGCCTACTCTTCCCTCTGAATGGATTAATAAAAATACTAATTTTCTGATCAATCCAAGTGGACGATTTGTTATAGGTGGTCCAATGGCTGATTGTGGTTTAACGGGTCGAAAAATTATCGTTGATACTTATGGAGGTGCAGCTCGTCATGGTGGTGGTGCTTTTTCTGGCAAAGATCCATCGAAAGTTGATCGTTCAGGAGCATATGCAGCACGTTATGTTGCTAAAAACATCGTTGCAGCTGATCTTGCTGAACGCTGTGAAATTCAATTATCCTACGCCATTGGTATTGCTAATCCTACATCTATTATGTTAGAGACATTTGGTACAGAAAAAGTACCTAAAAAAACTATTATTGAAGCAATACATCAACACTTTGATCTACGCCCATATAGTTTACAAGAAATGTTACACCTTTTACAACCAATTTATAAGGAAACTTCTGTATATGGTCATTTTGGTCGTGAAGAATTTCCTTGGGAATCAATTGATAAAGCACCTCTACTTAAACAATTTGCAACTATAAGATAAGTATTTATATGTTTATATAAATACTTATGGATAGAGTACTAACTAATTTTTTCATTAAGAACAAAAAAACTAATACCTGATTAGTCTATTTAAAATAATGTGGAGAAAGTCGTGATAAAACTTGGAATTGTAATGGATCCTATTAAATTTATTAATATAAAAAAAAACTCTACTTTCTTCATAATGCTAGAAGCACAACGCTATGGTTGCCAAATCTATTATATGGAAATGAATGATCTATATTTTGAACAAGGTATAGCTATGGCAAATAGTAGAATACTCACACTGCAGGAAAATCTTAAAATTTGGTATACATTCCATTCAAAACAAACTATTGAACTATCTGAACTTAATATCATTTTAATGAGAAAAGATCCTCCATTTAATACTGAATACATTTATGCAACGTATATTCTAGAACACGCAGAAAGAAAAGGTACATTAGTAATTAATAAACCACAAAGTTTACGCGACTGTAATGAAAAAATATTCACCACTTGGTTTCCAGAGCTAACTCCCGCTACACTAGTCACTAGTTCATCTGAAAAAATAAAAGCATTTCAAAAAAGACACGGTGAAATTATTTTAAAACCTCTTGATAGTATGGGTGGTGCCTCTGTATTCCGAATAACAAAAAATGCGTTGAACTTGCCAGTAATTATTGAAATTCTTACTAAGAATGGAAACAATTATGTAATGGCACAAGCTTTTATACCCGAAATTGCTAATGGGGATAAACGAATTTTAATAATTAATGGTGAAGTAATCCCTTATTGTTTAGCACGTATTCCTGCTTATGGAGAAATAAGAGCTAATTTAGCTATCGGAGGTATTGCTGAAGCAAGAACACTAAATGAGACTGATATTAAGATAGCTGAAAGTGTTTCACCAGTATTAAAAGAAAAAGGTTTAATATTTGTAGGACTAGATATTATTGGGGACAAGTTGACAGAAATCAATGTTACCAGTCCTACCTGTATTAGAGAAATTGAGTTAGCATTTAATATCTCTATTACTAGGAAATTTATGGATGTTCTTCTAAGCTTAATAGAGAAGCAAGGTTAACACTATTTATAACTTTATTGAAATACAGGCAACTACGATTTACATTTAATCTGAAATTTAAGAATCGTACTTGATATCAATATAGACAAAAATAATCAATTAGTTTACAATGACCTTCTTTTTTATAGAAAAGGTCAGTGTTTATCTTTACGTTAATCTATAATGAATTGTGGTATATATCTTTGAAAACGATTCTAAGAACCTAAAATGAATAGCTCCATCGCACTATTTACTATTTTCTCTTACCGTTATGTAGTTAAGCTTTCTTAAAATATTATAAATATTCAGTTTATGACTTATTGTAAGATATTTTATATTGTACTGACACTTCTCATTTTAGATTAAACAAACTTAAAAAAAGAATATGTCTAGAACAGTGATAGCTTTTGATTTTGGAACTAAAAACATTGGTACTGCTATTGGTCAGGACGTAACACATACTGCTTCTCCATTACAAGCGTTGAAGGCTAATAATGGTATTCCAAATTGGAATGAGATCGATAAACATATCAAAACTTGGAAGCCTAATCTCTTAGTTGTTGGCTTACCTATTGATCTGTACGATAAAGACTTAAGTAATCTAACTTTGAAAACGAAAAGGTTCGCAAAATACATGCAAAATTACTTTAAATTGCCTGTTGAACTTCATGATGAAAGATTTTCAACTACTGAAGCACGATCATTACTATTTGATAGTGGTGGTTATAAAGCACTAAGTAAAAATAATGTGGACTGTCAATCAGCGGTGATTATTCTAGAAAGCTGGTTTGAGCATAATTAATTCGTTGAGAAATTTTTAACTAGACACATTGTTTTAAAACAAGTCGTTTTCTATTAGATATTTTAGACTTAAATATCATTTTTTTACTATTAATAACTACAATAAACAAAATTAATATTGCTAGTTTTTACATTTCTTAAGATCTATGGTCAATATAAAAAAAAATATCCAAAACATCACCTCAAACATTCAAAGTGCCCAAAAAAAATTTGGACGTTCTCAAAATTCAGTGCAACTTCTTGCAGCTAGTAAAAGTAGAACTATCAATGAAATTTTGGATGCTATACGGGCTGGTCAAAGAATCTTTGGAGAAAGTTACGTACAAGAAGGCGTGGATAAAATAGTTTTTTTTCAAAAAAAATATCTAAAGTTATCGCTAGAATGGCACTTTATTGGTAATATTCAATCTAATAAAACTAATCAAGTTTCAAAAAATTTTGATTGGGTACATACTATCAGTCGCTCTAAAATAGCTCAAAGACTTAATGATCAACGACCGAAAGGAATGAAACCAATTCAGGTGTTAATACAAGTTAATACTAGCAACGAAAGAAATAAATTCGGCGTTACTGATACAGAAATATTTCCTCTAGCTAAACTGATCTCATCGTTACCAAACCTCAAATTAAGAGGCCTTATGTCAATTCCACATAATAAATCTGAGTATCAATCACAATTTAGTAGTTTTTTAAAATTGGTTAATTTGAAAAAAAAATTAAATCTTAAATATCCATTTCTAGATACTTTATCTATGGGGATGAGCAATGATATGCATGCTGCTATTGCAGCTGGTAGTACTATAGTTCGCATTGGCACAGCAATCTTTGGTATTCGCAATTATGATTGAAACAAAACATATTTAATAAATACTTTTTAACCATTATTTTATAACTAACTTCTGTTTATCAAAAAAACTTAATTAATTCAGTAGCTAATAAGCAAGAAATGCTTGATTTTCTTTATATTCAACATCATATTAATACCGAAAAAAATCAGTGCTAACTGAATGTACTAATATTTTAGTCTTTAAAATAAAACTCAACTCATTCAAGTAACCATAGTTGCATGCTAAAGAACAGTATTAATCCTTTAGTAAATTCATCCATTAAAATGATCAATTTTTGAAAAAGCAATGCAAACTATAAGTACTCGTACCAAAGAAGTGAAAAAAAATGTTTTAATTTTACAATATTTGTAATAAAACAAACTAATTAATTACTTAAGGAACCTTTATGAATTCAATGAGTTTTCTAACCTCCACCTTGTTTGATCTGTACATCATGGTAATAATTTTACGAATTTGGTTACAAGCTTCTCATGCTGATTTTTATAATCCCTTTTCTCAGTTCATTGTAAAATCTACTCAACCTGTTGTTGGTAAACTACAAAAAATTATTCCATTTATGATAGGTAATATCGATATAACAACTACACTTTTTGCTTATTTACTATGCGTGCTAAAACTAATGATACTCACTATAATCAGTAGTTCTACTATACACTTTAGCAGTACATTACTATTACTTGGAATAGCATTATTCATTAAAACAGCAGGTAGTCTTCTATTCTGGATATTGCTTATCTGTACAATACTAAGCTGGGTAAATAAAAATCATGGACCTATAGAACACGTATTTTATCAGTTAACAGAACCAATGCTTATGCCAATTCGTCGTATTATCCCTATAATCGGTGGTTTTGATTTAAGTGTATTAGCGTTATTTATTGGATTACAATTCGCAAACTTCTTCATGGGAGATATAATAGGTCCAATTTGGTATCGACTATGAATACGAAAATAACTTAAAAACTGGACAAAATATAAAACTTTCCGAAATTATAGACACTATAAAAAAATTGATTAGTTATATATATTTTTATTTAAAAAAATTAATGATAACAAATCAACACATTGATATTTTAAATTACTAATGAAGAAAACATTCACTTATAAGAGAAAAAACTAGAATATTAAACAAATATTGTATATTAAAAAATAATTTTATAATAAAGTGAGTATTAAAATACATGAATAAAATTGTACTAGCTACAGAAAATCAAAATAAAATTTACGAGCTTATTGATTCATTAAATACATTTGGATTTGATGCTATTTCACAAAGTAAATACAATATTTCTAAAGCAGAAGAAACAGGAACTACTTTCATCGAAAATGCAATTATTAAAGCTCGTCATGCTTCTAAAGCAACTAATCTACCCGCTATTGCAGATGATTCTGGTTTAGAGGTAGACTGTCTTAAAGGTGCTCCGGGAATTTACTCAAGCCGCTATTCTGGTAAAAATTCTGAAGACAAAGAAAACGTACTAAAATTACTAAAAGCAATGAAAAATATACCAGAACATAAGCGAACTGCTCGATTTCACTGTATATTATTATTCCTTCGTCATGCAGATGATCCTGCACCAATTTTTTGCCATGGAATATGGGAAGGAATGATTTTAAAACAAGCTCAAGGGGAAAATGGTTTTGGTTATGATCCTATTTTCTTCATACCAGAAGAAAACTGCACCTCAGCTGAATTAAAATTAAACAAAAAAAACCAACTTTCTCATCGTGGCCAAGCACTGAAAAAATTGCTATTAGCTTTTACTAAAAAATATCATGTTAAAAACTCTAAAAAAATCTCTTAATAAGCTAGCTTTTCCAACACTTAGTCTATACGTGCATATTCCTTGGTGTGTAAAAAAGTGCTTATATTGCGATTTTAATTCGCATGTTTCTAAATCTAATATTCCAGAACAAAAATACATTATTGCTTTACTTGAAGACCTTGACAAAGATATTGAAAGATATCAGCTTAACCAAAATCAATACTTAATTCATTCAATCTTTATTGGTGGTGGAACGCCAAGTTTAATGTCTATTGAAAGTATCAAAAAATTAATTATAGGAATTAAAAGGCGTATTCCATTTAAATCTAATATAGAGATTACTATAGAAGCTAATCCCAATATTCTTGAAATAGAACGTTTTTCTGGATATTTAGACTCAGGTATTAACCGCATTTCAATAGGTATACAAAGCTTTGAATCAAAAAAGCTAAAATATCTTGGACGAACTCATAGACTAGAAGAAGCTATCTATGCTGCTAGTTTAGCAAAAAAATTAAATTTTAAAAATGTAAACTTAGATTTAATGTATGGATTGCCAAAACAAAATGTAGAACAAGCACTATCAGATTTAGACAAAGCAATTCAATTTCATCCAACACATTTATCTTGGTACCAATTAACTATTGAACCAAATACAATTTTTTACTATAAAAAACCTTATTTACCTCATGACCATATATATGATATTTCACAACAAGGACATGATAAACTAACTAAATCAGGTTATACTCAATATGAAATATCAAGCTATAGTAAAATAAATTATCAATGCCAACATAATCTTAATTATTGGCGATTTGGTGATTACTTAGGCATAGGTTGTGGTTCACATGGAAAACTTACTTTTGAAAATGGTCTAATAATTCGCACAATTAAAATCAGGAATCCAAGAGACTATTTGACAAGATTAAATAATAAAGTTCAATTATATTTATCTAAGGAATTAAAAGTTGAAAATAAAGATAAACCATTTGAATTTTTTATGAATCGCTTCAGGTTAATAGAAGATTGCCCAAAACAAGATTTTACTGATAAGACTAAACTCGATATCAAAACAATCCAAAATCCTATTGATTGGTCCTTAATGGAAGGATATTTAACAGAAACAAGTACACACTGGAAGCTAACTAAAAAAGGTCAACTTTTCTTAAATGATCTTCTCATAGCTTTTATATAAAAAATAATTGATTAATATATTCTATTTGTAGTAGAGCAATCTCAATTTATCCTTTTATACTTTATCTCTAAAATTTTATGTCCTAAACGCTGACTACGCACTTCAAATTTAGTTACTGGACGTTCACTTGGATGAGCAATATAGTTATTGTTTTCAGATAAATTTAAAAAACCAGGAATAACATCCATTATCTTAATTATATATTCAGCGTAGTTTTTCCAATCAGTTAATATATGTAAAATGCCGATCCCTCTTTTTAATTTTAATCGACATGTCTCAGCAAACATAGATTTAATAATACGACGCTTATGATGACGACGTTTATGCCAAGGATCAGGGAAAAATAGCTGAAGTCTATCCAAACTATTATTAGGAATCATATAGGACATCACTTCGATTGCATCATAATGCATAATTCGTAAATTAGTCAACCCAGCATCACGTGCAGAAGAAAGACATGCGCCCACACCAGGAGCATAGACTTCTATACCAAAAAAATTTTTCTCTAATTCATTTTTAGCCATTGCAACTAATGATTTTCCCATTCCAAATCCAATTTCTAAGATAACAGGATTATAATTGCCAAATACTTGATTCCAATCAAGAAAGCAATTTTGATAATTAATTCCCATTACAGACCAACATTCCTTAATTGCACTTTGTTGAGACTTAGTTAAACGACCTCCTCGACACATAAAACTATGTACTTTTCGTATTCTTTTTCCATTTTTGAAATACTCATTTGTAATTACTTTATTTACCATAATTTAGTACTTGATTCTTATCTCATAAAAAATTTAATTGTATTGAACAATATTGAAAATCATTATAGTCTAATTTGAAAAACATCGGAAAACCTTTGTTTAGCTAATTAATTATAATTCGATCGGAAACCTTAAAGATAATAATCATATAATTACCCATATATATTTATATATCTTATAAATAAACACCTAAAAATGACCCATTTTTCACAATCTGTCTTAGAATGGTATTGCAAGTTTGGTCGAAAAAATCTGCCTTGGCAAAAAAACAAGACTGACTATACTGTTTGGTTATCAGAAATTATGTTGCAACAAACTCAAGTATCTACTGTCATTCCCTATTATATTCGATTTATAAAAACCTTTCCAAATCTTATAAAGTTAGCTAATGCTGAACAAGATATAGTTCTTCATTTATGGAGTGGACTAGGCTATTATTCTAGAGCTATAAATTTACATAAAACAGCAAAAATTATACAGAAAGAATATAATGGACAATTTCCAAAGAATATAAAAGCAATAAATGCACTGCCTGGTATAGGTCGTTCAACCGCTGGTGCTATAATTTCTTCAGTATATAATAAAACATATCCAATTTTAGATGGAAATATTAAACGAATACTAACTCGTTGCTTCGCAATTAAAGGATGGCCAGGAGAAAAAAAGATAGAAAATACTTTATGGAAATATGCTGAAAAGTATACACCTCAAAAAAATACTGATAAATATAACCAAGCAATGATGGATATAGGAGCAATGATATGTACACGGGCTAAACCTAAGTGTCTATTATGTCCAATAAATCAGTATTGCATTTCTTATAAAAAAGGCAATCCATTAAATTATCCAAGCAAAAAAATAAAGAGAGAAAAATCAGTAAAAAAGGTTTATTTTACAATACTACAATATAAGAATTTAGTGTGGTTAGAACAACGTCCAACTAGTGGAGTTTGGGCAGGGTTATTTAGCTTCCCTGAAGCTAATAACCCTAAAATTGAAAGTCAACTAGATTCGTATAAAATATCTTATAAAGATATTTTACAACTTACTAAGTTAATTTCATTCAAACATACTTTTTCTCACTATCAACTTTATATTACACCAAGTTTAGTAAAGTTATCTACATTGCCAATATGGAAAATTGAAGTTCATAAAGGGATTTGGTATGACTTGCTGAAACCTAAAAAAATTGGATTAGCAACTCCAATAAAATATTTATTGGAAAGGTTGCCTTGCGAATAATTTCGGTTTATAAGAGGAATAATTATGGGGCGCATTATTTATTGTATTCGACTTAAAAAAAATGCAGAGGGAATGGATTTTCAACTTTATCCTGGTGAACTAGGAAAACGGATTTTTGAAAATATTTCAAAAGAAGCTTGGTCACTTTGGAAAAATAAACAAACTATGATAATTAACGAAAAACAACTTAACACGATGAATTTAAAACATCTTAAATTATTAGAATCAGAAATGGTTGATTTTTTATTTAAAGGAAAGAATATATCTATTAAGGATATACAGAGTATCAAAAATCAATAAAGGAAACTAAAGCACATTTTAGAGCAAATAATTTAAAACTTTTAAAAAAAATGTTGACTAAAGAAAAGAAAATTCGTTTAATATCTGCGTTTCTAGGCATATTTAAAATATGCCAATTTTAGTCAGAATATTATATAAAATTAGTTTTCTTACGAGATCTGTCTATTAGGTGAACAACAGTTTTTGTTGAGGTGCCTGTTTATTGTACATGTTTTGCCTCGATAGCTCAGTCGGTAGAGCAGAGGACTGAAAATCCTCGTGTCGGTGGTTCAATTCCGCCTCGAGGCACCATCATTTTCAGATAGATAAAATTGTTAACTGATAGCTTGTATTTATTATTCCTGTTCCTCCTTAGTTCAGTTGGTAGAACGGCGGACTGTTAATCCGTATGTCGCAGGTTCGAGTCCTGCAGGGGGAGCCAATAACCTTTTTTCGATAAGCAATATTCAGCTATTGAGATTAAATTAATAGTTTACATGAATATATAAAATTAACATTTTACGATTGATTCCTTTTATTTCATTCTTCCTTCCTAAGGATATTTATCGATTTAATAATTCTGCTTCTCGGTTAAGAATAAAAAGCTTATCTTTCATTTTTAAATGACAAATCTTAGCAAGTTCACGAACATTGTGGCTATTATATTTTTCAGTAGAAACTGGCGACAATATTTCAACAATCACATAACCGTTATTCCAACGATTTAATCTAATCCCAGTAGTAGAAGTACATACAATAGGAATGATAGGCACACCAGCAAGAACTGCAGCATGAAATGCTCCCATCTTAAATGGAAGCAGTCCTCGACCACGAGAACGAGTTCCTTCAGGGAATATCCATACAGAAATATCACTATACTTTATTCGCTTAACTATCTGATTGATAATACACCTTGCTTTTGAATGATTAAAACGGTCAATTAAAATATTTCCTGCAAGCCAATATAACTGACCGAATAAAGGGATCCAAACTAAACTTTTCTTACCAACTGTTACTACTTTTGGTGTTACAGCTGAAGAAACAGTAACCATATCCCAATTATTTTGATGATTAGCAATATAAATACACTGACCACGAGAATAAGCATTTTTAGGCATACGCAAATCGATTTTAATACCAAAAATCTTAGACATTTTGCTAAAACAACGACCAAAATTAAATACATGGTTAGGATTACGTGGATTTAATAAACAATAAGCACAACCAAATATAAAAATCAAAGGTAAACAAAACATCATGATAAAAATACGAAATATTGCAATCATTTCTTTTCCTTAAAAATAAAGATAACAAAGCCAATTTGCATAACAAACAATACTCAATCTATCTATAATAACTGTGATTGTAATAATTTATGTAAAGTAAATTATTCATCATTAAAACGCTCAATATTTGCACCAAGCAATGATAATTTATCTTCGATATTTTCATAACCTCGATCAATATGATAAATACGATCAACAATAGTTTCACCTTGAGCAACACAGCCTGCAATTACTAAACTAGCCGAAGCACGTAAATCAGTTGCCATTACTTGTGCACCGCTGAGCCTATCAATATCACCACAAACAACTGTATTACCTTTAATTTCTGCCTTGCCCCCCATTCGAATAAGCTCTGGTATATGCATAAAACGATTCTCAAAAATATTCTCAGTAATCACCCCACCAACTTTCGCTAACATATTTAATAATGTAAACTGCGCCTGCATATCAGTTGGAAAACCAGGATATGGAGAAGTATGAATTATTACAGATTTTAAACGACGGTTAGTCATATTAATACTAATCCAATTTTTACCAGACTCCACTAAGGCACCTGCTTCTTCTAATTTAGATAGAACCCCTTCTAATAAACAAGGATATGTATTACGACATATAATTCTACCACTAGATACAGCAGCCGCCACAAGAAATGTACCAGTTTCAATTCGATCAGCAACTACAGAATGCTTTCCTCCAGAAAGTTTATTTACTCCTTCAATTAAGATACTTCTTGTACCTGAACCTACAATTTTGGCACCTAAAGTATTTAAAAACATTGCTGTATCAACAACTTCTGGTTCACAGGCTGCATTGTCTAACACTGTTTTCCCCTTTGCTAAAGTAGCAGCAGACATGATAGTAATTGTTGCACCAACACTTACTTTATTCATGACAATATGAGTTCCTTTCAATCGCCCATGTACATTTGCTTTAATGTAACCATCTTCAAGAGTAATTGTAGCGCCTAATTGTTTTAAACCATAAATATGTAAATCGACTGGACGAGCACCAATTGCGCAACCACCAGGTAAAGATACTTGACCTTGACCAAAACGAGCTAAAAGTGGACCTAATACCCAAATAGAAGCACGCATAGTCTTCACTAAATCATAAGGAGCGCAGTACCAACTAATTTTACTTGAATCAACATATACAGAATCATTCCATTCTACCTTAGCACCTAATTGCCTAAGCAATTCTATAGTAGTATCAATATCACGCAAATGAGGAACATTACTTACTTCAACAGGTTCTTCTGCCAAAATAGAGGCAAATAAAATTGGTAATGCTGCATTTTTTGCACCAGAAATAATCACCTCACCGTCTAATGGTTCATCTGAACCTTTTATTCTAAACTTTTCCACTAATTAATGCCTGATAAGCAGTTTAAAGTACTGTAATTTACCCATTCATCTGGAGTAAAAGTTTTAATGGAAACAGAGTGAATATCATTATTTTGGAAATACTTAATGAGAGGAAAATAAATTAATTGTTGCCTCTTCACTGAAGTCATACCACTAAACCGAATATCAATAGCAATTACTTCATAATTACGATCCTGACCATTTACATGTACCTTTTCAAGGTTTAGGCTCTCTTTTAATAACTGTTGAACTTTCATTCTATCTATGCACATCTCTAAACCTATTTAATTTTTAATATGCTTATCTACTATAAAATCAATTTTATTTATTCGGAATAAAGTATTTAACTGTTTAGAAACAAAACTAAGCAATATATGACAGTTTTTTTCTTTGCATGCTTTATTAAGTGAAGTAACATAACCATACCAGTAGAATCAATCTTAGCTACTTGCTCCAAAGATATTTCTAAATTTTCAACTTGAAAATTCCATGATTTAATAAAATACCAAAGAGAAGGAACAGTATCATGGTCTAGTATACCAAGCAATTTAATATAACTATTACTAAATTGTCTCCATTGAGGATGAGAAGTCATTATACTTTAAGTCTCAAGCTGTATACGCTGCTCTGCTAGCTCACTAAGCTGTTCAGCTACATTAATTAAACCATTTTTACGAATTTTACTACTCCATTCGGTTCTTTTGCTTGATAATAAACTAATACCTTCAACAATAATATCAAATACACTCCATTCACCTGAATTTAAATCTTTACGCAATCTAAACTGAAACTCAATAGTAGGATGGGAGATATCAAACATTTTGATTTTAATACCAATTATACGCTTTTCATTATCTAAATTTGGTGATGGTTCTAGTACAATTTTTTGATCTGCATATTGTGTTAAAACTTGAGCATACAAAGTAACTAAGTACTTGTGAAACGCTGTTACAAAAATATGTAAATCTTGAAGATTTATATTTTTTAATTCTGAACCGATTAATTTAAATGATGCATATCGACTATTAACATAAGGCATTAACTCTTCTTCAACAATGATTTTTAAGTGTTCAGGATTTGTATGAATTTTATTTTGTTCAACCTTAAGTCGACTAAACAGACGTGAAGAAACTAGATCTATCATCTGATAAGGATTCGTTTTATCAATTATTATGTTAATTTTTCCTAATGCTGAAAACGTCAACACCAAACAAATAATCAAACAAAGTTTTTTATGCATTTCTTACTTCTCCTTTTCAATAGAATAAAGAAAATGACTAATTAAATCTTCTAAAACTAACGCTGAATTAGTATCTTCAATTAAATCACCATCAACTAAAGTTTTTTGACCATCAAAAAGAAAACCGGGAAACAAACCTATATATTGATCACCAATTAAACCAGAAGTTAAAATTCTAAGGCTTGAAGTATCTGAGAACTGGTTATATTGAGAGTTAATCTCCATCGAAACTACAGGAATTAAGGTGTTAACATCTAAATATATGTCTGCTACTCGTCCTACCACTACCCCAGATACTTTAACTGGAGAACGAACTTTTAAGTTACCAATATTTTCAAATTTCGCTTTCAAAGTATATACATCTTTTGAATCTATCCCTGTGAAATTAGCAAGTTGAACAAACATCAATAAAATTGCACAACTTCCTATCAATATAAAACTACCTACTAATAGCTCCACTTTACGTATCTGTTTCATAATTAATTCCTAAACATCAATACCGTAAGTCCAAAATCCAATACTAAAATAGCTAAAGATGAATGAACTACAGTACGAGTCGTAGCATGACCAATTCCCTCAGAAGTTGGATTCGAATCATACCCATTAAATAAAGCAATCCAAGTTACTGTAACTGAAAAAATTAAACATTTTATTAAACTTTTACCAAGATCTTTAGTTAATTCTATCGAAGATTGAATCGCTGACCAAAAACTAGCATGATCCATTCCCTGCCAATAAACACCTACTAATTGAGCGCCCCATATACCTACTACTACAAAAATCATTGCTAAAAACGGCATTGAAATCAAACCTGCTAAAAAACGGGGAGCAATAATATATTTTAGTGGATCTACTGCCATGATTTCTAAGCTAGATAACTGGTCAGTAGCTTTCATTAAACTAATTTCAGCAGTTAAAGCCGAGCCAGCTCTACCAGCAAACAATAAAGCCGTTATAACTGGACCAAGTTCTCGCAGTAAAGATAAAACTACCATCTTCCCTAAAACACTTTCTGCACCATAATCAACTAAAACCATATAACCTTGAAAACTTAAAACCATACCGATAAATAATCCAGCTACTACTATAACTGCAATAGACTGAACACCAACAATGTAAAGTTGTTTAATAAGCAATTCTGAACTTTTCCCTATTTTTTTGATCGATAAAGGAATTACTGCACCAAATAACATTAAACTAGCACGACCAAATGTTCTACAAATAGAAATAGTTCTTTGACCAATATAAGAAAGAAATTGGAATAAAACTAGCATGATTGAAACAGATCCTTTTCAATATTAATAGCAGTATGATAGGAATATGTTAATGAGGAATTCATGAAGATCCCTTGTAAAAAATTTTGTACATACATATTAGAATTGTTTCTAAGTTCTTCTGGAGAACCTTTAGCAATTACTTTTCCATCTACTAATAGATAAACCCAATTAGCAATACTCATAACTTCAGCAATATCATGAGAAACTAACACTGATGTCATACCAAGAGCATGGTTTAAACTATAAATTAACTTCATCAACACAGCCATCATTATAGGATCTTGACCAACAAAAGGTTCATCATACATAATTAAGTATGGATCAAGAGCAATGGAACGAGCTAATGCGACACGACGAGCCATCCCTCCTGATAATTCATTTGGCATGAGATTAGCAACAGGACGGAGACTGACTGATTCTAGTTTTAAAAGTACTAATGTTCGAATCAATTCTTCATCAAGCTGAGTATGTTTTCTAAGTGGAAAAGCAATGTTATCGAAAACACTAAGGTCTGTAAAAAGTGCATTAGATTGAAATAACATACTCATTTTTTTACGTACTTGATAAAGTTTATTTCTGCTTAAAGATGGAATATTTTCATTACAAAACCAAATTTCACCAGAATCAGGAATCAACTGTCCAGCAATGAGACGTAATAAAGTAGTTTTTCCAATACCAGAAGGTCCTATAAGTGCAGTAATTTTACCTTTAGGAATATTTAAGCTAATGTTATCTAATATTTTTTTTTCAGACGATGAAAAAGATAAATTTCTTATTCTAATAAGATTGCCTACTTGCATAAGGTCCATTTTTCCATCTATCCTTTCTATGTTTTAACACACATGAAAATTGACAATCACAAACGCATTAAGATAAAGTCGGTAAAAATCTTTAAATAAGAAGGTTCTTAACTAATAAAAACTTAAAAGTTTACTATTAGGAGTAATAGTTTCATAAAGACCTTCTTTAATTTGCTTAAGCATAATGTCATAAGTAAAATGAATCATTATTTTTATTGAGTTTAAAATTAGTATGATTAAAACTATCCTACTCCTCATGATTGCTTTTCTTTTTTTAATATGGAGCGCAGATAGATTGATCTCTGGAGCCTCTAATTTAGCCAGAAATGCTGGAATTTCTCCGCTTGTAATTGGCACTACTATCCTAGCAATTGGTTCATCAGCTCCTGAAATGGTATTATCTGCTACAGCTGCTCTAGATGGAAAAACTGATACAGCAGTAGGTAATGTACTTGGTTCAAATATAACTAATATTGCTCTCATACTAGGTCTTACTGCAATGATAAAACCTTTATCTATTAAAGATTCTATGATACGTCAAGAATTCCCATTAATGATGCTAGCAATCATCGTAGCAGGCGTAATCCTTTGGGATAATTACTTAAGCTTTTATGAAAGCATATTGTTGTTTTGTATGTTCAGTACCTTCATAGTAATAGTGTTACATACTAATCGTAAAAAAAAAGATAACAATGCATCATTTAAGAAAAAAGAACTTAAAATTCCTAAAAAAACTCATAGTATACGATCTATAGTATGGATAGCTATTAGCTTAATAATACTACCAATTTCAGCAAATAATTTGATTCATAACGCCTTAATTATCGCTAAATACTTAGGTATGAGCGATCTGGTTATAGGTCTTACTATCATTGCAGTTGGCACTAGCCTTCCAGAGCTTGCTACATCGCTAATGGCCGGAATTAAAAATGAAACGGATATGCTTGTTGGAAATATAGTTGGGTCCAATGTTTTTAATATTTTAGCTGTTTTAGGCACTCTTGGAGTTTTAAACCCTTCTATTTTAAATGAATACGCAATGAAACGAGATTTTTGGATAATGCTTGGACTATCACTATTGTTTATCATAATGGCACTCGGTAAATCGCGTAGTATTAATTTTATCTCAGGCACTTTGCTATTTATTCTATTCGTTAGTTATCAAATTTATTTAATTATAAACATACACATATAGCTTAGTTCATGGAGAAATTTTATGTCATCTACTACTTTTGATTACTGTAAAATAGCTAAACAGGTTTTAGCAACAGAAATTGCAACACTAAAACAACTTGAAAATAATTTTGATTGTGCATTTATTGCAGCATGTAACATGATTTACTCGAATCAAGGGAAAATTGTAGTTATGGGAATAGGAAAATCTGGTCATATTGGAAATAAATTAGCATCAACTCTTGCTAGTACTGGAACACCAGCTTTTTTTGTTCATCCAGGTGAAGCTGCGCATGGAGATTTAGGCATGATTGATCCTGAAGATATTGTCCTAGTACTTTCTAACTCTGGAGAATCTAAAGAAATTCTTTCACTTTTTCCAGTATTAAAACATTTAAATATTCGAGTTATTAGCATAACAAGTAAACCAAATTCCAACATAGCGCAATTATCTAATATTCACCTAAAAACAACAGTACACAAAGAAGCATGTACGCTAGGGTTAGTTCCAACATCTAGCACAACAGCAACTTTAGTAATGGGAGATGCTCTTGCAGTAGCACTACTAGAGGCTCGTGGATTTACTGCTAAAGATTTTGCCTTATCTCATCCAGGAGGTATGTTAGGAAGAAAACTGTTACTAAAACTATCCGATATAATGCATTCAAATGAAGAACTTCCGATGGTAACAGCAAATACACTAATCTGTGAAGCTTTAATTGAAATTACTCAAAAAGGATTAGGTATGACAACTATTACTGATCAAAAAAAACATTTGCTTGGTATATTTACAGATGGTGATTTACGTCGTATTTTTGATAAACGCATTGATATTCATCATACTACTATTGGTGAGGTAATGAATAAAAATCCAATTAGCATCCATCCTAATACGCTAGCTTTAGAAGGGCTAAATTTAATGCAGAAAAAAAATATTAACTCACTAATTTTATGTGATAAAAATAACCTTATAGGAGCTTTAAATATGCATGATCTCCTAAAAGCAGGGATAATATAATGAAAATGGTCAAAACTCTTTATGGTTCAGTAGAAGAAAAACTCATTAAAATCGCAAAACAAATTGAATTGCTAGTTTGTGATATAGATGGAGTATTTTCTAATGGCTTGATTTATATGAGTAATAATTTTGAAGAAATAAAAACCTTTCATGCCAGAGATGGATATGGAGTTAAATTATTGATGAATATTGGCGTTGAAATCGCTATCATAACCACTCGACAATCTAAAATTGTCGAAGAACGTATGAAAGACCTCGGTATTGTACATGTTTACCAAGGACGGGATAATAAGCTTGAAACATATCAAAGTATATGTAAAAAACTAAACTTGGATTCAACAAAAATAGGATATGTTGGTGACGATCTAACTGACTTGCCCGTAATGCAGAAAGTAGCATTGTCAATTTGCGTAGCTGATGGACACCCATTACTTGCAAAACATGCAAATTACATAACTAAAATGAAAGGTGGATATGGTGCTATTCGTGAAGTATGTGATTTAATTCTCCAATCACGTAATAAATTAAATATATAAGGCTTTAGTGTATGAACTTATCTCATATTGTTTACATTATACTAATTTTATCAGCCTCTTACTCAATTTATTATTTATTCGAAAAAAAAGAAGAAAAAATTAATAGGTACATAACTTCAAATAAACAAATACCAATGTTTCGTAGTAAGAATATGGAAAATATCTTTTATACAGAAGAAGGAATTCGTAGTCATATCATCACTTCTAAACATCTTAAGTATTTCCCTAAAAGTGGTGAAACTGAATTTGAATTTCCTGTTTTAAAAATATATAAAAATGGGCAAATTCAGGAATGGGAAATTAGCTCAGATAAAGCATTGTTATATGAAAACCGAATACTTACCTTATATGATAATGTTCTAGCAAAAAATTTACTTGTTCAATCAGTATTTGATGTAATGTCAACAAAAGAACTAAATATTGAACTTAATAATAAAAATTTTTGGTCGCATGATCACGTAGTATTTATTGGTCAAAAATTTAAAATAGAGGGACAAGAGATGAAAGGAAACTTTATAAAAAACACTGCAATTCTTTCTAAAAAAGTAAAAGGTCAATATGAATTTTTTATATCTTAGCCTTTTTTCACTTTTCTTATTATTAATACCAAACGGTACTACAAGTGCACTTTTAACTAATCAAAATCACCCTGTTTATATTAATTCTAATAGTCAACGATTAGATATGCAAAGTAACGAAGTTACATTCCTAGGAGATGTTAAGCTTAAACAGGGTGACCTTAGTATTCATGCAGAAAAAATCATTATAATTTTAGATAAAGATAATAGTACCATTCAAAAAATTGAAGGTTATGGAAACTTAGCAACATTCTCTCAACTTAGAGATGATGGTAAAATTCTATATGGAGAAGCTGAGGAATTATATTACAATATAATTGATAATCAACTTATTATTAGCGAACGTGCAATGCTATCACAAGAAAATAGTATTATTCGTGGAAATAAGATCTATTATAATATTGCTAACCAAAAATTAGTTGTTAATGGCAATATTAATAATCGAGTCAGTACAACACTTCAACCTAAAATTATAAAAAAATAAATTAATGGCAATTTTAAAAGCAGAACATTTAGCTAAAAAGTATAAAGAACGCCAAGTAGTATTTGATGTTAGCCTACAAGTAGAATCTAAACAAATAGTTGGATTACTAGGTCCAAATGGGGCTGGCAAAACCACTTCTTTTTATATGATTCTTGGATTAGTTTCTAGAGATGAAGGGAAAATAACTATTGATGGAAAAGATATCAGTCTTCTCCCAATTCATAACCGTTCTAGAATGGGAATAGGTTATCTTCCGCAAGAAGCCTCTATTTTTCGCAAACTAACTGTGGAAGATAATATCATGGCTATATTGGAAACCTGCAAAAATATGACTAATGAAGAATATCAAGATAAACTTGAAAATTTATTAGAAGAATTCCAAATTCAACATATTCGAAAAATTCTAGGTATGGCTTTATCTGGTGGTGAGCGTCGTCGAGTAGAAATAGCTCGCGCGCTAGCAGTAAATCCACAATTTATTTTGCTTGATGAACCATTTGCTGGTGTTGATCCAATTTCAGTTATTGATATAAAAAAAATTATTAAATACCTAAAAAATAGAGGATTAGGTGTACTTATTACTGATCATAATGTACGTGAAACTCTAGATGTATGTGAAAAAGCATACATAGTTAGTCAAGGACATTTAATTGCAGAAGGGACACCAACAGATATTTTAAATAATACTAAGGTAAAACAAGTGTATTTAGGAGAACAGTTCCGTCTATAATTCAATCAAAATAAAATAATATATAGATTAAGTGAAAAATACTAAATGAATCCTTCATTTACTCGATAATATTGAACTTGATGATATTGAAGCTGTGAGAAAGCGAATAAAGCAATAGTGTTACTTTTATAAAATTAATAATATTCAAGTGATCTTGCGTATTGAAAAAAAATAGCCGAAGCTATACTACTATATCAATCATCGATTGTATACATGCAGAAGCAACCAATGAAAATATGTATGCTTCTATTGACTTACTTGTAGATATAGATAAACTTATTAAGCAGCTCAATAAATCAAAATTAAACAATTAGTAATCACTAACTTTTCAGTTACCTGCTATTTTCATAGATTCTACTAGAATAGAGCCAGTTTGAATCTTTGAACGCGTGTCCACATCGTTACCAATAGCAACAATATTTCTAAACATGTCTTTCAAATTACTTGCAATTGTTATTTCTGAAACTGGATGTTCAACTTGCCCATTTTTCACCCAAAAACCAACAGCTCCTCGAGAGTAATTACCAGTAACAATATTTACACCCTGACCTATTACTTCAGTAACTAACAAACCTGTATCTAATTCTGTTAGCATTTGAGATTTTTTTTTCTTATTAATGCATTGTATAAACCAATTATGAATACCAGCTGTATGTCCAGTCTCAATCATATTCATTTTACGAGCAGAATAACTTGATAATAGGTAAGTCATTAAGATACCATTACTAATAATCTGGCAATTTTTAGTATATAAACCTTCATTATCAAATGGTTTAGAGCCTAACCCTCTTAAAACATGAGGATCTTCTGAAATGTTAAACCATTTTGGAAATATCTGTTTACCAAGATAACCGAGCAAAAATGAAGATTTTCTATGCAAACTTTCGCCACTAATAGCTCTTGCTAAGTGAGCAATTAATCCTGAAGCAATATCAGCGGAAAACATTACTGGATATGTACCAGTAATTAGTTTTTTAGCACCCAAACGATTTACTGCTTTAAAAGCTGCCTCTCTACCAACAATTTCTGGCGCTAATAAATCACTTTTATGACGGGCAATACTATAACCATAGTCACATTCCATTTCCGAGTTCTCCCCTTGAGCAATTATAGAGCAACTCATTTGATATTGACTAAATAGATAACTTGCAATTAAATCATAACTATTCCCATAAACTTTAATACCGTAGCAAACATCAAAATTTGCACCATTACTTTGCTTAATTTTATCATTATAAGATAAGGCTTTTTTTTCTGCTGTAATTGCAATTTTAGATGCAGAATTAGGATCTAATATATCTGGACAAAATAAATCAAGTTCTGGAATATTTTGAACCATTAGCTCTTTTGAAGCTAAACCTGAATATAAATCCTCAGAAGTATATTGAGCAATATCTAATGCTGCTGCTATTGTCATTTGAATTGCTTTCATACTTAATTCAGATGTCGATGCGCTCCCTTTTCTTTTTCCTTTATAAACAGTAACTTTAAGAATAGAATCATTCATAAATTCAATATTTTCTACTGCACACATCAGACTAGAAACACTTAAACCTGTTGATTTTGTAATAGTAACTTCACAGGCATTAGCGGTTATTGAAGCGATCTTTAAAGCTTTTAAAGCTATTAATTCTAATTCAATACGTTGCTGAGTAATTTGTTGTTCTAAATCCATATTAAATCTTAATATTTATTTTAATTATTTTAATTATTTTAATTAGAATAACATGTACTACAATATAACAGAACATATATTCTATTGTACTTTATTATTAATCATTTAATTAACTTAACAAAGGGATAGTTATCTAAAAAAATAATATAGAATATTAACTGAGTATAAACAGGTTAAGGATAGCTAATGAAACTTAAATCATATCGATTTGGTTAAAAATATGCATTTAAAATACTTGAAAACTGTGCTTTAATCATTCTCCCCAACAAGTTAGTAACCTTTGTTGAATACCAAAATGATCTAAAATACGAGCAACTATAAAATCAATTAAATCTTCAATTGATTGAGGTTGATGATAAAAACCAGGAGAAGCAGGCATAATTGTGATTCCCATTTTCGATAATTTATGCATATTTTTTAAATGTAAAGTTGAAAAAGGTGTCTCACGAACTACTAACAATAATTGACCTTGTTCCTTAATAATCACATCAGCAGCACGTTCAATTAAATTTTCAGACATTCCATATGCAATGGCTGCAACGCTACCTACAGAACATGGACAAATAACCATTTTTTTAGGTGCTCCAGAGCCTGATGCTACAACTGAAAACCAATCATTTTTACCAAAAATTTCTAAATTTTCTAAAGAGCAGTTGAGATATTTAGAGAAGGCCTGTTTGGTTATTTGAGTTTTATTCGATAATTTTAGATTGTGTTCAGATTCTAAGACTACTCTTGCTGCAGATGAAATTAATAAATAAACTTTATAATTAGCAAGCAACAAGTATCTAAGTAAACGCAAGCCATAGCAAGCACCTGACGCACCTGTAAATGCTAAGGTAATAGATTTTGTTTCATTAAACACAAATTTTAATCCACTATTTCCTAAACCTGCTTCAGTTTAAAAGAAGTTAAGCCAATAAATTATTTTAGAACAACTGATTATCCTTTGTTACTTAAAACGCGATCTACAAATTCAATATATGCCATTTTAGCTTTGTCTCCAGATCGAAAACCAGCCTTTAAAACGCGTGTATACCCACCATTTCGGCTAGAAAATCGTGGAGCTAATTGATTAAATAGCTTAGCAACTATTGCCTCATTACGAATACGTGCAAAAGCAAGACGCCGACTAGCCAAATCTCCTTTCTTAGCTAAAGTAACTAAAGGTTCGATTATGCAACGTAATTCTTTAGCCTTCGGCAAGGTAGTTTTAATAATCTCATGATGAACAAGAGAAGTAGCCATATTTCTAAACATAGACTTACGATGGCTACTAGTACGGTTAAGCCGACGTCCACTCTTTCTATGACGCATATCTCTATCCTTATAAAATTATTCTTAATTAATCTTCAGCAATAGATGCTGGTGGCCAATTCTCAAGGCGCATACCAAGAGATAGCCCACGTGATGCAAGTACATCTTTGATCTCTGTAAGAGATTTCTTACCAAGATTAGGAGTTTTCAGCAATTCAACTTCGGTTCGTTGTACAAGATCACCAATATAGTGTACTGTTTCGGCCTTTAGACAATTTGCAGAGCGAACTGTTAACTCGAGATCATCTACAGGACGCAATAATATAGGATCAAATTCTGGTTTTTCTTCTTTTTCTTCAGGAACTCTCAAATCACGTAGATCTACAAATGCATCTAATTGCTCAGCTAAAATAGTAGCTGCACGACGGATAGCCTCTTCAGGTTCTAAGGTGCCATTTGTTTCCATATCAATAACTAACTTATCTAAATCTGTTCGTTGCTCTACACGAGCTGCCTCCACTGAATAGGCAATTTTATCTACTGGACTGTATGTCGCATCTACTAATAATCGGCCTATCGGACGCTCTTCTTCAGAATGAATACGAGCAGAAGCGGGTACATAGCCACGACCACGCTCAACTTTTATTTTCATAGAAATTTGAGAATTCTCATGAGTTAAGTGGCAAATAACATGCTCTGGATTAACGATTGAAACATCAGTATCATGAGAAATATCACTCGCAAAAACTGGGCCTAAACCTGACTTATTTAAAGTAATAAAGACTTCATCTCTACCTTCAGAAATAGCTATAGCAAGGCCTTTAAGATTAAGAAGAATCTCTAGAACATCTTCTTGTACTCCTTCCTTAGTGCTATACTCATGAAGAACCCCCTCAATTTCTACCTCTGTTACAGCACAACCTGGCATTGACGACATAAGAATACGACGCAGTGCATTCCCTAAGGTATGCCCAAAACCTCGCTCTAATGGCTCAAGCGTTACTTTTGCATGTGTCGCATTAAATTGTTCAATATCAACAAAACGCGGTTTAAGAAACTCTGTTACAGAACCCTGCATTGTGTTCTCTCCAATTTCAATTCTTAACCTTACTTCGAATAAAGTTCAATGATTAATTGCTCATTAATATCAGCAGATAAATCAGAACGCTCAGGCATACGTTTGATCGTACCTTCCATATGTTTAGAACTAACCTCAATCCAGTTTATTTTTTCACGCTGTTCACAAACTTGTAAAGCTTCCTTAATACGAGATTGCTTTTTGGCTTTGTTGGAAACTGATACAACATCACCAATCATAACTTTAAAAGAAGGAATAGTAACATTTTTATTATTTACTAAAACAGCTTTGTGACTAACTAATTGACGTGCTTCTAAACGAGTTGACCCAAATCCCATACGATAAACTACATTATCAAGACGAGTTTCAAGGAGTCGAAGTAAATTTTCACCTGTATTCCCTTTAAGACGTGCAGCTTCCTTATAATAATTATGAAATTGTCTCTCTAAAACACTATACATACGTCGAACTTTTTGTTTTTCACGCAACTGAATGCCGTATTCAGATAACCGAGAACGACGGGAACCATGCATACCTGGTGCATTATCAATTTTACACTTAGTATCAATCGGTTGAATACCAGATTTTAGAAATAGATCAGTACCCTCACGACGACTAAGTTTTAACTTAGGACCTAAATATCTTGCCATTATTTTCTCTTCCACACATTCCTAAGAATTTTCACACACGACGTTTCTTAGGAGGACGACAACCATTATGAGGGATTGGTGTAGCATCAACAATATTAGTAATGCGAAAACCAGCAGAATTCAGCGCACGAACAGTAGATTCGCGACCTGGACCTGGACCCTTAACCATAACTTCTAAGTTTTTTAAACCATATTCTTTTGCCATTTCTGCACAACGTTCAGCAGCAACTTGTGCAGCAAAAGGTGTAGACTTACGAGAACCACGAAAACCAGAACCGCCAGCAGTTGCCCAAGCCAAAGCATTGCCCTGACGATCCGTAATAGTTATAATCGTATTATTGAAAGATGAATGAATATGCGCTATTCCATCAGATACTTGTCTGCGTAAACGTTTAAAAGTACGAGTTGTTTGTTTTACCATTGTAATCTCTATTTTTTTAATTCTGATTATTTTTTTATCAGTTTCCGCGGACCCTTTCGAGTACGAGCATTAGTTTTAGTACGCTGTCCACGTAATGGTAGACCTCGACGATGACGAAGACCACGATAACACCCAAGATCTATCAAGCGCTTTATGTTCATTGATATTTCACGACGTAGATTACCTTCTACAGTATACCTTGCTATACAATCACGAAGTTTATTGATCTGAACTTCACTTAGTTCACTGATCTTCACATTTTCAGCAATACCCATTTCAGCTAAAATAGCCTGAGAGCTCGCTTTACCAATACCATAAACTGCAGTTAAAGCAATCTTAGTATGTTTTTGATCAGGAATATTAATGCCTGCTATACGAGCCATTACCTTTACCCCAAAACTTATCCAGTAAAAAAATATTCGAAGCAGTCCATCTAGGACAATCTACGAATTACTAATTAAAAAAAGGAAAAGAAGCCGAGTAATATACTCAACACTACCTTATATTTCAAGTAAAAAAATTGCTAAGTTAACCCTGCCGTTGCTTGTGTCTTGGTTCAATACAAATAACACGAACAATACCGTTTCGCTTAATTACCTTACAATTACGACAGATCCTTTTAACAGAAGCTCGAACTTTCATTTGATAAAACTCCGTAATTAAATCTAAATTAACGACTATAGCCTTTTAAATTTGCTTTTTTTAATACAGAATCATACTGTTGTGACATGAGATGAGTCTGTACTTGTGCCATAAAATCCATAATCACAACTACTACAATAAGCAAAGACGTTCCACCAAAATAAAAACGCACATTCCAAGCAACCATCATAAACTCAGGAATTAGACAAATAAAAGTAATGTACAAAGCTCCAACAAGCGTTAAACGTGACATTACTTTATTAATATATCTAGATGTTTGTTCTCCCGGACGAATACCAGGTAAAAATGCACCAGATTTTTTTAAGTTATCTGCAGTTTCACGTGGATTAAAAATCAAAGGTGTATAGAAAAAACAAAAGAATATTATCGCCGTTGCATATAACATCACATATAAGGGTTGTCCTGGACTCAAAGCAAAAGATATAGTACTCAACCAAATAGAACTATGGAGAGATTGACCAAACCATTGGGCTAATGTTCCCAAAAATAAAATAATACTTGAAGCAAAGATCGCAGGTATAACACCAGCCATATTCACTTTTAAAGGCAGGTGACTACTTTGAGCAGCGAAAATCTTACGACCTTGTTGACGCTTAGAATAGTTAACAACTAAACAGCGTTGACCACGCTCAATGAAAACAACGAAATATATCACAGCGAAAGCCAATATCCCTATCAAAAAAAGAATCAGAACATGTAATTCACCTTGACGTGTTTGCTCAATTGTTTGTCCTACTGCTGAAGGAAGTCCAGCAACAATTCCTGAAAAAATTAACAAAGAAATACCATTGCCAATTCCATGCTCTGTAATTTGTTCACCTAGCCACATTAAAAACATAGTTCCAGTTACTAAACTTATAGTTGCAACTAAAGTAAAAACAGCTTGATTGATTACAACAAGACCATCAACCATATTTGGTAAACCAATTGCAATACTAATGGCTTGGAGTGTTGCCAAGAGAAGTGTAGTATAACGTGTATATTGGCTAATCTTTCTTCGACCTATTTCTCCTTCCTTCTTAATTTCTGACAAGGTTGGATAAAGTACAGTCAACAATTGTATAATGATTGAAGCAGAAATATAAGGCATTATGCCTAACGCTAAAATTGATGCTCGAGCCAGAGCACCACCAGAAAACATATTAAACATTTCAATGATAGTTCCCTTTTGTTGCTCAAATACATCGCTAAGAACAACCGCATCAACACCTGGAATCGGAATAAAAGATCCTGCCCTAAATACTAACAATGCACTAATTACAAAAAGCAACCGTGATTTCAACTGATTAATATTAGTCAAATCTTTGCCTATTTTTTTTAGCATTCATACCTCATTTAACAGTGATTACTCCACTTTACCACCTAACGATTCAATTGCTACTCTTGCACCTTTAGTTACGCGTAAACTTTTAATAGTTACTATTTTAGTAAGACTACCAGAAAGAAAAATTTTAACAAACCGAATATTTTTAGCAATTACATTAGCACTTTTAAGAGTGTTAAGATCAATTACATCGTCAGCTACTTTCTCTAATTCAGCTAATCGAACCTGAGCAGAAAATAAACTTTTACGAGAAGTAAAACCAAATTTAGGCAGCCGCTTTTTTAAAGGCATTTGTCCACCTTCAAAACCTGCAGGAATACTAGCACCGGAACGTGACTTTTGTCCTTTATGACCACGACCACTCGTTTTTCCAAAAGTAGAACCAATTCCACGCCCTACACGCTTCTTAGAACGTTTAGAATTAGGCATAGGAGATAGCCTATTTAATCTCATACTAATCGCTCCTCAACCTTAAGCATATAATAAACTTTTTTATCATACCGCGAATAGATGGTGTATCTTCAAGTTCTACTGTATGATTTATTTTTCGTAAACCTAAACCCTTAAGGCAAGCTCTATGATTCGGTATCCGTCCAATCAAACTTCTAATTTGTGTCACTTTTATAGTTCCCATAAGATAACCTTTCTATTTATCCAAAAACTTTTTTAACAGTTAGTCCACGCTTTCTAGCAACCATTTTAGGAGATTTCACATCTAACAAACCAGAAACTGTAGCACGAACAACATTAATAGGATTAGTGGAACCATATGATTTTGCTAATACATTATGCACACCAGCCACTTCAAGTACTGCTCTCATTGCACCACCTGCTATTACACCAGTGCCCTCTGAAGCAGGCTGCATGTAAATTTTAGAACCTGAATGACGCCCTTTCACTGCATGAAACAGAGTGTTTCCTTTAAGTGCAATAGTAACCATATTACGGCGAGCTTTTTCCATCGCTTTTTGAATAGCAGCTGGTACTTCTCGAGCTTTACCATACCCGAAGCCAACGCGACCGATACCATCACCAACCACTGTTAGTGCAGTAAAACTCATAATTCTACCACCCTTAACCGTTTTAGAGACACGGTTAACAGAAATTAATTTTTCTTGTAAATCATTTAGTTGTTGTTCTTTAGCCATATGTAATAAACCTACTACCTTAGAATTTGAGACCAGCTTCACGGGCAGATTGAGCTAATGCTGCTACTCGACCATGATATCGAAAACCAGAACGGTCAAATGCAACGGTAGAAACACCTTTTTTAAGAGCTCGCTCTGCAACTATTTTCCCTACTATTTTAGCTACACTGATATTACCTGTGTTATTTGTAACTTGATTACGAACTGATTTTTCTACAGTAGAAGCTGAAGCTATTACTTCAGAACCAGTTGATGCAATAATCTGGGCATACATATGACGAGGAGTACGGTGTATCATCAAACGAGCTACTTTTAACTCTAAAATTTTTTTACGCGAACGCATAGCTCGACGAATACGAGATGATTTCTTATCCACAGTATAACCTCTCCTCTATCAAATAATAATTACTTACTTCTTCTTAGCTTCTTTTGTACGAATCATTTCGTCTACATAACGAATTCCTTTACCTTTATAAGGTTCAGGTTTTCGGTAAGAACGAATATTGGCTGCAACCTGGCCTACTAACTGTTTATCACAACCAGTAATAACAATTTCTGTTTGACTTGGACATTCTATTTGAATTTCTTTAGGAAAGATATAATTTAATGGATGTGAAAAACCAAGCATTAAAACTAACCGATTACCTTTTACAGAAGCTCGATACCCAACTCCTTTTAGAAGCAGTTTTTTTTCAAATCCATTAACAACACCGATAACCATATTATTTACTAACGCACGAGCTGTGCCTGCTTGTGCATTGGCATAAGTTAAATCTGTGTTCTTTTCATGCACAGAAAAAATTAACTTATTATTATCTTCCTTAAAAACAGCAACAGCAGTATTTATCATATAGGCCAATTGACCCCTATTGCCTATTATAATAATCTTTTGACCATTAAGATTTACCTTCACTCCATTCGGAATGATAACAGGCATTCTAGCAACACGAGACATAATTTACTTTCCTCAAGCGACATAGCACACAATTTCACCACCAAGACCTACTTCGCGAGCAATGCGATCAGACATTAATCCTTGAGAAGTGGATACAATAGCCACACCTAAACCACCCATTACTAATGGAAGTGCATTTTTTTCTTGTAAACACGTAAACCAGGACGTGATACACGCTGTATCTGTTCAATTACTGGACGAGTTCGAAAATATTTAAGTATAATCTCCAGCTCAGACTTTATTGATTTTTCAATGTTGAAATCAATAATATAACCCTCAGTTTTAAGCAACTTAGCAATTGCTATTTTAAACTTTGAAGATGGTATTTTCACTGACAATTTGCTTGCTGCTTGAGCATTACGAATTCGAGTTAACATATCAGAAATAGGGTCTTGCATGCTCATAATTTTCACTCCAAATGAATTAAATAAGAATTACCAACTAGCTTTATGAAGACCTGGAATCTCGCCTTTCATACAGGCTTCTCGAACCTTAAGACGGCTTAACCCAAATTTACGTAAATAACCATTGGAACGACCAGTTCGATTACAACGATTGCGTTGTCGTGTTGGACTTGAATCGCGTGGCAATAATTGTAACTTTAGCACTGCCTTCCAACGTTCTTCATCTGAAACATTTAAATCTCTAATAATAGACTTGAAACAAGAACGCTTAGCGGCAAACCTTGCTACTAACCTAGCCCGCTTAGCTTCACGAGCTTTTATCGATTGTTTAGCCATAAAAGTAACATCCTTAGCTTAAATTGCGCTTACGTAATGGAAAATTTAAAGCAGCTAGCAAAGCATAACACTCATCATCAGTTTTAGCAGATGTAGTTATAGAAATATCAAGCCCCCGAACACGATCAACCGTATCGTAATCAATTTCAGGGAAAATAATCTGCTCACGTATACCTATGCTATAGTTTCCCTTTCCATCAAAAGATTTAGAACTAACACCCCGAAAGTCACGAACACGAGGAAGGGCAATTGAAATCAAACGTTCGAAAAACTCCCACATACGACTACCTCGTAATGTTACCTTACAACCAATTGGGTAACCCTCACGAATCTTAAAACTAGCAACGGATCTATGCGCCTTGGTCATAATCGGTTTCTGACCAGAAATTTTGGCCATATCATGCACAGCATTTTCTAGTAGCTTTTTATCATTACTTGCCTCCCCAACACCCATATTTAGAGTGATTTTTTCAATTCTAGGGACCTGCATAACGCTAGCATAATCAAACTTTTTAGTGAGTCTATTAACTACAGATGATTTGTAGTAATCATGAAGTTTCTCCACATTCCAACTCCAAATTTTATTAATTAGGAAGAATTTCGCCATTTGATTTAAAGAAACGAACTTTCTTATTATTTTCAAAACGAAAACCGACACGATCCGCTTTACCTGTAGCTATATTAAAAATTGCTACATTAGAAATATCAATAACTGCTTCTTGTCTAACAATGCCACCTTTCTGACCTCGATCTAATATAGGTTTTTTGTGTTTTTTCATAAAGTTAACACCTTCAACTATGATTTTACCATTCGTAAAAACTTTAGTTACCTTCCCCTTCTTTCCTTTATCTTTTCCAGTAAGAACGATGATTTCATCATTACGACGAATTTTATTTGCCATTTATAAGTACTCCTACAAAACCTCTGGAGCTAGAGAAATAACCTTCATAAATCTCATATCAGCGCGAAGTTCACGCGTAACTGAACCAAAAATACGTGTGCCGATTGGTTGCTCTGTATTATTATTTAACAATACACAAGCGTTGCGATCAAAACGAATAATGGAACCATCATAGCGACGAACACCCTTCCGTGTTCTAACTACTAACGCTTTAAGAACATCACCCTTTTTTACTTTACTACGAGGGATTGCTTCTTTAACTGTAACCTTAATAACATCCCCGATATGCGCATAACGACGACGAGAACCACCCAATACTTTAATGCACATTACTCTACGAGCTCCAGAGTTATCTGCAGCATCGAGTGTACTTTGCATCTGGATCATGTCCATACTCCACTAATGTAATATTTTAAATATACCCACTTTTTCTGCAAGTAACAATTCGTTCCTAAATTCAGATAATAGGAAAATAGCTAGGCTATATCATCATTTTTAATGAATTGGTAATGCAACTAATCCAAGCTGACTGGATCACGCTAAGTGGCCACAAAAAAAACTATAAATAAACTACGCTATACTTTTTGGTTTTAAAAACTTTAATTAATGTCCAAGACTTCATTTTAGATAGCGGACGACATTCTGCTATCTCAACTTGGTCATTAAAATTGCATTCATTATTTTCATCATGTGCTTGCACTTTTGTGGTACGTTTAACAAATTTACCATAAATTGGATGCTTTACCATTCGCTCAATGGCAACAACGATAGATTTATCCATCTTATTGCTAATAACATAACCCTTCTCAATACGTTTTTGTTCGTTCATTTTAGCTGCCTGCCTTTTCAGTTAAAACGGTTTTAACACGCGCGATATCACGACGAATACTTTTTAAAGTATCAGTTTTTTTAACTGATTAGTCGCTGCTTGTATACGTAAATTTAACTGAGAACGCAACATACCAAAAAGTTCAGACTTTAGTTCTTCAATACTTTTTTTACGAAGTTCACTTGCTTTCATGATATGACCTGTTTACTTATAAACATAGTTTTAAATGGCAATTTTCGAGCAGCAAGTCGAAAAGCCTCACGAGCTAATTCTTCAGAAATACCAGACATTTCATACATTACTTTACCAGGTTGAATTTGCGCTACCCAATACTCAACATTACCTTTACCCTTACCTTGACGAACCTCAAGAGGTTTTTCTGTAATTGGTTTATCCGGAAATACACGTATCCAAATTTTGCCTTGACGTTTAATATGACGCGTCATTGTTTGACGAGCAGCTTCAATCTGACGAGCAGTCAATCGGCCACGTCCTACTGCTTTTAAAGCAAAGTTTCCAAAATTTATACTAGTACCCTTTGCTAAACCACGATTTCGGCCAGTTTGGACCTTACGAAACTTAGTGCGCTTGGGTTGTAACATTTTTTAACTCCTTATTTACGACCTTTACGCTGCTTTTTATTAGATTTATCAGTTTTTTTATCTAACATGGTAATTGGCATGCCACCTAAAATCTCACCTTTAAAAATCCAAACCTTAACTCCAATAACACCATATTGAGTTTTACTAGAAGAAAGTGAATAATCTAAATTAGCACGCAAAGTATGTAAAGGAACCCTACCTTCACGATACCATTCAGAACGCGCAATTTCAGTACCACCTAATCGACCGCTCACCTCTACTTTAATACCTTTAGCACCTAATCGCATAGCATTTTGTACTGCACGTTTCATAGCACGACGAAACATAACTCGACGCTCTAATTGAGATGCAATACTATCAGCTACAAGCTGAGAATCAAGTTCAGGTTTACGTACTTCAGCAATATTAATTTGAGCTGGAACACCAGTAATTTTAGCTACAGCTGTTCTTAGCTTTTCAACATCTTCCCCTTTTTTTCCAATAACAATACCTGGACGAGCAGTATGAATGGTTACGCGAATACTTTTAGCTGGGCGCTCAATAACTATACGTGAGAGAGAAGCTTTTTCTAGTTCTTTAGATAAAAACTTGCGCACCTTAAAATCACTATCTAAGTTACCAGCAAAATCTTTAGTATTAGCAAACCATGTAGCATTCCAATTCTTAACAATACCAAGACGGATACCATTTGGATGTACTTTTTGACCCATTATTTCCTCTCCTAGTTACTTTGTCGATCAGCTACAATAATGGTGATATGGCTTGACCGCTTAAAGATGCGATCCGAACGACCCTTTGCTCTAGGCATAATGCGCTTTATAATAGGACCTTCATCTATAAAAATTTTAGCAACATTCAAATCATCAATATTTGCATTTTCATTATGCTCTGCATTAGCAATTGCTGATTCAAGCACTTTCCTGATTAATCCTGCGGCTTTTTTATTGCTAAAGGTTAAAAGTTCTAAAGCTTGAGCTACAGCTTGTCCTCGTATTTGGTTAGCTACTAAACGAGCCTTTTGAGGAGAAATATGAGCAAAGTTATGTTTAGCTAGTGCTTCCATTGCTATTTCCTTCCTTTAACGCTTTTTAGCTTTCTTATCTGCAGAGTGACCGCGATAAGTCCGAGTTGGTGAGAATTCGCCCAATTTATGGCCCACCATTTCCTCAGTTATAAAAACTGGAACATGTTGACGACCATTATGCACAGCAATAGTCAAACCAATCATTTTTGGAATAACCATAGAACGACGAGACCAAGTTTTAATAGGTCTTTTCCCTGAACTTTCTACCGCTTTCTCTACCTTTTTCAACAAATGTAAATCAATAAAAGGCCCTTTCTTAAGAGAACGTGGCATGCTGATTCCTCTTCACTATTATTTATTACGACGACGCACAATATACCGGTCAGTGCGTTTGTTTTTTCGGGTCTTGAAGCCCTTTGTTGGTACACCCCAAGGTGAAACTGGATGACGACCTCCAGATGTTCTCCCCTCACCTCCTCCATGTGGATGGTCAACTGGATTCATCACTACACCACGCACAGTAGGACGAACACCACGCCAGCGCTTAGCACCTGCTTTACCTAAAGCTCGCAGCATATATTCAGCATTACCAACTTCGCCAATTGTTGCACGTCCATCAGAAAGTACTTTCCGAATTTCTCCAGAGCGCAATCTAATAGTAACATATAAACCATCACGAGCAATAATCTGGGCATAAGCACCAGCAGAACGAGCAAGCTGAGCTCCTTTTTTAGGCTTCAACTCAATACAATGAACAACGGTACCAACTGGAATATTGCTCATTGGTAAAGCATTACCTACTTTTATTGGAACATTGAATCCTGATTGAATTTCATCACCTTTCTTGATACCTTTAGGTAAAATAACATAACGACGCTCACCATCTTTGTATAATACTAGAGCAATATTAGCACTGCGATTAGGATCATATTCTATACGCTCAATTTTTGCCGGAACATTATCTTTATTACGTTTGAAATCAATTAAACGGTAGCGACGTTTATGTCCACCACCAATATGACGCACTGTAATACGACCTTTATTATTACGACCGCCAGTCTTAGAATTTTTTGCTAATAAAGGTTTATATGGGTTACCTCTATGTAACTCCGAATTAACAACTTTGACAACGTGACGACGACCAGGGGAAGTCGGCTTACACTTAATAATAGCCATTCTAAACTACTCCAGTTATTTATTTCGCAGCACTGCTAGTAAAATCAATATCCTGACCTTTCTCTAAGAGAACATAAGCCTTCTTAACATCAATACGACGACCTTGACGTTTTCGCTTACCTTTTATTATAAGAGTATTTACACACCTAACCTTTACTTTAAATAACTCTTCTACAGCTAACTTAATTTCTTTTTTAGTCGAATCTTTAGCAACCTTAAAAACAATAGTTCCAAACTTTTCTCCTGCAATAGTTGCTTTTTCAGAGATATGCGGAAATCGTATAACGTTTAAAATACGCTCTTCAGTAATCATGCTAACATTTCCTCAACTTTCTTGAGAGCCGAAACAGTTATCAAAACTTTATCAAAAGCTATTAAGCATACAGGATCAATACCAGACACATGAGATACACCAACCTCATAAAGGTTACGAGCAGACAAAAACAAATTTTTATCTATCTTATCAGTCACTATAAAAATATTACTTAAATTAAGTATTTTGAGTTTAGCAATCAATTCCCTCGTCTTTGGGAAAGGTATAGAAAAAGTATTAATAATTACTAATCGTTTTTGACGAACAAGCTCAGAAAAAATACTTCTCATTGCACCACGATACATCTTCTTATTGACTTTTTGACTATGGTCTTGCATTTTTGCTGCGAAAGTAACACCACCTGACCGCCAAAGTGGACTACGAATAGTACCAGAACGAGCGCGCCCTGTGCCTTTTTGACGCCAAGGTTTTGCTCCACCACCAGAAACTTCTGAACGTGTCTTTTGAGCACGAGTGCCCTGACGAGCACCGGCTTTAAATGCAACAACAATCTGATGTACCAAAGCCTCATTGAAATCACATCCAAAAATCGCTTCAGAAACAGTTAATGTATCACCACCTTTAACTATCAATTCCATTACTATACTACCCCTCTCTAGACGTCATAGTTTTGTTTAATAGCTGGTTTTACAATAACATCAGCACCTATTGAACCTGGTACTGCTCCCTTAATAAGAAGCAAATTACGTTTAATATCAATACGTACGATATCTAAATTTTGCGTCGTTACACGAATACATCCAGTATGACCTGCCATTTTTTTACCTTTAAAGACACGACCTGGAGTTTGACACTGTCCAATAGAGCCAGGTGCACGATGAGATAAAGAATTACCATGACTCATATCTTGAGTGCGAAAATTCCAACGTTTGACAACACCTTGAAAACCTTTCCCCTTAGATTTTCCAGTAATATCTACTTTCTTATACTTTCTAAGTAATTTCAAATTTAGTTCATCGCCTAATTTAAATAACTTTTGATCTTTTAAACGAAATTCCCAAAGAGCGCGACCAGCTTCTATACCTGATTTTGCAAAATGACCAGCTCTTGGTTTAGAAATACGACTACGTTTCTTATCACCAGTCGTTACCTGAATTGCAATATAGCCATCTTTTTTAAAAGTTTTAATTTGAGAAATACGGTTCGTTTCAACTTCTATAACAGTTACTGGTGTAGAAACACCTTCTTCCGTGAATATACGGGTCATACCTACTTTACGTCCAATCAGACCAATCATTCCTTTTATCCCTCTACTTTAACCTAGGCTGATTTGTACATCAACGCCAGCAGCAAGATCTAAACGCATTAAAGCATCAACAGTTTTATCTGTTGGTTCAACAATATCAATTAGACGCTTATGAGTACGAATTTCATATTGATCCCGAGCATCTTTATTAACATGCGGAGAAATAAGAACAGTAAAACGCTCTTTGCGAGTAGGAAGAGGAATAGGACCGCGAACCTGTGCACCAGTACGCTTTGCTGTTTCAACGATTTCTGCAGTGGAAGCATCAATTAATTTATAATCAAAAGCTTTTAGGCGTATACGAATACGTTGGTTCTGCATGATACAGAGCTCCAATAATTAAATGTACAATAAAGCAGCGGCGTAATAATTAAGTATTTATTAAAAATAAAAAACACCGATTGCGATTGATTCGATAGAATAACTGCAACATCCGAGCATAAAAAATATATAGGAATACGTTGCCAATTAATCTTCCTTGAATTGACCCTAAATAAAACTCTATCTAACAAATAAGCTATTTAAAAGACAATAAACACAGCTGGCCACAAACGCTAGCTGAGGCCAAACTAAATAAAATACTAGAACCAGGGAAGTCAGTTCTCTTTTTAATCAGACTACCTGATAAACTCACATCTGGATTAAACTAGTGTGCTGAATTATACAGATCACAATTTCACATGCAAGTGCTTGCTTTAAAAATAAACAAAATTATTTTTAAAGCAGCTAAAAACACTTATCAAGTCACATTATCTCAGCAGTTATAAAATTAGACTATACTAAACGTTGACGAAGAGCTTCAAATAAACAAATTCCTGAAGCAACTGAAACATTAAGACTTGTAATATTACCTACTGTTGGAATCTTAACAAGATCATTACAAGTTACACGAATTAGATGACGAATACCCTTTTCCTCTCCACCCACAACAATCGCTACAGAACCTGTCAATTTAGTATGATAAATATCACGTTTAGCGTTACTATCAGTACCAACAAAAAAAAACCCTTGATTTTGAAGCAATCGAATAGTACGAGCTAAATTAACGACTCTAACTAATCCTACTGTTTCAGCAGCACCACATGCAACTTTTTTTACAGTTGCCGTTATTGGTGATGTTCTATCTTTTGGAACAATAACTAATGGAACACCTGCAGCATCTGCATTGCGCAAACATGCACCTAAATTATGAGGATCTGTTATACCATCCAGTACTAAAATAAGGGGGTGTTTATGCTTCGATAAAATAAAAAACAAATCATTTTCATGAAATTCTTTAGTTTTTTTTATTCTAGCAACTATACCTTGATGTTTTGTATTACCTACTTTTGCATCCAAAGATCTACGGTTCATCTTTTGAATAGAAATAGAATATATTTTTATTTCATCTAAAAGATTAGAAATACGAATACTATAATTACCTTTCAAGATAAAAACCTCTAGCAATCGATCAGGCACTTTTTTTAAAACTGCTTTTATTGAATGAATTCCATAAATTAATTCGTTTTTATTACTCAATCTAATCACCATCTTTCACACTTGTCTACTTGATAGTAATAGGTTTGATTTCTTACTAATACCTATCATTTACTTTCCCTTAACCAATTTTAAAGTAATCTTGCTGTGCTCTGAATCAATTGATAAAATCTTCACCTTCACTATATCACCTAAGCGGTAATTTATACCAAAATTCTTACCTATCAAGCTTTGATTAAGCAAATTAAACTTGTAACAATCATTAGTTAAGCAAGAGATATGTACTAAACCATCAATATACAATTCATCTAATCGAACAAAAAACCCAAAATGCGTTATATGAATAATTATCCCATTAAATTCTTCTCCAATATAATCTTTTATATACTCAGATTTAAACCAATCAGAAACCATTCTGTTAACATTATCAGCACGTCGCTCTGTCATGGAACATTGTGCGCTATAAAAGTTTATATCGCTAGATGAATAACGATAGTAACTATTGGTAAGGGTATTATTTTCTTGAGAAAGAATATATTTAATCAAACGGTGCAATACTAAATCAGAATAACGTCGAATGGGAGATGTAACATGCACATACACTTTTAATCCTAATCCAAAATGACCTGTATTGTTTGAGCTATATACTGCCTGTTTCATAGAACGCAATAAAACACTTTGGATTAGCTCTTTATTTTTATGATTGGCTATTTTACTGATTAAGTTAGCATAATCCTTAGAAGATGGCTTTAAACCTCCTGTTAAATTCAAACCTAATCTATCTAAAAAAATACGTAATTCCTTTAAATTAATATTATCTGGAGAGTCATGAATACGAAACAGAACAGGTATTTTAGATTTCTCAAGTAACAAAGCTGAAGCAATATTAGCTAAGATCATACATTCTTCAACTATTTTATGCGCATCATTCCGAATGATAGGTTCAATACGATCAATTTTATATCTACAAGAGAAAATAATTTTTGTTGCAAAAACATCAAATTCAATCGAACCACGATGATTTCGTGCATTTTTTAGAACTTTATACATTTTATGTAGTTCTTCTAAATGTCGAATAAATGGATTATAAAGAATACGCAATACTTTATCACCATTTAAAATCGCACTTACTTCATTATAAGTGAAACGTTTATGAGAAGATATTATTGCTTCATAATGCTTGTAATCTAATAACTTACCCATATCTGAAATAGATATTTCACAGATTAGACATAAGCGATCTACTTTAGGTTTTAGTGAACATAAGCCATTAGAAAGCACTTCAGGTAACATTGGTATAACCCGAGAAGGTAAATAAACTGAATTACCGCGATTTATTGCTTCCTTATCTATATAACTATTAGGATGTACATAGTAACTTACATCAGCAACAGCAACCCATAAACGCCAACCTCCATTCTTTCGAGCTTTACAAAAAACCGCATCATCAAAATCATGAGCATCTTCATCATCAATAGTAATAAAAGGTAAATCTCGAAGATCTAGTCTGCCTTTTTTCGATTTTTCTGAAATTTTTCCAGAAAAGTTTAAAAAATTAGAGATTTCTTTTTCTACATTATCAGGCCAAATATTAGGAATTTTGTGAGTAAGGAGTGCAACTTTTATAGCAATACCAGGTAACATACTTTCGCCAAGAACTTCTATAATTTTCCCAATTATTCCCTTAGCGCAGTGTTCATTTCTGTTAATAATTTCAACCACTACTATATTACCTACTTGAGCATTACTACTATCATCGTCTGGAATTAAAATATCACGATTAATGCGAGAGTCATTAGCTAAAACATATTTAGTATTATTTTTAAAGAATAATCGACCAACTATTTGATCTTTACATTGTTTTAATAATTGAAGTACCCGACCTTCTTTTCGAGCATTTTTATATGCACAAAAAGAACGTACTAATACATAATCACCATGAATAATAGTGCGCATTTGATGATGAGGTAAAAATACATCAATATGATTGCTTATTTGACCTTCTGGTCGAAACCAGCCATATCCATGTCTATGCCCGATTACAAACCCCTTCATTGTTTCACATTTGTATGGTAGAGCATAATGATAACGATTAATTAAAATTAACTGCCCATCGCGTTCCATTGCCCTTAATCTAAGTCTTAATGCTTTATAATGTTCTTTTCTAGATAAATTTAGTTCTTTAAATAAAGAATTATGATCAATAGGTGTCTGAAGCTTATCTAGATAAGCTAAAATAAATTCTCTACTGGGAATAGGATTTTTATACTTTTTAGATTCACGGAATAAAAATGGATCGTTATTCATTTTTTTCTACATATAATCAAACTTGATTTTAAATGAAATGAAGTGCACATTCTTTGACTGAGGATTTTAGCATGGTTATATTATATTAGAATTAGAGATTAGAGAGAGCAAACAACAAAACTTATTGAAAGCGTTCCTGATTTTTAACTCTTCTAATAATATTTGCTGGCATACGCATTTCTAAACTTTTGCATAGAGTTGAAATTTTCTTACGAACAGACTTATCTGCTACACTTGAATTATGAAGCCAATGATAAGCATCTTCATAATCTAAAGGACTTCCATACTCGCTCAATAATAATTCAGCAAAATAGATTTTGGCATTTAAATTTCCTATTGCTGAAGCTTTCCTCAAATAAAACATAGCACGTTCTTTATTGGGTTGAAAAAATAGACCACGTGCATAATAACGCCCTAACTGTTCAAGAGCTGCTGGTAACCCTTGAACAGCAGCACGTTTCATATAATGAATTCCAAGCTCAACATCTTGATTAACACACACACCCCAAGTTAGCATATCACCATATAAAAACTCATAAGATGGCAAACTAGCACGGCTAGCACGTGCTAAAATATCTTCTACTAATTGACAATTATCAGATTTTACCCTTTGTAAATGCTGATTTTTTTCTATTAATTCAATTAATTCAACCTCGGTATAAACAGGAATAGGTGTGCCTAACTTTGCATAAGCTGGTAATGATAACAGTATTAATCCTAATCGAATTATTATTTTTAGATTCATCACTTAAGTATTCTATAAAATATTCATAAAATAGCAACTCTGCAAGATAAAACTGAAAAACTAACGGCTAAAAATCAAATGGATGAACTTTTATAATTGTTTCTTCACGTTCAGGACCAGTAGAAATAATATTAACCTGCACACCAATTAGTTCTTCAATTCGTTTAATATAATTAAGTGATGCTTGAGGTAATACTTCTAATGTTCTAGAACCACTTGTATTGTCATCCCAGCCTGGCATTGTCTCATAAATAGGAACAACTTCCTCAAAATTTCTAAAAGACATTGGTAAAGTTTTTGCAATGAAACCATTTTTCATTTTATAAGCAGTACAAATTTTCACCTCTTTCAATCCATCTAACACATCTAATTTAGTTAAACAAAAACCTGAAATTGAATTGATCTGAACTGCACGACGTACTGCAACAGCATCAAACCAACCACAACGACGTTGACGACCTGTAGTGGCACCAAATTCATTACCTTTTAATCCTAAATAATTACCAATTTCACAATTTAATTCTGTAGGAAATGGACCAAAACCTACACGTGTACAGTAAACCTTCGCAATACCTAAAATGTAATTAAGATGACGAAAACCAAAACCAGAACCACTAACAACACCACCAACAGTTGTATTGGAGGAGGTCACATAAGGATAAGTACCATGGTCAATATCTAATAATGTACCTTGCGCACCTTCAAACAATATTTTATCTTGACGCTGACGAGCTTTATCCAGTTGATCTGTAATATCTATGACCATTGAGGTTAGCGATTCCGAATAAAACATTGCTTTTTCCAATACTTGGTTATAGAGTAATGGTTCAACTTTATAAAAGTATTTTAACTGGAAATTATAAAATTCAAGTACTTTTTTTAATTTCTTTGAAAATTCTTTTTCATTGAATAAATCCCCAATTCGTAAAGCACGACGAGCAACTTTATCTTCGTATGCTGGACCAATACCACGACCTGTTGTACCAATTGCTTTTTCTCCACGCTTTTCTTCCCTTGCTCGATCAATGGCAACATGGTAAGGGAGAACTAATGGACAAGCTTCAGAAATAAAAAGGCGCTGACTGATAATAATCCCACTTTTCTCAAGAAAGTGTATTTCTCTGAATAAAGCATCAGGTGACAGAACAACACCATTACCAAGCATACAGGTTGCATTGCTATTAAGAATACCTGATGGAATCAAATGAAGTACAATTTTTTTCCCATTAATAAAAAGAGTATGACCTGCATTATGACCACCTTGATAACGAACCACATACTTCACATTTCTGGACAAAAGATCAACAATTTTACCTTTGCCTTCATCACCCCACTGAGTACCTAATACCACTACATTATTACCCATCTTTAATAAAAACCGGCTTTAGTTATTGATTAAGAAAAAACTTTATCATTAAACATTTTTTTTTCAGCCAATTTTTATCAAATCGGATTATTAGTGCAAATTATATTTACTAAAATAATTTTAAATTAGTCATCAGAATAAATCTTTATGATAAGATTTCCATTAATATCAATACTCGCTCGATACATACCAGAAGTATTCATAGAAAAACAAATATTGCCATAAGCATCTATTGCAATTAAACCTCCTTCACCACCTATTGATTTTAAATCACCTTGAATTACTGATTCACTAGCAGTAATGATATCTTCTTCTAAATAGCGCATTCTAGCTGCTACGTCACTTGCAACCATTTTTCGAATAAATATTTCTCCTATTCCAGTTGTGGATACTGCAACATTACCATTTTCAGCAACTGTTCCACTACCAATTAATGCTGAATCACTAACACGTCCATACCTTTTATTAGTAATACCACCTGTACTAGTTGCGGAAGCAAGATTACCTTGCTGATCCAAAGCAACAGCTCCAACTGTACCATATTTATTATTTAGATACTCTGGATCAGAAAGTTCAAATAAATCTCTTTTTTTCATATAAATCAATCGATTGTACTGAATAGTTGTATAGAAATAATCTTGCTTAATATACTGATGATTATGTTCAAAAGCAAATTCTTCTGCTCCTTCTCCAACCAACAATACATGCTTGCTTTTCTTCATTACATCCCTGGCTAACATAATAGGATTTTTAATATGACGTACTCCTGCAATTGCTCCTGCAGTCATTTTTTTACCATGCATAACAGAAGCATCCATCTCGATAATCTCTTTATTGTTGAAGACCGAACCTCTTCCAGCATTAAAATTTGGAGAATCCTCCAAAATTCTAACTGCTTCAACAGCTGCATCTAAGGCATCACCAGACTTTTTCAAAATTGAATGTCCAGCTAACACAGAACTCTCCAAATCTTTTTTTATAGATAACTCAATTTCTTTCTTCATCTGCTTTCTTTGAAAAGCACCTGCACCACCATGAATAGCAATAGAAAACGGTTTTACCATAATATCTACCTTTAAATATTAAACTTTCATATAATCAAAACTTAAAATTTTTCTTCTTTTAACAACATTATCTGAATTAAAATTATATTTTTTAAAAAATTACTCCTTAATAAGAATTATAATTTTAACAAAAATTTTTTATTTTAAAACTGAACAATTCTTCAAGTTTTTTGCTTAGTTCTTGCTCTTCTAATCCATTTAATTGATTTTCATTATATTGAGAAAACAATTTCTCTAGTACAATACTATTAATTTTTCTGAAATCTTCTTCAGCCTGTTTAGCTTGACATGATCGCATACCAAGCGCTATTAAAACTTGTCTACCTAAATCTGTTGCACCAAAAACGACTTCGCTTGAATAATTTTTAATTCCATGAACTAGTAATTGATGTTCTTCAAGATAACTTCGTGACCTAGCTAAAATTTTAAGTTTAGGAAAATAACGATTACACAGCGCAATAATTTTAACTATTTTATTTGATATGTCTGTACATATTATAATAATAGTAGCTTTATCTGCTCCAGCTGCATATAGTGATTTTAACTGGGTAGCATCGCCATACAATGCATTATAGCCATATCTCCTCAAAAAGTTTATTTGATTTACATCATTCTCTAACACAGTCATTTTAATTTGTTTAACACGCATCATTTGTGCAAGAATTTGCCCAAAACGACTAAATCCTACAATAATAACTTGAGGAGCTGTATTATTGACTACGTCAAGGATTAAATCTTTAGACTTATTTTTATCACTAAATATAGAAGAGAACCATTTCATCTGAACTAAAAGTAATATTGGTGTAGTAACCATAGATAGGCTAACTACTAGAAGTAAAAAAGAAGAAAATTCTTCTTTTAGCAAACCCTGTTTCTGAGCAGAAGCAAAAATCACAAAAGCAAATTCTCCAGACTGACTTAATATCACCGAAATTGTTCTTCTTAACTTATTAGATTTAACGAAAAGTTGAGCTAATAGGTACAAAATACAACTTTTTATAAGAACTAAAGCCAAAACTGCGGTTATGATTTTTATAGGTTCTAAAATAAGTAACCCTAAATTGATAATCATACCTATAGAAATAAAAAACAAACCAAGCAATAAACCCTTGAAAGGCTCAATAGCAACTTCTAATTCATATCTATATTCACTGTCAGCGAGAAGAAGACCTGCTAAAAAGGCACCAAATACCATAGATAGACCAAGCATTTCCATCACTACAGAAATACCTATAACTAGCAGTAAAGATGCAATAGTAAATAACTCACTTATATCATTTATTGCCACATACTTAAATAACGGCTTAAGTATGTAATGTCCACTAACTAAAAGAGCCGGGATAGCACTTAGCTTCCACAAAGCATCTAGCCAATTCCATGTTATATTACCAGCTAAAACAGGCAATAATGCTAACATAGGTATCACTGCAATATCTTGGAACAATAACACTGCTAAACCAGCTCGTCCTTCTTCCTTATCTATTAATTTTTGCTCTTCTAAAACTCTCAATACCATTGCAGTAGAAGAAAGTGTTAACCCCATTCCTATGACTAAACTAGTATTTAAATTTACTCCAATACAATAAACAATAATAGAAATTAAAACTGTCGTAAAAATAACTTGAGTGCCTCCAAATCCTAGAATAGAGCCCTTTATTTGCCACAGTTTTGTTGGATTAAGTTCTAATCCAATAAGAAATAATAACAGTACTACACCAAATTCAGAAAAATTCAGTATTGCTTTAACATCATCGATTAATCCAAATCCATAAGGACCAATTATAATTCCTGCTAATAAATAACCCACTATAGAACCTAAACCTATACGATGCATTAGTGGTACAGCAATCACAGCAGAGATAAGAAAAATCAAACAACTTTGCAAAAAATCATTTTCCAATACCATTCTATATTTCCTAAAAAAACGGTCTTTAATAAGCATTAAATCAGCTGTTCTATAACTTAATATTTTGTAAATAACACAAAACAACTAATTTGATTAGCTGAACAAGCACTCAAAAAAAACGTATCTTTTAAAATGCATAGTAACCATAAATTAGATACAGTGAGTAACCCTAGAAGTGAACTTTAACATCAAATTTTCATCTAAAACAAGACAAAAACACTGCTTATAAATTTGATAATTTATATCATCTAACTTAGATTTTCTCCCTAGATAACTACAAACAACTAGTTTTCTTCTAAATTAGACTAAAAAATTAAGGTTTAAACTATAACTGTAATTGTTAAGTATATAGTAGAATGTAATGGAGAAAAAAAATGAGATTTACCTCTAAATCCGGAGGAGATGCCTATAATTAATATGCTAGACATAACAGATGAATATCTTTATTAGAAGATAAAATAAAAATAAACAATAGGCACTATCTATATATCTCGCTAAAAAAAGAGAATAAGCACTCTATCCACTTAGATCAAAACAAAACTAACGAAAACAGATAAATATCCAAATAAATTACAATCTTATACAAGAAATTATACTTATTTTAATAAATAAAAAACTGTACCTTTCCTAAATTAAATTGTTTTTTTTGATTTCGAACTGGGTTTGCGTAACTATCTAACAAGTATTGATGTGCTCCGATTGGTAAAGATTCTAGCTTTTTTTGCAATTTGAGATAAACATCTTTTTCAAACTTTCCACAACTTCTTCCTGCAGCAAGCATATTAATTGGAAAAAGTTTATAGTTCTTATAGATTTGACGGTCAATTTCAATTGCCAATTGATCTGGAGTTTTAAATACCTGATCGATGATATCACCAAATGCAATATGCACTTTGCCTTTATCACCAAGAATACCCTGAACAATACTTTCGATATCCTCAAATTCTCCTTTTTTATAACTTCCTTTACTTGAACGCTCATATAGTTCACATGCTTTTGCGACATCACATGGATCATTCTCATAAGAAATAGCTACTGGAATAATACGCAAAGATTTAATATACTCAGGAAAGCTGATTTTTCTCTTACGTCCTTCAATATAAAACATTTTTAAAATTGCAGGATCAGTAAAGTCATTACCATCTTTTGCACGTCCTTCCTTCTGAGCAATCCAAATTGAATTTTCTGTATCAAGCGAGTGCTTAATATAACTAGATAGAGTGCTCAACACTTTCATGATTTCACGTGGACCCTTTGCTGAACGTTTTACAATAAAACTTTTATTTAACTTCATTAATTCTGTAGCACAGGATTTTTTTAAGAGATTATCACCAATAGCAATACGAGCAGTCTTATGATTAAACTGATGAAGAGCATAATTGATTAAAGCAGGGTCCATTGTAATATCACGATGATTAGAAATAAATAAATATGCTTTGTGTTGAACTAACTTATCTAGACCTGAAAAAGTCACTCCATCAGTTGTAGATTTCAAAGTTCTAGATAAATGTTTTTTAACCTCAAGTTGAACAGCTTCAACTGAAGTTAATTTAGCCCATTTAATTTTTAAATACATTCTCATAAATGGGGCCATTAGATTTTTTAACCAAAGAGAATAATTTTTAAAACGATAACGAAGAATTGCATTAATAAATTCTCGATCATTAATCAATCTAGCTATAGCGGATGGAATCTCTTTGTCATTATATGGACGAATCTCTGCATAACGGGAAGTATCAAAACTCATTACTTAAACTATATAAAAGTGGGAAATAATTTATATTCTACGCATAATCTTTATATCATTCATCCTAAAAAATATTAATATAAAAAGCTTTTAGCTATATTTATTATATTAAATTAGCTAATTTATTCCTATGTAAAGCAGAAACAACTCAACTATTTATAATATCCAGTAAACATTTCTTAATTAAAAATTAATTTATCCATATAATTGATTGTACTTTTTTGTAACACTTTGTTAAGTTAATTGCTTACTTTGTTATTGTTTCTGACAGATTAAATCTGACAATTAAAATAAGGTTTCCATATCCTAAATATATAAGAAATATTATTTATGAATAAAACAAACATTCCACTAACTTTTTCTGATGCAGCAGCTATACGTGTAAAGACATTACTTTTAGAAGAAGAAAATTTAGCGTTAAAACTAAGAGTGTATATTACAGGTGGTGGCTGTAGCGGCTTTCAGTATGGGTTTACTTTTGATAAAAACATTAATGATGGTGATACTACTATTGAAAATCAAGGTGTAACTTTAGTTATTGATCCAATGAGTCTCCAATACTTGATTGGAGGTGTAGTTGATTATACAGAAGGGCTAAAAGGTTCTTACTTTTTCGTTGACAACCCAAATGCTGTGACAACTTGTGGATGCGGGTCATCATTTAGTATTTGATTTCATCATTTATTATATATTAGTAATATGGTTAGATTATTTAAAATAAAAAAATTTTAAGTGTTTTTTATAAAAAGCTTGTCGTTTTTGCTATGCAATAACAATCTAGTTGAGGGATAGTCTATGCAAGTTGGTATACCTAAAGAAATACGATCTGGTGAAAAGCTAGTTTCTGCTTGTCCAAAATCAGTTAAACATCTTATTGAATTAGGTTTTGAGGTTTTTGTTGAATCCAAAGCAGGAGAACTAGCAAACTTTCGTGATTTAGACTATGAAACTTCAGGAGCAAGAATTGTTTCAACAAAGAAAGTTTGGGAAAAAGATATTATTCTTAAGGTTAATGCTCCTATTTTTGATCAAAAAATAATATTGATGAAGCAACACTTATCAAGAAAGGGGCTACCCTCATAAGTTTCATTTGGCCTGCTCAAAATCCTGAATTAATGAAGCGACTATCTAGCAAAGATATTAATGTAATAGCAATGGATGCAGTTCCAAGAATATCTAAAGCCCAATCACTAGATGCTTTATCTTCTATGGCAAATATTGCTGGTTACCGAGCAATAATAGAAGCTTCGCATCAATTTGGACGCTTTCTTAGTGGTCAAATAACAGCAGCAGGTAGAATAGAACCAGCAAAAGTATTAGTTCTAGGTGTTGGTGTTGCAGGACTGTCTGCCATAGGATTGGCTAGAAGTCTAGGTGCAATTGTGCGAGCATTTGATGTTCGTTCTGAAGTGAAAGAACAAGTAAAATCAATGGGTGCTGAATTTTTAGAGATAAATTATCAGCAAGTAAAAGAAAAAACAACAGAGAAGATAGAAAGGACTGATGGATATGCAACAGAAATGTCCGATCATTTTAATAAAAAAGCTCAAGAACTATATGCGAACCAAACCAAAGATATAGATATAATTATCACTAGTGCATTAATTCCAGGAAAACCTGCACCAATACTAATCACCAAAGATATGGTAGATAATATGAAGCCTGGATCTGTTCTAGTTGACCTTGCTGCTTCTAATGGTGGAAATTGTGAGTATACAATACCTGATAAAGTCGTCACAACAGATAACAGAAGCAAAGTTATAGGCTATACTAATATACTAGCAAGACTTCCTAGTCAATCATCAGAACTTTACGCTACTAACATTCTTAACCTATTTAAGTTATTATGCAAAGGGAAAGATGGTCAAATTAGTATTAATCTTGAAGATGTGATTTTGCGAAGTGTGACCGTCATAAAAAAGGGGAAATAACCTGGCCAGCACCACCTATTCCAATATCAATATCTCCAACAAAACAAGTAGAAAAACTTAGTAAAACGAAGGTTAATCCAGTTAGTAAAACGAAGATTAATCCAGCTAACCCTATATTATCATTAAAGAAATTTTTAATATTATCAGTTCTCGTAGGAGTATTAGGTTGGATTGCATTTAATGCTCCAGAAGCCATTTTTGAGCATTTTACTGTGCTTGTTCTATCCTGCATAATCGGTTATTACGTTGTTTGGAATGTAACCTATGCACTTCATACCCCATTAATGTCAGTGACAAATGCAATCTCTGGTATCATAATTGTTGGCGCATTATTACAAATAGAACAAGGCAGTGGAATCGTAACTTTATTGTCATTCATTGCCGTGCTTATTGCAAGCATCAACATATTCGGGGGGTTTACTATAACTGAACGTATGCTTAAAATGTTTCATAAAGATTGAAGGAGAATCCAATATGTCTTCAGGATTAGTACATACAGCTTACATTCTTGCTGCTGTCTTTTTTATTTTAAGCTTAGCCGGTCTTTCTAAACAAAAAACGGCACGTTTAGGAAATTATTACGGAATGGCAGGTATGAGCATAGCTCTTATCGCAACTATATTTTCTCAAGGATATGAAGGATTAATTTGGACTGTTATTGCTATGCTAATTGGTGGGACTATTGGTATTAAATACACTAAGAAAGTTGAGATGACAAAAATACCTGAACTGGTTGCAATTCTCCATAGCTTTGTAGGAATGGCAGCTATTTTAGTTGGCTATAATAATTATATTCTTCTTCAAGAAGAATATATAACTCAAACTGAACAAGTCATTCATTTAGTTGAGATATTCTTAGCAATTTTTATTGGTTCAATTACATTTTCAGGTTCACTAGTTGCTTTTGGAAAACTAAGGGAAATCCTTTCTTCTAAACCGTTAAACATTCCGTACAAGCACATATGGAATATTGCTGCACTTTTAATTTCCATATTTTTATTATTTCAGTTCATAGAAACTGGAACTAATTGGAAAGTGCTAATATTAACTACAACAACTTTAATTTCACTTGCATTTGGATATCATTTAGTTGCTTCTATTGGCGGTGCTGATATGCCAGTTGTTATTTCAATGCTCAATTCATACTCAGGTTGGGCGGCAGCCGCAACTGGTTTTATGCTTCAAAACAACTTGTTAATTATAACTGGTGCGCTAGTTGGATCTTCAGGTGCTATTCTTTCTTACATTATGTGCAAAGCAATGAATCGCTCATTCATTAGTGTAATTTCTGGTGGATTTGGTCAAATTCAAACAATCGATTCAGATTCTACAATAGGAAAATATTACACAACAGACATTGAAAATGTTACTAAAACTCTTATAAATTCTAAATCAATTATTATTGTTCCCGGATATGGTATGGCAGTAGCTCAAGCCCAATATCCAGTGTATGAAATGACTGAAAAATTACGAGCTCGAAATATTGATGTAAAATTTGCAATTCATCCTGTTGCTGGTAGACTGCCAGGACATATGAACGTTCTTCTTGCAGAAGCTAAAGTACCTTATGATCTTGTTTTTGAAATGGATGAAATAAATCATAAACTAAGTAAAACTGATACTGTTTTAGTTATTGGCGCAAATGATACAGTTAATCCAGCAGCTCTCGAAGAAGAAAATAGTCTAATAGCAGGAATGCCTGTATTGAAAGTATGGCATGCTCGGAATGTTATTATATTAAAGCGTTCTATGAACACAGGGTATGCGGGAATACAAAATAAACTTTTCTTTAAAGAAAATACAGCAATGTTGTTTGGTGATGCGAAAGATAATATAGAAGCGATATCTCAAACTCTTTCAAACCGAAAAAATTAAATTAATATTAAGAAAGTTAATTTAGATTCTTTTAGTTTTATACTATTATGCTGTGTTGTAAGGAAAATGAGATCCATGCAAACCTTGTCCGGAAAAAGAATCCTTTTAGGCATTACTGGTGGAATTGCCGCATATAAGTGCGCAGAACTTGCACGGACTCTAATTGAACTTGGAGCTGATATTAGAGTGGTCATGACACAAACGGCAACAAAATTCATTACTCCTCTTACAATGCAAACTATTTCAGGTTATCCGATATCATTTAGTTGTTCTGGAAAAAAGTATTCCATGAAACATATTGAGCTAGCAAAATGGCCTGATTTAATTTTACTAGTTCCTGCTACAGCAAATCTCATTGCAAATATGAGAGTAGGAATTGCTAATGACCTATTATCTACATTAATTTTAGCAACAAATACACCTATTTCAATAGCACCAGCTATGAATCAAAACATGTATCTTAATAGAGCAACTCAAGAGAATCTTACTATCCTTGCTGAACGAGGCATAAATATTTGGGGGCCAAAATCTGGCAAACAAGCATGTGGAAATCTTGGTCTAGGTAGGATGTTAGAACCAATACAACTTGTTGAGCGATGTGAGGTTTTTTTTCAAATTAAATGTCTTCAGGGTAAATCAATATTAATTTCTGCAGGTCCTACTCATGAAGCACTTGACCCTGTACGATATATCACTAATTATAGCTCTGGGAAAATGGGTTATGCCTTAGCAGAAGCAGCTAAACTATTTGGAGCTAAAGTTACACTAGTTAGCGGACCTGTCTCTATTTCTAAACCTAAAAATATAACTCGTATTAGCGTTAAAAGTGCTCTAGAAATGCATCAAACTATATTGAATCATGCAATTAAACATGATGTTTTTATTAGCTGTGCTGCTGTAGCTGATTACAGACCGAAAACTATATCAAGTCAAAAAATTAAAAAGACTGATAATAGAACTCAAATGAATATTAGGTTAGTAAAAAACCCAGATATTGTTGCCGATGTTGGTAAATTGGTAAAAAACAGACCATTTACTGTTGGCTTCTCTGCTGAAACTCAAAATATTGAAAAAAATACCCTTGATAAACTTATTAAAAAAAATCTGGATATAATTTGTGCGAATAACGTAGCATGTTCCAATCAGGGATTTAATAGTGATTATAATGCAATCACCATTTATGAAAAACAAAAAAAAACACAATTACCATTAACTTCAAAAACTAAATTAGCAAAAGCAATTCTGCTTTATATTAGTGAATGTCTGTAATTTACTTTGATAATTTGTTCATCCTTATTATACATAATAAATCTATTACTCATTAGTTTGAAGAAGAAAAAAGAAATCTCTCATAGTAAGCATATAAAATCGAATCATCATAAAGGATGCTTTTGTTCTTGTTAATAAAACTATCCTATAAACATGATAAAAAACAAATAAAGTAAAAATTATGGATAACGAGAAATTTGTAAAACCTCAACTTTCAATTGAACTATTTTATTTTAAAAATTGGTTGGTTTGGATTGGTTTATCATTATTAGCAATCTTAGTTAATATACTTCCTTTTTATTTCCTATTAAAATTAGGGAGATGCATAGGAATTTTAAGCATGTATTTAGAAAGGAAACGAGCAAAAATAGCAAAACGAAATTTAGAACTTAGTTTTCCTAAAATGAGTAAAGATGAAATAAAACAATTAGTAATAGAAAATTTTAAAAACACAGGTATAGCGTTGATTGAAACGGGTGTAGCTTGGTTTTGGCCCACGTGGAGATTAAAAAACATTCTATTAACTAAAGATGTTAAGGAGCTAAAAAGATTAGATAATAAAAAAAAAGGGGTGCTTCTTTGTTGTGTGCATTCGCTCAATCTAGAAATTACAGCACGAGCATTTGCCATACTCGGTCTATCAGGTTATGGTGTTTATCGACCAAATAAAAATCCAGTTTACGAATTTATTCAATATCGTGGACGTACGAGAAATGGCAATAAGCTAATACATAGAACTAATCTAAAACAAATGATTCGTGTACTTAAAAAAGGGAACCGTCTATTTTATCTTCCTGATCAAGATTATGGTCATAATCAATCGGTTTTCGTCCCGTTTTTTGAAGTAAAAGAAGCATGTACAACTACAGGTCCTAGCATCCTGATTTATGCTACTAAATGTGCCATTGTACTAGGATCTGGTTTTAGAAATGCAGATAATAGATACGAAATCATCGCAGATAAATCAATTGAAGAAAATTATCCTAAAAAAAATAAAATAAATGCGGCTATCTATATGAATCAGTATATAGAAAAAATTATTCTACGTGCACCAGAACAATGGATGTGGATACATAAAAGATATAAATCTTTACCGAATAAATCACTAACTAATTCACGTTACCAATAGTCTCTTATCCTTTAAAATTGTATAGGATTCTCTAATTCATAAATAATAATACGGGTAATACTGATAAATATTTCGTTTTAGTTTTTTCTTACAATTATAATATTGGTTAACCTGGATTAACATCTTTTTAAAAGTAAGTGTTCAATTAGCTAAAAATTTAAAGCTTACAAAAATACTTCTTATTAGAAGTGTCAAACTCGTATTAATTTGAAATGCTTTTTCTCGAAAAAACTAAAAAAGATATCAAAAAATACTAAGAAACACCTGCTAAAGCAAGTTAATATTTACTAGTATCTTCAGTATTTTCAATTCATTCTACTAAATATAATCAAAACAAAGAAATACTAATTAATAAAAAACTTGATTCCTTTATTTACCTATAATGTGGATTTCTAATAGAAATCTATAACCTAGTTCTACTAAGCTTGGTCACCTTACTATCCAACTACAATGTTATAGTATTAAAATGCTATAAGGTGACTATCATTATGAAACTAAAAAGCAAACCTATTTTTAATTGCTTGATACAAGCTACTAGACAAGAATTTTAGAAAACAAAATTCACTATTTGTACTTTTTTTCTACCAAAAAAACAACCTTAAAATGAACTCATTAATAAATATGAAATACACATTTTATAATAAATTTTCTAACTAGTAATGAATCAAGAATAGAAAATCTAGCACCTCTCTGTCTAGAATAATATATATGATATTTATCTTTATTAAGAGATACGCAAAGATGGAGAGGCATTCTATGTAAACTTTTAATTTTTTAATAAGGATTAAATCATATATTCCATACTAAAATAAATGATGGTTAACTCAAAAAACATAAAATAATATACACAATCCATTTCCTTTTGTGATACTATCTCCGTTTGTGTATAGTTATCCTCATGGTTTTTTCTAATTTTAATGAACAGCAATCAGTTAAGAAGACGGATTACCTTTGGTTTTTAAAGTTAAATTGATTACATTCTTCTTATAGTAAGGATTATGGGCTTATCAAAAACAAAAGTAGAAGGCACTCTTTATATTGTATCTGCACCTAGTGGTGCAGGGAAGTCTAGTTTGATCTCTGCAATATTAAAGAACGATTTAATGAATACAATAAAGCTATCCATATCTTACACCACTCGTAATATGCGACCAAATGAGCAAAATGGCATCCATTATTACTTTATAAATCGAAAATCTTTTGAAGACCTAATAATTCAAAATGAGTTCCTAGAACATGTAGAATTGTTTGGTAACTATTATGGTACATCGCGTAATTGGATGTTAGAGAATGTAAATAATGGTAGTGATGTTATTCTAGATATTGATTGGCAAGGTGCACGTCAAATCCGTAAGGAAATTCCTTTTTCGAAAAGTGTGTTTATATTACCAACCTCCTATTGTCAATTGGAATATCGTTTAAATTCTCGTGCTCAAGATAGCAAGAGTGATATTGCTAGACGTGTAGCGGAAGCAGAATCAGAGATTTCTCACTATAACGAATATGACTATATTATCTTAAATGATGACTTTGATACAGCTTTGGTAGATTTTCAAGCAATTATTCGTTCAGAAAGATTAAAAAAAGATAAGCAGATTTATAAATATCATGATCTAATTCAAGGGCTTTTAGAAAAATGAATTTAAAATTAGTATGTATGAGTTTTTTATTTCTTGACTTTTTTTAGTTAAGATTTTTGTTTAACTAACCTGGAGTTCTCATGGCACGTATAACTGTTCAAGATGCTGTCGAAAAAGTGGGCAATCGATTTGATTTAGTTCTCATTGCAGCACGACGCGCTCGTCAAATGCAAATTGGTGGAAAAAATTCACTAATACCAGAAGAAAATGATAAACCAACAGTTATTGCTCTTCGTGAAATAGAAGAAGGTTTAATCACTAAAAACTTTCTTGATACTCGTGAACGCCAAGAGCAACAAGAACAAGAAGCTGCAGAATTAGCTGCAGTAAGCAACAACAAGCAACATCATTCAGATTCACTAGATTTTGGATCTAGACATCAATTGTTTCCAAAATATAATGTTTTTTAATGCTCTATTTTAAATTGGTAATCTTTCTGGCTTATAAATTTGTATCTCTTCTATGACCTTAAAGGCATTGCCCAAGAATACTTAAAAGGGCCTCAAATTGAAGCTTTGTTTCGATCCTATTTGATAGCAAAAAACTTTCATAAAGGACAAACACGATCAAGCGGTGACCCTTATATTATGCATCCGGTAGCTGTTTCTTCTATCCTAGCAGAAATGCGTCTTGATCTCGAAACACTACAAGCTGCCTTACTTCATGATGTTATTGAAGACTGTAATGTCACTAAAGAAGAACTAACAAATAAATTTGGTAAGACAGTTGCGGAGTTAGTGGATGGAGTTTCTAAGTTAGATAAACTAAAATTTCGAGATCGAAAGGAAGCCCAAGCCGAAAATTTTCGTAAAATGGTCCTGGCTATGGTACAGGATATTCGGGTTATTCTCATTAAGCTTGCTGACCGTATTCATAATATGCGTACATTAAATGCACTTCGCCCTGATAAAAAACGTCGCATTGCAAGAGAAACACTGGAAATATACTCTCCTTTAGCACATCGTCTCGGAATACATAATATTAAAACTGAACTTGAAGAGCTTGGGTTTGAAGCGCTTTATCCAGATCGTTATAGGGTATTTAAAAAAGTACTTTGTTCTGCTCGTGGTAATCGTAAAGATATAATACAACGTATTCATAATGAAATTGCAGAGCATTTAGAACAAGCTAGTTTGAAGGCAAGAGTATTGGGTCGAGAAAAAAATCTATTCTCAATTTATAACAAAATGAAATCTAAAGAACAGCGTTTTCATACAATTATGGATGTTTATGCTTTCCGCGTAGTAGTAAAGGATTCTGATGATTGTTATCGAGCACTTGGACAAATACATAACTTGTATAAACCTCGACCTAATCGAATGAAAGATTATATTGCAGTACCTAAAGCTAATGGATATCAATCTTTACATACTTCTATGGTTGGTCCGCATGGAGTACCTGTAGAAGTACAAATTCGAACTGAAGATATGGAACAGATGGCTGATAAAGGTATAGCTGCACATTGGTCATGCACAGAAGGTAATAATATTTGGACTGGAACTACAGCACAAATCAAAGCACAACGCTGGATGCAAAGTTTATCAGAATTACAAAAAAGTGCAGATAACTCATTTGAATTTATTGAAAACGTTAAATCTGACTTATTTCCTGATGAAATTTATGTCTTTACTCCAAAAGGTCGTATCATTGAATTACCAGTAGGTGCAACTGCTGTAGATTTCGCCTATGCAGTACATACTGATGTAGGTAACATGTGTGTTGGTGCAAATGTTGAGAGAAATCCATATCCATTAAGTAAATCACTTAAAAATGGCCAAACTATCGAAATTCTTACTGCTCCTTGCGCTCGTCCAAACGCTTCCTGGCTCAACTATGTAATGACTTCTCGTGCCCGAACTAAAATTCGTCAAATTTTAAGAACAATGCGTAGAGAAGAATCTATTACTTTAGGGCGTCGTTTACTAAATCATGCATTAGGAGATTTTTCTTTATCTGATATTACTGAGATTCATATTCAACGCGTTTTAAGAGAGCTAAAGCTAGATAACATTGAAGACCTATTAGCAGAGATTGGTCTTGGTGAACTTATAAGTACTGTTGTAGCTCGACGATTACTTGGAGATAACATAACTAAAACTAAATATAAAACAAACATTACCCATAAAAACAAGCTTCCTATTCTAGGTTCAGAAGGCATGTTGCTAACATTTGCTAACTGCTGCCATCCTATTCCTAATGATCACATTATTGCTTATATTTCTCCTGGTCGAGGATTAATAGTACACCGTGAAATTTGTCCTAATATACATGGTTATCAAAAAGAACCTGATAAACATATGGCAGTGAAATGGTCAGATGATTACAAGCGAGAATTTATAACAGAGCTAAAAATCGATACAAAAAACCATCATAACTCGTTAGCAGAATTAATTAATACTATTTCCAAAACGAACTCTAATATTCATGGATTATCAACTGAAGAACGTAATCACCATCTTCATACAGTTACGGTATCTCTGACAACTAATTGTCGAAAACATCTTGCTAGTATTATAAAAAAAATTCGTGTCATGCCATATGTGATCAAAGTAAAACGCAAATAAAGAAATCAAGTGTTATCTATATCTTAATATAGATATTCAACTCTGGTACAATCAAAAGAAAAAATAATTTACTATATTTTTGAGAGTTATACTATAATCGATTATCAATTAAGTTTATTATGCCGGTTTTTTTATCAGATATCCATTTGAGCTCACTTCCTCAGATAACCAATAAATTGATTGAGGAATTAACTCAACAAGGAATTAAAAACGTTCAAGATTTACTATTTCATCTGCCATTACGTTATGAAGATCGTACTCGTATTTATCCTATAGCTAAATTATACATTGGTCTTTCTGCTGCTGTTCAAGGAAAAATCATTCACTTAGATACATTTTTTTACAAACAAAAAATATTTACTGTTACAGTTAGTGATGGAAAAAATGAAATAGTTTTGCGTTTTTTAAATGTTTCTGATAAATTTAAAAATTTTTTTTTAAAAGGTAAATTAGTATACGCTTATGGAAAAGTGAAACAAGGATACACGGGATTAGAAATGGTCCATCCTGATTATAAATTATTCACACCTCAAAGAACTCCTAATATCCAGCATAATCTTACTCCTATTTATCCACGCCTTGGAAACTTAAAACAAACTACTTTACGCAACTTAACTAGCAAAGCATTAAAAATTCTTAAAACTACAAGTGTAAAAGAATTGCTTCCAGTAGGGTTATATGATGGACAAATAACCATAACTCAAGCAATTCATATTATTCATAGACCTTCAAAATACACTAATATAAGTATACTTCACAAAAATAAACATCCAGCAAAAATTAGATTGATCTTAGAGGAACTCTTAGCACAGAATTTGTTTATTCTAAAAATACGACATAAGAATAAAAAAGCAACGGCGATTTCCTTGACAAGGTCCGTTTTTTTAAAAAAAAATCTACTAAAACAACTTCCTTTTTCACTTACTAATGCTCAAATAAAAGTAGCGAAAGAAATTGAGGACGATCTTACTAAAACTCAACCTATGATGCGTCTACTTCAAGGTGATGTTGGATCAGGAAAAACCTTGATTGCTGCATTAGCAGCAATACAAGCTATTGAAAATGGCTATCAAGTTGCATTTATGGCTCCGACTGAATTACTAGCAGAGCAACACATTATTACATTTTGCAACTGGTTTGATAGAATTAACATAAAACTAAGTTTCTTATTAGGTAAATTAAAAGGGAAATCCAAAATAACAGAACTAACACGAATCGCTAATGGCGAAGCTAAAATGATAATTGGTACCCAAGCTCTTTTCCAAAAACATGTAAAGTTTTATAACTTAGCTTTAGTAATTATTGATGAACAACATAGATTCGGAGTTCATCAACGATTAGAAATGCGTAAGAAAGGATTAAAGTACGAAATTTACCCACATAAATTAATCATGACAGCAACACCTATTCCTAGAACACTAACAATGACTATCTATGCTGATCTTGCAATTTCAATTATCGATGAATTACCTCCTAATCGAACGCCTGTTCAAACAGTAGCAATACCATCAAGTAAACGTTCTGATATCATGAAACACATATATAAGGCTTGTTTAAATGAAGAAAAACAAGCTTATTGGATTTGTACTCTAATTAATGATTCAAAAGTATTAAAAGCAGAATCAGCAATTGATATAGCAAATAAATTAAGAAAAAACCTACCTAATATAAAAATTGGTTTATTACATGGTCGAATGAATTCTAATGAAAAACAAAAAATAATGAATGAATTCAAAGATAATAAGCTTCACCTTTTAGTATCTACTACTGTTATTGAAGTTGGCGTAGATATACCAAATGCTAGCTTAATGATTATAGAAAATGCAGAAAGACTTGGTCTGGCTCAACTTCACCAACTTCGTGGTCGTATAGGAAGAGGGAAAATAGCAAGTTATTGTGTATTATTATATCATACTCCACTTTCTAAAATTGCAAAAAACCGACTAAGTGTATTGCGTAATAGTAATGATGGTTTTTTTATTGCTCAAAAAGACTTAGAAATGCGAGGTCCTGGTCAAATACTAGGTACAAAACAAACTGGATTAATCGATTTTAAGATAGCTGATTTGATGCGAGATCAATACTTAATTCCAAAAATAAAAAAAATTTCGAACTATATTTACAAAAATCACCCTAAAAATACTACGGAAATTATTAACAGATGGATAAGTAAAAACAATGTTAACTATGATAAAGCCTAGCAAGTCCTTTGACTTTTAATAAGAATATAAAAAACTAATTAACCTATAAATAAACATGATATCGGTATTATATATGGCAAGCAATTCTAGAAATCACTTTTCTTCAAAGTTTGGTTTTATTATGGCAGCAGCAGGTTCTGCTATTGGTTTAGGAAATATTTGGGGGTTTCCAACACAAACAGCAAACAATGGTGGGGCAGTATTTTTAATTATTTACCTGCTAATGGTATTTTTATTAGCATTCCCTATATTAGTTGCCGAACTCACCATTGGCCGTTATGCTCAGTCGAATCCAATTAGGTCTTTAAAAAAAATTTCTCCTAAATGGAAAATTAGCTGGATTGCTATTATAAGCATAGTAGCAGTTTCACTTATCTTAAGTTTCTATGCGATTATAGCTGGCTGGCTAATTGGTTATTTTATTAGTAATGGAGTTAAATTATTAGGAATGAATAATACTGCTAATTGGCTAACCACTTTTAGTATAGCTAGAAATTTAATGCTTATGATAATATTTATGTTACTAACTATGTTAGTTGTTAGAAATGGTATTGCTAATGGTATTGAAAAATGTTCAACCTATCTGATGCCTCTCTTACTGGTTCTTTTTATTATCATGACTATATACATCTTTACTCAATCTGGAGCTAAAGAAGGACTAAAGATGTATCTAATTCCTGATTTTTCACATCTTAGTTTTAATTTGGCAATAAGTGCAATGGGACAGGCTTTTTTTTCACTATCGCTAGGAGTTTGCACAATGATGGTTTATGGTTCTTACCTAAAAAAAGATACTAATTTACCTACAATAGCTGCTCAAGTAGCAATATTTGATACTGCTATCGCATTTATTGCTGGCTTACTAATTCTCCCTGCTATGTTTGTAGCACAAAATAATGGAGTACAAATTTTTTCAGAATCAGGTAAATTACTTCATTCTGATACTTTAGTATTTAAAGTGCTTCCTAATTTATTTAATACAATGGGAACATCTGGTCTTGTTATTAGTAGCATTTTTTTCTTATTAATGATCATTGCTACGCTAACTTCTTCTATCTCAATGCTAGAAGTTCCTGTCTCATGTGCAATAGAAGAGCTGAATCAAAGTCGGTCAATTGCTGTTACCTGGATTAGTGTAATAATTATAACTATTTCTTCAATAATAATATGGAATTTTAATGAATTATTTAGTTTTTTTGTACAATTAACTACTGTTTACATGCAACCAATTATTGGATTATTTATTGCCTTAATTTCAGGTTGGTTATGGAATAGAAACAAGGTATTGCAAGAACTTAAAAAAGGTTATGCAAATATACAAGAAAGTTTTTTTTGGAAAATTTGGCCTATTTATATAAAAATAATATGTCCAATATTTATGCTATTAATATTCTTTCATTAAAGAAATTATATTAAATAATTCAACAATCAAACTTTTATGACTATCGTATAGTGTTTTAAGAAATATGTTGATTTTATTTCAGTACTATCAATTAAGTAATATTTCTGTTAGAATAATTCTTTTATGATGCTTAAATGGTGCTATCTAAAAATGTCTAAAAATAGCAATAAGAAAGTTATTCTTGGCATGTCTGGTGGAGTTGATTCTTCAGTTTCTGCTTATCTTTTACAGAAACAAGGGTATCATGTTGAAGCTCTCTTCATGAAAAACTGGGAGGAGGATGACAATGAAACATATTGCGCATCAGCACAGGATCTTTCTGATGCGCAGGCAGTATGTGAACAGCTGAATATTAATCTCCATACTGTCAATTTTGCTTCAGAGTATTGGGATAATGTATTCAAGCACTTCTTAGAAGAATATAAAGCAGGAAGAACCCCTAACCCTGATATCCTTTGCAATAAAGAAATTAAATTTAAAACTTTTCTAGAATTTTCTAATGAAGTGTTTGATGCTGACTATATTGCTATGGGACACTATGTTCGTCGTTCCTTTATGCATAAAAATGCAAAACCGAAAATGTTACGTGGTATAGATAATACAAAAGACCAAAGTTACTTTCTTTATACCCTTAGCCATAAACAAATTGCTCGAAGTCTATTTGTACTTGGTAACTTTAAAAAATCTGAGGTTCGATGTATTGCGAAAGAGCAAGGATTTATCACTGCAAATAAAAAAGACTCTACAGGCATTTGTTTTATTGGGAAAAGAAAATTTTCTGACTTTTTATCGCGCTACTTACCAGCACAACCAGGAAAGATTGAAACACAAGAAGGTAAAGTAATAGGTGAACATAAAGGTTTAATGTATCATACATTAGGGCAAAGAAAAGGACTAGGTATTGGCGGACAAAAAGACAGTAATGGTAAACCATGGTATGTAGCTAAAAAAGATATAAAAAGAAATGTTCTTATTGTCGTACCGGGCAAAGAGCATATACTTTTAAAATCTAAAGAATGTATTGTTTCAAAATTATACTGGGTAGATAGAGTGCCAATGACAAAACCGATTACTTGTACAGTAAAAACTCGCTATCGTCAAAAAGATACTCCTTGCACCTTAATTCCAATTAATTGTAAAAGTATTCGCATTGTTTTTGATTCGCCTCAAATAGCTGTAACTCCTGGACAATCTGCAGTTTTCTACTTAAAGGACATTTGTCTTGGTGGTGGTATTATTCAAGAATAAAATTAATTAAAGCCACTTGGAGAAAATAATTTGCCTAATAAAACAATTTATAATCGTACTATTGCTTTTTCTGGTATTTATCAAGCTGTTACCTTAGTCCAACAGGTTGCTAAAAGTGGCACATGTGATCTGAATGGATTTAAAACTTCTTTAAATGCTATATTTAATACTAATCCTAATAGTACAATTAATGTTTATGGCGAAGAAGCTAATTTAAAAATTGGAATTAAACAACTTGCAAAAGGTATAGATAATACACCTGAAAGCATTGAAATCATCCGTTATATTATTAATTTACTAAATCTAGAACGAAAATTAAGTCGTCATCATGATGCTATGGACCAACTTGCCAAACGAATTTCAGTCTTAACTGACCAACTTGAACACTTAGAATTAGTTCATGAAAAAATAATTGAACAATTATCTAATATTTATCTTGATATTATAAGTCCTATAGGTCCTCGCATTCAAGTTATGGGAACTCATTCAGTGATACAAAATAAAATTAATCAATATAAAGTACGAGCTTTGTTACTATCAGGCACTCGAAGTGTCGTTCTTTGGCGTCAAGTTGGTGGAAAACGACGAAACTTAATTTTTAATCGAAAAAAAATGGTTGAACAAGCAAGTGTTTTACTTGCTAGAATATAATTCTAGCAAATTCGTTCCATTCATTCCTATTTACAAGGTAAAATATAATATGGAATTATCTTCACTAACTGCTATTTCTCCTCTGGATGGTCGTTATGAAAAGAAAACAGTTGATTTACGAAAAATTTTTAGTGAGTTAGCTTTTCTTAAATATCGTGTCATTGTTGAAATACTTTGGTTTAAAAAACTATCTTCAACTGTTCATATTAAAGAAGTTCCCCAATTTAGTAATAAAGCCAATAAGTATCTGGATGATATTAAAGATAATTTTTCTGAACAAGATGCAATGCGTATTAAAGAAATTGAAGATCAAATTAACCATGATGTTAAAGCTATAGAATATTTCCTTAAAGAAAAAGCAGCAAAATTTCATGAAATACACTCAGTAAGTGAATTCTTTCACTTTGCATGTACCTCAGAAGATATTAATAATGTTGCTCATGCACTTATGTTAAAGGAAGCACGCGATAATATCATCCTTCCTAAAATTAAAAAAATCATAAATACAATTACTGCTCTTGTTATTGAATATCGAGATATACCCCTTTTATCACGTACGCATGGTCAACCTGCTTCTCCATCAACAATGGGTAAAGAGCTGGCTAATATTCTATACCGTATGAAGCGTCAATATAAACAAATCCAAAAGATAGAAATTCTAGCTAAATTTAATGGCGCTGTAGGTAATTATAATGCTCATTATGCTGCTTATCCTAAAGTAGATTGGCATTTATTAAGCAAAGAATTTGTTACGAAATCCTTAGGTATTACTTGGAATCCTTATACAACTCAAATTGAACCACATGATTATATAGCTGAGCTATTTCATGCAATTTCAAGATTTAATACTATTCTTATAGATTTTAATCGTGATATATGGGGTTATATAGCCTTAAATTACTTTATACAGAAAACATCTACCAATGAAATTGGTTCATCAACAATGCCACATAAAATTAACCCAATTGACTTTGAAAATTCAGAAGGAAATCTAGGACTTGCTAATGCTGTATTTGATCATTTAGCTAAAAAACTTCCTATTTCTCGTTGGCAAAGAGATTTAACTGATTCTACTGTATTGCGCAATCTTGGTGTTGGAATTGGTTATACAATCATTGCATATACTTCTACATTAAAAGGAATTTCTAAACTTAAAATAAATCGTGAAGCTTTACTTACCGAATTAAATAAAAATTGGGGAATATTAGCAGAACCAATACAAACAATAATGCGCCGTTATGGAGTACCTAAACCTTACGAAAAATTGAAGGATTTAACTCGTAATAAAATTATTGATAAGAAAATTATACATGATTTTATTCAAAAGTCAGATCTTCCTAAAAAACTAAAAGAACGTCTTAGAAAAATAACACCTGAACAATATATTGGACAGGCCATTAGGCTAGCTGACAATATCAGCTTAAATAAATGATTGGATCGTCTTCATCTTCACTGAAAAAAGAAAACCAGTCTATTGTTATTGTACTAACTAAACTAATAACTAAACTAATCTAATAATTAGTACTAGTACACTATCAGTTAAGATTAATAGCTAATTGCAATTTAATTGCTGCTATTAAAATGAAGCGCATCAATTCTTCTCTGGATCGGAGGATGACTCATTAACAAACTAAGTACAGATTTCTTTCCACTGATAGCGAATGCTGCCATAGAACTCTCAAGTTTAGAGTTTGGATTTGTTCTTAAACGTTGCAATGCAGAAATCATGCTTTTTTACCAACTAAACTTGCTGCACCAGAGTCAGCGCGAAATTCACGTTGACGACTATACCACATAACAATTATACTAGCTAAAAGACCGAATACTAAATCAAGAACTAAAGAAACAAAAAGTAAACCATCATATTAGGTCCAGTTTCTTCTCCTTCCCCACTATTATTTGAAGCAACAATGTTGGCAATAAAACGAGAAAAGAAAATTACAAACGTA